>NZ_CP017076.1:315833-631666 GCF_001742225.1 Novosphingobium resinovorum | reverse complement strand
CGCCATCGATGTCGCCGGCTGGGGGGAATCCAGGGCCCGGGGCAGCAAGTTGGCGACGCTGGTGTGCGATCGGCTTGCCCCGCAACTGCGCGATGCAGGAGCGCAGGCGCTGGCGATGGCCGGGCTGGACCTTGCCGCGATCGGGCATTTCGAGGGATATGATCCGGCCTCGATCCATCTCGTCAACCAGATCGAGGGCTATGGCTTTCTGGAAGCCGGCGAGGGGCTTCGCGCCTTTCGAGAGGGTAAGATGGCGGTGGGTGGGAGCCTGCCGGTCAACGTTGCGGGCGGGATGATGTCGGGCGCCTACATGCACGGCTGGAACCTGGTGACCGAGGCGGTGCGCCAATTGCGCCACGAGGCGGTCGGTCGGCAGATCGCCGGGCTGGAGGCCTCGATGGTCTCGGTCGCGCAGACCGACGTGGCCCACCCGCTGATCCTGACGCGGGCGGCCTGAGATGGTGGTGCACAAGAGACCCGACCGCACCCTGGGGCACGGTAACGACACTTTCTGGGCATGGTGCGACCGGCAGGAACTGCGCCTGCCGCGCTGTACCGGCTGCCATACGCTAGCCTGGCCGATCGAGGCCGCCTGCACGACCTGCGGCGGCGAGGGCTTCGCATGGGAACGGCTGTCGGGCCGGGGTGCCATCGCCAGCTGGTGCACGTTCGAGCGTGATTACTACCAGGGGCAGTTCCCGATGCCGTGGGACTGTATCCTCGTCGAGCTTGAGGAAGGGCCGCTTTTCATCGCCAATCCCGCCGGGATGACCGGGCAGGGCATGCGGCTGGGCCTGCCGGTGCGGCTAGCCTTCCTCGGTTGCGAGGACGAGGCCGGACCGTTCAACCTGCCTGTCTTCGAGACCGACGAGCGCGCCGACAGGCCTGCTCGAAGCCATCCAACCGAGGAGTTGATACCATGACCGTTCTGGAAAAGGTCGATGCTAATCGCGCGATCGAGGCGGCACCGCGTGTTGCCGATTATGTCGTCGATGCCGACGTCCACGTCACGCCGCCGCCGCAGATGTGGAAGGAGTATCTTTCGCCCCAATTCCGCGATCAGGCACCCACTGTCGAAACAGTTGGCGATGTCGACTACATAGTCTTCGAGGGCCAGCGCAAGCAGGTCCACCTGATGCAGAGTCAGGCCGGGCGCAAGACCAGCGAGTATAAGAACGTCGGCAAATTCTCCGACATGCGGCTGGGGGGCTGGCAGGCCGAAAAGCGCATCGAGGACATGGACCGCGATGGCATGGACAAGGCCGTGCTGTTCGGCGGCGGGCCACTACAAACGGGCAACCTCGACTTGTTCTTCGACAGTTTCGACGCCTTCAATCGTTGGCAGTCGGACTTTTGCGCTCACGCCCCCAAGCGCCTGTTTTCGGCCGCCTTCCTGCCCACGGTGGACGTGCCGACGACGGTCAGGATGATGCACGAGGCCAAGGTGCGCGGGGACGTCGCGGTCAACATTCCCGCCTTCCCGCAGTCTATCAAGAACTTCACAAAGATGAGTTCGATCTGGCAGGCAATGACCGGCGATGTCGGCGGCGAGCGGCAGTATCGCGATGCCGAGTTCGACCCTATCTGGGCCACCGCGCAGGAGCTGGACCTGGCGATCACCTTTCATCTGGGCGCGCGCATCTCGCGCTACAAGGACAAGACCAATTTCCTGCCGGACGTCCCGATGGGCAAGACGGCGATGCTCGAAGTCGTCTCGATCATGCTCTACGGCGGTGTGTTCGATCGCTTTCCCCAGTTACGGATCGGCCTGATCGAAAGCGGCGTGGGTTGGATTCCGTGGGCTTGCGAATACATGGACCGCACGTGGGAGATGCAGCGCCACTGGACCGAATGCGACATCAAGCATCCGCCCAGCCACTACTTCGACCAGAACGTCTACGCCTCGTTCATTTCCGATCGGATCGGCATCGAACTGCGTAACCGGCCCGGTTGCCGCAACATCATGTGGTCGTCGGACTATCCCCATTCGGAAACAACCTTCCCGCACAGCCACGCGGTGATCGCTGACAACTTTCGCGACGTGCCGCAGGCCGATCGCGACTGGATCATCGCGGGCTGCGCGGAAAAATTCTTTGGGCTTGGATGAGGCGAAGGCACGATGAAAATAGATGAACTACCCGATTCAGCCCCGCTGCTGACGGACCCGGAAGCGCTGCGGCAACGCTGGCGCGAAGACGGTGTCCTGTTCTTCAGGGACGTGATCGACCGCAATGCGATTGCCAGGGTTCGCGACGAGTATCTCGCACGGCTCAAGGATCTGGGCGTGGTGGATGCCTCATCGAGCGGCCCCGACTGGAACGGCAAGGATCGGGTGGACGGCGCCTTGGCACGGCCAATCGCGGACGATGTGTGGCGAAGCCTGGTGGCAGAACCCTCGTTCGATGCGGTGGTCAGCACTTTCCTGGGAGAAGCACCGACCTGGGTGCCTATCGTGGTCCATCGCACGGCGCCGCCGCTGTCACCCGGGACCAGTGCCGAGACGTTCGGAGCGCGCCACCAGGACGGCATCTACAATTATGGGATCGACTTCGTCACCTGCTGGGTGCCGCTGATGGATATCGGCGACGAAGTCGGCGGGCTGGCGGTGGTGCCCGGATCGCACAAGGCCAGCCTCTATCCGCCCGACGTGTTCAAGGACCCGAACACGCGCGTCGGCATTCCCCCCGACACGATTCCGGATGCCGCCTGGCGCCGGCCGGACTACAAGGCCGGGGATGTGCTCATGTTTCACAGCATGACGGCGCATGCGGGGTTGCCCAACAGGTCCAACAAGTTGCGGCTTTCGATGGACATCCGCTTTCTTCCCGCATCGGCGGCCCCGTTCGTCGGCCGGGTGGTCAGCGCGGACGAGACGCGAGTGCTCCTGCGCACCGAACGCGGCGAGGAGATGACGTTCGTGATCGACGAGCGGACGATCGTGCGCGGGCCGAAAGGGCATCCCGTCACCGGGCGCGACCGCGAGGGCATACTGTTCTGCAATGCCGAGATCATCGTCATGCCGGACGAGCGTGGCCACGCGGTGCTCATACGATCGTCGTCGCGCAAGTACGTCGATCTGCCAGCGGCTTGGTATGAAACCCTGCCAGCCGACTGGGTGCGATAGGTCTGAGGCGGATGCAGGCTACTCCATGATGGCGTATAAAGCATTGTAATAAAAAGAGGATGTCAGAGCGATGAGCCAGGAAAAAAGACAAATGAAGCTTGGCGCCTTTTGTGGTGGCAGCTACCATCAGGCCGGCTGGCGCCACCCCCAGGCAGACATCGGGTTCAGCCCCAGCATCGCCAGTTGGGTGGAACTGGCGCGCAAGCTCGAAGCGGCCAAGTTCGATATGCTCTTCGTCGCCGATACCGCCTCGCCGAGCAATGCGGAAAATCCCGAGGTTTTCCGTCGCCTCAGCGGAGGCGACAATCTCGAACCCATGACCTTGTTGTCAGCGATCTCGCAGCATACCCGGAACCTCGGGCTCGCGGGAACGATTGCGACCTCGTACCGCCCGCCATATGATGTTGCTCGCGAAGTGCTCTCGCTGGACGTGATCAGCGGCGGCCGGGTCGGCTGGAATATCGTCACAGGCCTTTCGCCGGATGACGCCGCACAATATGCGGACCAGACGTTTGTCCCCCAAGTCGAGCGCTACGCCCGCGGCGAGGAATTCGTCGATGTGGTGCTGAAGCTGTGGGAGGCGCTCGAAGTCGGAGCCTACCTGCGCGATCAGGCAAGCGGTATCTACAAGGATACCGACAAGATCCGAACCATCAATCATGTTGGCAAGTATTATCGCGTGCGCGGGCCGCTCAAAGGCGTGGCGTCGCCCCAGGAGCGCCCATTGCTCATCCAGGCGGGCCAATCGCCCGAAGGGCGCGCCATGGCGTCTCGCGTCGCCGAAGCGATCTTCACCGCGCAATCGACGTTCGAACAAGCCAAGTCGTTTCGTGACGACATTCGCAGCCGTGCGGCTGCCTGGGGCCGCGATCCTGATCACGTGAAGGTGTTGCCCGGAGCGCTGATCGTCGTGGGTGAAAGCAGGCAGGAGGCCCAGGACAAATGGGCACAGCTCGAAGGCCTGATCGATCTGCGCGCGGCAATGGCCTCGCTCCAGCTCGCGCTGAAGTCCTACGATTTGAGCGGTTGCGATCTCGATGCGCCGTTTCCGGACGTACCGCCGGAAACGTTGATCAGCCGCGGCGGCCATCACGTCGAAGCTGCGAAGAAGGAGGGACTTACCTTGCGCCAGGTCCTGATCCGCTCTTCAGCCTCCAATGCGCATTCGACGCTGATCGGTACGGCTAGCGACGTCGTCGATCAACTCGAGCACTGGTTCGAAGGTGGAGCCTGCGACGGCTTCAACTTCATGATCGCAGTCAACACGATTTCGCTAGATGACCTCGTCGAGAAGATTTTGCCAGAACTGCGCCGGCGGGGTCTTTTCCGCACTGAATATGAAGGCAGTACCTTGCGTGAAAATTTAGGCGTTCCCGCAGCGCCTTTGCCTATCCTGAATTGACGGTTGCCGCGGGAGGATTGTGAGTAGGTGAGTTATGAAACGTCTGGAGAGGCAGGAACTCGAAATCCGAAAGCTTTTTCAGGCGACTGCAGGCGGTGGGCGACCTTGGGGAAGGAGCGTTTCTACCGCCTGCAGAGCGCCGCTGATTCCACGGTATAGTTTAAGAGACTTCACTGATTAGGGCCTGGCGGGTCAAGCGGCTTCGAAGGTCGGCAGCACAAGCCGGAAGAGTTTATCGGCAAGCTGCGTGAAGTTGAGATTGTGCTGGCGCAGGGAGCGAGCACGGCTGAAGCTTGCCTTCGGATCGCGGTCAGCGAGCAGACCTATTATCGCCGGCGGAAGGAATACGGCGGCCTGAAGACCGACCAGGCGCGGCGGATGAAGGATGTGGAGAAAGAGATCCAGCGTCTTCGCCGAGCGATCTCGGACATGGCGCTGGACAAGTTGATCCTGCAGGAGGCTGCCAAGGGAAACTTCTGAGCCCTGCGCGACGGTGGCGCTGCATCGATCATTTACTACGAGAGTTTCCGGTAGCCGAGATGAGTGGATTACTGCGGGGTACTCGCCGCCATCTACGGTCTTCTGCCTGCGGTCGAAACGCGAGGCGCCAGCCCTTTTTTGCCGTTGGGCATGTCCAATAGTGTTGCGACGACCGGCTGAGTCCGCACAGCGATGCCTGACGCCGCCTTTCCAGCCCCCATTAATCGACGACGGAGGCCATCCCCAGCCAGGCGCCAATGGAGCGCAACCTTTGGAAGTTGGCTCGCGCTTTTACGACTATCGGAAAGGCGGTCGAGCCGGTTATGGTCTACGGCCTCCATTCTCCACGATGTTCGATAAACGCTTGCAAAATCCCAACTTTAAATGATAGCGCTATCTTGCTGTAATAAGTATCTTGCGGGAGATCGTATGCCAAGGAAATTCAGCTTATTGCCTTTGCTCGCGCTAGCATCGTGCATCGCCATCGTAGGCTGTTCGAAAGAAGCGCCTTCCAACGACGCTGTGAAGCATGTCGAGGCGGACAAGTCGAAGTACCTCTCGCAGCCGCTCGTCAGCGAGATCTACACGGCGGACCCGTCCGCGCATGTGTGGAACGGCAAGATCTACGTCTACCCCAGCCATGATGTCGACGGGCCGACGCCCGAGGACGACCTCGGCAGCCACTTCGAGATGCGCGACTATCGCATCCTGTCGATGGACAAGATCGGCGGGCCAGTGACGCTCGGCCCGGTGGCGCTCGACGTAAAGGACGTGCCCTGGGCCGAGAAGCAGATGTGGGCGCCGGATGCGGCATTCCGTAACGGCACGTATTACTTGTACTTCCCGGCCAAGGACAAGGCGGGCGCCTTCCGCATCGGCGTCGCCACCTCCAAGAGCCCGACCGGGCCGTTCAAGGCGCAGCCGGAGCCGATCAAGGGCAGCTACTCCATCGACCCGGCGGTGTTCACCGACGAAGACGGCGAGAGCTACATGTATTTCGGCGGTATCTGGGGCGGCCAGCTTCAGCGCAATGTCGACGGCAAGTACGATCCCAACGGCTCGAAGACCGACCTTCAGGCCGATGACAAGCCCGCGCTGCTGCCGCGTGTCGCGCGCATGAGCAAGGACATGCTGGAATTCGCGGAAAGCCCCCGCGAACTGCACATCGTTGACGAGAAGGGCAAGCTGCTGCTGGGCGGCGACCACGACAGGCGCTTCTTCGAAGCGGCTTGGATGCATAAGTACAAGGGCAAGTACTACTTCAGCTACTCAACCGGCGATACGCATTTCCTGGCCTACGGGATCGGCGATTCGCCTTATGGGCCGTTCACCTACAAAGGCCGCATCCTCGAGCCGGTGGAGGGGTGGACGACGCACCACTCGATCGTGCAGTGGGACGGGCGCTGGTGGCTGTTCTATGCCGACACGCAGCTATCGGGGCAGACCCGCCTGCGTAACGTGAAGGTGACCGAGCTGTATTACAACGCCGACGGGACGATCAGGACGATCGACCCGATGATCCGGCGGTAAAACGAAAGGGGCGCCCGGTCGGCGCCCCTTCTTCATTTCAGCAGCTGCAAGGAGACGGCCTCGCCCATGGCCTTGTAGCCGGCAGGGTTGGGATGGATTGCATCGCCGCCATCGTAGGCCGGGTTCAGGTGATCGGGACGCGCAGGATCGCGCATCGCCGCGTCGAAGTCGATCACCGCGTCGAAGTGGCCGGGCGTGCGAATCCAGGCGTTGATCGCCTGCCGATCGGCCTCGCTGGCGGCGGCGGGATGGTAGTACTCCATGCCCATGAACGGCAGCAAGGTGCCGCCGTAGACCTTGATCCCTCGCGCATGCGCACGCTCCACGATCTGCCGGTAGGCGGCGGTGACCCCGGCCACGAGCGCGGCGTGGACCTCGGGGGTGGCAGGCGCGTCGCGGGTCAGCATGCCGATGTCGTTGATGCCCTCCAGCACGATCAGGTCGGTGACGCCGTGCACCGAGAGCACGTCGCGATCGAAGCGCGCCACCGCGTTCGGGCCGGTGCCGTCGAGCAGCACGCGGTTGCCGCCAATGCCCTGGTTCACCACCGCGCTCTTTCCTGAAAGGCGGCGGGCCAAAACGTCGGTCCAGCGATCGTTGCCGTTGGTGGTGGAGCCGCGCCCGTCAGTGATCGAATCCCCGAGAGCGACGATGGCGCTGGCGCCGCAGCGGCGCATCTCGACGCCGGAGAGCATATACCAGTGATCGGTCGTCGCCGCGCCCGCGAAGGCGGTATCGCTCGTCCGGTCGCCGCTCAGCCAGTACGAGGTGGCGCGTGACCCCGGGTGGCCGGTCTGCTGCACCGGCAGCGCCGCGAAGTGCAGCGACACGGCGAGATCGTCGAATGCGGCGACGGGCATGCGGACGGGATCGGAGAGCCAGTCGGCGCCTGCGGGGACGACCACCCGCTCCTTGCCCGCGAAGCGCAGCGGCACAGAGGAACCGGCGGTGAGTGCGGGGTGCTGCGGGGAAGCCGCGCGCGCCAGCCTGGCGCTTTCGATGACCAGCGGCGCCTCGCCGAAGGCGTTGGAGAGACGGATGCGCAACTCGCTTCCGGCGATCGATGGGCGCACGATCTGGCGCAGGGTAACGTCGCGGCGGGCGGCTTCGGGCAGGCGGTCGTCACCGTTCACCGGCATCTGCGAAGAACCCCATGCGGCGGTCCATGGGCATTGCGTGGCTGCAGGTGCAGCCATGACGGGAAGCGGCGCGGCGAGTGCGAGCGCGGCGGTTAGAGTGGCGGCGAAAGCGGCTGGGTGCAGCATGTCTGCCATGAAAACGAAGTCTCCCGAAAAAGAAAGAGCCGGCACAAAGGCCGGCTCAGTGGGTAGGGTAGGGAGGAAATCAGAAGTTGGCCCTGATACCGGCCAGTACCTGACGGCCCGGCTTGTAGACCGAATAAGCCGCGTTCGAGTATTCGAAGGTGGTGCGGATCACTTCGTTAGTGATGTTCAGCACATCGAGCGTCAGGCGCACGCCGTCGTTGAGGAACGGCAGCTGGTAACCCGCCGACATGTCCAGCTGGCCGCGCGCGTCGTTGCGCAGCGAAGCGTTGGCGATGCCGTTCTGCGGCTTGTTCACGGCGATAGACTTGTCGTTCCAGACGTAGTTCACGCTGATCGACAGGCCGTTGTTCTCGTAGAAGCCCTGGAGGTTGTACGAGTACTTCGACACGCCGGTGGCGACGAGGCCTGAGGACGAGGACTGCTTCAGGTACGTGCCGTTGGCCGAGAAGCCGAGGCCCTTGATCAGGAAGTCGAGCGGCTGGACCCAGGTGGCTTCCAGACCCTTGATCTTCAGGTCGCTCAGGTTGACCGGGCGGTTGACCGTGATCGGCAGGTTGTTGACGGCGATGCCGGTGGCGGCCGAACGATCATTCAGAGCGTTCTGCTGCGTCGAGAGCAGGCTGTCGAAGGGGATGTTGAGCGAACCGAAGGTGACTTCGTCCGAGGTGGTGACGGTGAAGCCCTGGATGTTCTTCATGAATGCAGACAGGCCGATGTAGCCGATGCCGCCGGTGTAGAGTTCACCGCCGATATCGTAGTTGTCGGACGTGTAGGGCTTCAGGTCCGGGTTCCCCGCCGTCGCCGTCAGCGCCGACGGATCGGAGAAGGTGATGCCCGGCAGGATCTGGCCGGCATCCGGGCGGGTCATCGTCCGCGACGCGGATGCGCGCAGCTTGATGTTGTTCGCCAGGTCGTAGGTCAGGTTGATCGAGGGCAGGAAGTTCTCGTACTTCGACTTGGAGGTGATGTCGATGATCGAGGTGCCGACCTGGCTCGGCCCGGTGACGATCTGGTTGGTGTGCGCATAACGCATGCCAGCGTTGATGTGCAGGTCGCGGCCGGCGATCGAGGTCACGCCGTTCAGCTCGAAGTAGGCGCCCATGACCTCTTCGTCCATGTCGCCGGTCGCGCCGCCAGTCACGGCCCCGCGCGTTTCAGGTGCGCTGTCGCGATAGCTGGCGTAGTTGGTCGCGCTCTTGATCGCGTCGAAATTCGGCACGATGAAGCCAGCGACCGACGAGCTGTTCAGGTACTGCGAGATTTCGCCGGTTGTGATCGAACCGGTGTTGCCGGTGCAGCCGGTGCCGCAGACCGACAGCTGGTAAGCGGTGCTGTTGTCGTAGGCGCGGATCGAGCGGGTCGCACGGTCATAGGCCGCGCCGACCTTTACGTTGAACATGTCGTCACCGTACGTGACGTCGAGGTGCGCGCCCTTGGTCTCGGTCTTGCGGCGAACGAGCTGGATGTTCTGGCGATACCATTGCCAGGTGCCGCTGTCGGGGTCGTTCAGGTCGATGTTGCTGGTGATCGACGGATAGGAACCGCTCGTGTTGTCGTAATAGACGTCTACGCCTGACTGCGGAGTAGTCTGGAAGGCCCAGGTCGGCTGTTCGCGGAAGAAGCTGCTCTTCGAATAGTTCGCGCTGGCCTCGATCTTGAGATCGTCAGTCGGCTGCCAGGTCACGCTGGGGTTGATGTTCCAGAACTTGGTGGTCTGCTTGAACAGGCTGGCTTCGAGGAAGAACGACGAGTTGGCGAACGTGCCGCTGGTGACGACGTTGTTGTCATCCACTGTCAGGTCGATCGGGATCATGCCGCCGGTCGACTGCGCGCTGGTGCCGGGGCCCGAGTTGCGGACCTGCCAGTTCATGTTGACCTTGCTGTAGTTGCGCTGCGACTTGGCCCAGAGGCCGTCGAGCGCGAAATGCAGCTCGTCGCTGGGGCGCCATTCGAGCGACGCGAGGGCCGACACGCGCGAACGGGTGCCTTCGGTCAGGCTCTGGCGGCCGAGGCGCGGGATCAGCGCGGTGCTGAGCTGGTCGGCGGTCAGGCCGGAGGTGGCCACCACATCGACGGGAGCGCCGGGGGTGAGGCCGTGGCCCGCATTGGCGGGAACGACCGAAGCCCACGAGAAGTTGTTGCCGCCTTCGTCAGTGCAGTCGGTGCCGCAAGGCAGGTTGCCATCGGTCCAGCCGACCGACTCGAAGCCCTTCACGCGGGTCTTGGTCTTCACGCCGGCAACGCCGACGAGGATGCCGAAAGTGTCGGTGGTGTGGCTCGCCACGATCGCGCCGCGCGGGCTGAACTTGTCGTTGGTGTCGGTGTACTGGCCCTGCGCCACCACCGTGACGTGGGTGCCTTCCTTGTCGAAGGGCCGCGCATTGCGCAGGTTCACGGTGCCGGCAATGCCGCCTTCGAGCGTCGAGGGCGACGGGCTCTTGGCGAGGTCGAGACGGGTGAACAGTTCCGAAGGGAAGAAGTCGAGGTCGACTTCGCGGTTGGCGCTGCCGCCGTTGGTGCCGCCATCGGACGCCACCTGCAGCTGCGAGCCGTTCAGCAGCACGCGCGTGAAGCTGGGGCCGAGGCCGCGGATGGCGACTTGGGTGCCTTCGCCGTTGATGTCGCGGTTGAGGCGCACGCCGGGCATGCGGTTGAGCGTTTCGGCGAGGTTGGTGGCGGGCAGCTTGCCGATGTCCTCGGCGAAGATGCTGTCGCCGAAGGTCACCGCGTCGCGCTTGGC
Organism: Novosphingobium resinovorum; assembly: GCF_001742225.1. NCBI lineage: Bacteria > Pseudomonadati > Pseudomonadota > Alphaproteobacteria > Sphingomonadales > Sphingomonadaceae > Novosphingobium > Novosphingobium resinovorum. The sequence goes on along the minus strand of NZ_CP017076.1, from coordinate 621,104 downwards.
GTTGGTCGCGCTCTGCAGCGAGCCGCGGATGCCGGTGACGATGATGTCAGGGGCAGTGGCGCCGGAATCGTCCACGGATTCACTGGTGGTCTGTGCCTGCGTTGCCGCGGCGTCCTGCGCCTGCGCGGCAGTGCCGACGAACGGGGTGAGCGCGGCAGCGCCCAGAAGAACGGCACGGACGGTCACGAAATTGGGTCGCATGATATCTGAACTCCCTCCCAAGCGCCTGCTGCCCTCTGCTTAGTGGCTCGCAGGAAGCGCTGTCGTTGCTAGCGCTATCATTTTTACATATTCCTGTGGCCGACTGCCGTCAAGAACAATGATAGCGGTATCTTTACTTGTAGGTGTAGAGCTTCACCCGCTGGATTTGCCATTGGCCCGGGAACAGCCGGATATGGCGGCCCTGGTGAGTCTGGTCACCGTTGAGCAGGCGGCCGGGCACCCATTTTCCGGCGGCGTCATAGTGGCCTTCCCAGGCCGAATCGATCCCTGCAAGGGCTCCGCCGTCGGCGCGCGGCTTGAAGGTCACGGTGATGCCTTGGCCGGCGATCAGGTATTCCTCGGGGCTGGTCTGGATGATGATGCCGCCCGCCGCGGCGACGGCGGCATTGGCGGCCTTGCGCTCCTCCGCCCCGGGATTGGCGCCCGGCTTGGGGGCATCGACATAGCTGATGGTGAAGCGATAGGGCCCGACGTCGCGCGTTTCCGGCTCGGCGACAAGGGTTTCGTCGTAGAGCTGGCGCGGCTTGAAGCCGACCATACGATCGGTGCCCTGCGCGTCGAGGATATAGGGCTTGAGCTGCTGCAGCACGCCGTAGGCATCCTTGAGCGCGCCGGGGTTCTCGTCGATTGAATCGATCGAGAACGGGCCGAAGCCGATCGCGTCGAGCTGGCCGATGGCATAGAACGCGTTCGCCGGGGCGATGGGATTGTCGGAGTTATGCGCCTCCGGAATGAACAGCACGTTGTCCGGCCGTTTGTACCCGTTCACGATCTCCACGAAGTTCGGGAAGTAGATGTCGGGCGCCAGGAAATCGAGGTGCGGGGCGCCTGCCTTCCAGACGTCGAGCAGGTGCGGCAGCGGGCCGCCGCTGGGGTACTCGCCGGGAATCCGGCCCGGCCGGTTGAGCGCCACGTTGACGTACATCGGCAGCGGGTAGGCGGCCTTGCCTGCCGCCGCCAGCTGGTCTGCGAAGCGGGCGTAGTGCCAGGCGGCGAAGATCTCGGCAGAGGTGTCGCCCGCGCCGAACAGGTCTTCCCACGTGCCGCTGGTGCGCGCGCCGCGCTCCACCCACACGCGCTTCATGGCGGGGACCAGCGTGTCCTTGTGCGCGACGAGGTAGTTGACGAGGTCGGTTGGCACCGGCTCGCGGAAGGCGGCGCTGGCCGCCGCGCTGTAGTCGCGTGCGACGGGAAGCATGCCGATCTCGTTCTCGACCTGCACCATCAGTACGGTGTTCTGGGCGGCGTCCACCGCCTTGATGTGCGCCAGAAGCGCGGCATAGGCGCGCTGGTCGGCCTGCAGGGTGTCGCCGCCGAAGGTGGAGAGGATTTCGACGCTCTGGCCATTGGGCATCGCCGCGCGCGGGAAGCGCTGCTGGTCGCGCTTGATCCATGCGGGGACGTAAGTGGACATGGAATTCTTCCACGCGCCGAACCACAGCACCACCAGCTTGAGGTTGTTGGCGCGCGCGGCCTTGATCTGCGAATCGACCGAGGACCAGTCGAACTGCCCCTCGACCGGCTCGATCAGTTCCCACGACACCGGGGTAATCACGGTGTCGAGGTTCATGTCCTTCAGGCGCTTCCAGTGCGGCGCCATGTAGTCCGCGCTGGACGAGGCCGAGTTGCTAAGTTCGCCCGCGATCATCAGCACGGGCTTGCCGCCGACGATCAGCTGCTTCGTGTCGCCCTTGGTCTCCAGCCGGGGTACGTCAGCTTGCGCCGGTGCCGCGAAAGCGAGGGCGGTGGCCAGTATCGAGGTGGCAGCTAGTGCCGTGCGTAAGGTCATCCTGATGCTCCCGAATTTATCTTATGCGTGCGTGGACTGGTAGCGCGGCAGGATCAGGTGGATCACTACGAGCGCCACCAGATAGGCGCAGGAGGCGACGAGGAAGATCGGTTCGTAGCTGCCGATCGTCTCGAGGATCACGCCTGCGAACTTGGCCATAAGCATGCCGCCCACCGCGCCCGCCAGTCCGCCAAGACCGACGACCGAGCCGGTCATCCAGCGCGGCATCGTATCGCCGGGCAGGGCGTAGAGGTTGGCGGAGAAGCCCTGATGTCCGGCGCAGGCGAGGCCGATCAGCGCCACCGCCGTCCACAGGCTGGTGGCCTGCGGGGCCAGCGCGATCGGCACGGCGCACAGCGCGGCCAGCAGCATCGCCGTCTTGCGCGCGCGGTTGAGGCTCCAGCCGCGACCCATCAGGCGCGAGGAGGTCCAGCCGCCGGCCACCGAGCCGACGTCGGCCAGCAGGTACACCGCGATCAGCGGCGGGCCGAAGTCCAGCATCTTGACGCCGAACTGCTTGTTGAAGAAGTCCGGCAACCAGAACAGGAACGTCCACCAGACCGGGTCGATCAGGAAGCGGCCCAGCATGTAGGCCCAGGTCTGGCGCAGGCGCAGCACGTCGCGCCAGCGCACCGGCTGTACCGGATCGATGGGGTCGGCCTCGATCCATGCCAGTTCCTCAGCCGTAAGCGTCTTCTTCTCGCGCGGGCGGCGGTAGAAGCCCAGCCACGCCGCCAGCCAGATCACCGTCAGCGCGCCGGTCAGGATGAAGGCCCAGCGCCAGCCCAGCGTTAGCGCGATCACCGGCACCACCAGTGGCGTCAGGATCGCGCCGACGTTCGATCCGGCGTTGAAGATGCCGATCGCCAGCGCACGCTCGCGCTTGGGGAACCACTCGTTGGTCGCGGCGATGGCGGCGGGGAAAGTCCCCGCCTCACCGATCGCGAGCGGGATGCGCGCCAGCAGCATGCCGCTAGTGCTGGTGAACAGCACGTGGGCGATGTGCCCGAAGGTCCAGAGCGCCACCGCCAGCGCATAGCCCGCACGCGCGCCGATCCGGTCGATCAGGCGCCCGAAGAACACATAGGCGATGCCGTACCCCGCCTGGAACCAGATCGCGAGGTCGGCATAGCCGCTCTCGCTCCAGCCGTAGCGCGCCTGCAGCTCGGGCTTGAGCGTGGGCAGGACCAGACGGTCGACATAACTGAGCACCACCGCCGCGAACAGCAGCGCGCATACGATCCAGCGCACGCGCCCGGCCGGTTTGGCCGGGGCTTGCGTTTCGACGGCGGTGACCGCCTGCATCGTGCTCACCAGTTGTACATCGTGCCGTCTTCGAGACGGTTCACCGGCAGGAAGGCGCGCTTGTATTCGTAGCCGGCGGCCAGTTCCTCGTCGATGTCGACGCCGAGGCCCGGCGCTTCGCCCGGATGCATCATGCCGTTCTCGAACGTGTAGGCATGCGGGAACACGGCGTCCGTCTCGGGCGTGTGGCGCATGTATTCCTGTATGCCGAAGTTGGGCACCGAGAGGTCGAAGTGCAGCGCGGCGGCCATGCAGACCGGCGAGAGATCGGTGGCGCCGTGGCAGCCGGTGCGGATCTGGTAGAGGTCCGCCAGCGCGGCGATGCGGCGCAGATGGGTGATGCCGCCTGCGTGGACGACGGTGGCGCGGATGTAGTCGATCAGCTGGTTCTGGATCAGATCCTTCGCATCCCAGATCGAATTGAAGATCTCGCCCACGGCCAGCGGCGCGGTGGTGTGCTGGCGGATCAGCTTGAACGCTTCCTGGTTTTCGGCAGGCGTCGCGTCTTCCAGCCAGAACGGGCGGTAGGGCTCCAGATCCTTGCCCAGACGGCCCGCCTCGATCGGGGTCAGGCGGTGGTGGATGTCATGCAGCAGGTGCACGTCCCAGCCCAGCGCCTCGCGCGCGGCCCTGAACAGTTCGGGCACGACGCGCAGGTACTTCGAGGTGTTCCAGACGTTCTCGGTTGGCAGGTCGGCGTCGGCAGGCTCGTAGAAATACTTGTCCTTCGAGACGCCGTAGGTCGAGGCCATGCCGGGAACGCCGCACTGCAGGCGGATCGCCTTGTAGCCCTGCGCCTGATAGTCGAGCGCGACATTGATCGTATCCTCGATCGAGGTGCCGTTGGCGTGGCCATAGACCATCACGCCCTCGCGGCTGGCGCCGCCGAGCAGCTGGTAGACCGGGAGCCCTGCGATCTTGCCCTTGATGTCCCACAGCGCCATGTCGACGGCGGCGATCGCGGTCATCGTCACCGGGCCGCGGCGCCAGTAGGCACCCTTATAGAGATACTGCCAGACGTCCTCGATGCGGTGCGCGTCGCGGCCGATCAGGCAGGGGACGACGTGGTCGGTCAGGTAGCTGGCGACCGACAGTTCGCGGCCGTTGAGAGTGGCGTCACCGACGCCGGTGGTGCCGTCGTCGCAGGTGATCTTGAGGGTGACGAAGTTGCGGCCGGGGCAGGTCACGATGACCTTGGCGTCTACGATCTTGGGCATGATGGTCCTCAGGCGATTTCGAGGGTTGCGGTCTTCAGGGCGGCGCTGCTGTTGCCGACCATGATGTCGAAAAGCCCGGGCTCGACGACTTCGCGCATGTCCTCGTTCCAGAGGCTGAAGTCGTCGGGGCCGAGGGTGAATTCCACCTTGCGGGTCTCACCGGGCTTGAGCGTGACGCGGCGGAAGCCGCGCAGTTCCATGACCGGGCGGGTAACGCTCGCCTCGCGGTCGTGGACGTAGAGTTGCAACACTTCGTCGCCTTCGCGCGCGCCGGTGTTGGCCACTTCGACCGCGACGGTGACGGTGCCCGCCGCCGCGATTCGCGGGGCCGAGAGGGCAGGGGCGCCGAACGCGAAACTGGTGTAGCTGAGGCCGAAGCCGAACGGGTAGAGCGGCGCGGTGTCGGAGAACAGATAGCCGCGCTTGGCCGATGGCTTGTGGTTGTAGAAGAACGGCACCTGGCCCACGTCCTTGACTACGGTGACGGGCAGCTTGGCACCGGGGTTGACGTCGCCGAACAGCGCTTCGGCCATGGCGGTGCCGCCTTCCTGGCCCAGATACCAGCATTCGAGGATCGCATCGGCCTGCTCTGCCACGGTCGGCCACGAGGGCGGGCGGCCGTTGAGCGCGACGACGATCACCGGCTTGCCGGTGGCCTTGAGTGCTGTGAACAGCGCGTTCTGTTCGCCCAGGAGGTCGAGGTCGGTGCGGTCGCCGAGGTGATTCTTGGCATAGCCTTCGCGGCTGGTCTGCTCGGTGTCGCCGATGGCGAGGATCACCACGTCGCTGGCCTTGGCTGTTTCGACCGCCTCGGCGATCAGCGCGCGGTTCTTCGCGGGATCGGCCAGCAGCACTTCGTTGGCGGAGCGGTCCTCGCTTTGCGTTATGAACACGCCCTGGGCGAAGACGACTTCGGCCTTGCCCTTGAGGCGGGCCGTGATGCCCTCGACGAGGTTCACACTGGAGCGCGGCTCGGACGAATAGCCGCCGAGGCGCGTGACGTTGGCGTTGGGGCCGATCACCGCGACGCGCTTGTGTGCGCCGGGGGTGAGCGGAAGTACGCCGCCATTCTTGAGCAGGCAGATCGACTTGCGTGCTGCCTCAAGAGCCAGCGCGCGCGCCTCGGCATTGGCGGTGAGTTTTGCCGAAGCCTTGGGGTCGATCGGTCCCGCCTCGAACATTCCGGCGCGGAACTTGAGCGTCAGCATGCGGCGGCATGCGGCATCGACGACCGAGATCGGCACCAGCCCCTTGCGGACCTGATCGGCGAGCGTGCGATAGGCCTCGCCATCGGGCAGGTCGGTATCGACGCCCGCATGCAGCGCGAGCCGCGCGGCGCCCTCAAGGTCGGCGGCGAGGTGGTGGAACGTCGCGAGTTCGGGGATCGCGGCATAGTCGCTGACGATGGCGCCGTCGAAGCCCCATTCGCCGCGCAGCACGTCGTTCAGCAGCCAGCGGTTGGCGTGGCTGGGGATGCCGTCGATCTCGTTGTAGGATGGCATGACGGCGGCGATGCCGGTGCGGCGCACCACTTCGCGGAACGGCGGGAAGAAGCTGTCGTACAGTTCGCGCTTGCCGAGCGGGGCCGGGGCGACGTTGTTGCCAGCTTCAGGCTGGCCGTGGCCGGTCATGTGCTTGAGCGTGGCGAAGACCTTGCCCTCGGGCAGTTCCTTGCCGGGGCCCTGCAGCCCGCGCACGGCGGCGACGCCCATTTCGCCGCACAAGTACGGGTCTTCGCCGAAGGTTTCCTCGATGCGGCCCCAGCGCGGGTCGCGGGCGATGTCAACCACCGGGGAGAGCGCCAGCGTCGAGCCGTGGGCGCGAACCTCGCGGCCGATCACCGACTGCACGCGCTCGACCAGTTCGGGGTCGAAGCTGCCCGCCATGGCGATCGCCTGCGGGAAGCTGGTCGCCTCGGGCGCCATGTAGCCGTGGAGCGATTCCTCATGGAACATTACCGGGATGCCAAGGCCGGTCGCGCGCGCCCATTTCTGGGTGGCATTGACGAAGGCGATCGTCTCGGCGGGCCTCCGCCAGCGGCCGGTGACGTCGGTGCCGGTGTTGTTCGCGGTCGCCGCGCCGCCCCGGTCGGAGGGACGGGCGATCTGGCCGATACCGTGGGGATAGGCGATGGTGGCGCGGGCCGGATCGAAGGCGCGGTCCTCGTCCATCACGTCGCGCTTGCGGGTGGACAGGGTGATGATCTGGGCGACCTTCTCGTCCAGCGTCATGCGGCTCATCAGGTCGGCGACGCGCAAGTCCACCGGTGCGCGGGCGTCCTTGTAGACCGGCCCGGCGGCACGCGCGGCGACGGGCAGGAAGGCCAGCATCGAGGCGCCGCCACCCCAGCCGAGAAGGACGCGGCGCGATACGGCGAAACGCGATTCAGCCGGGCGCAGGCTCATGCGACAACCCCGGCGCACGGCAGGCATGCAGCCGCAAGACGACGATCAAATGCGTGACAGCATCCCAATTCCCGGTACTCCCAAATGCCTGTTCCGGCTGGCGTTGCACCGATTCGCCAAACAGCGTTGCTTGCGTCGGTGTTTTTGTGATAGCGCTATCTTTCACAACAACGGCAAGGCTTGTCAACCAGCTTGGACAGGCAAATTTGAGGGATGCTCGGGATGGAGAGGCGAATTTCGCGGATCGGCGCGTGGAGCGCATGCCTGCTGGCGGGGTCGGTGCTGGCGATCGGCGCGCTGCCGGGCACGGCGCTGGCGAACGACGGCTACGACTTGTGGCTTGCCCCTGCGGATAAGGGCGCTGCCGCAGCCGAGGTGACGGTGATCGGGGATTCGCAGACGTTGCAACTGGCAGCCGCCGAGCTGCGCCGCGACCTGACCGCCGCACCGCTGCCGGTCGTGCTGGCCCGCGCGGACGCCCCGGAACTGGCTGCGCTGGGCCTGCCTACCGCCATGCTTGGTGCCGAGGGCTACCTCGTGTGCGCTGCCACGGTCGCCGGGCGCCCTTCGCTGCTGGTCACCGGCAATTCCGATACCGGGGTGCTTTACGGCGCCTTCGCGGCGATCCGTGCGCAGAAGACCGGCGGCGATCTGGCGAAGCTCGACCTCACCTCCACGCCGAAGGTCAGGCTGCGCGTGCTCAACCACTGGGACAACCTCGATGGCAGCGTGGAGCGTGGCTATGCGGGGCAATCGCTGTGGGACTGGTGGACGCTGCCGGACTTCAAGGATCCGCGCTACACCGACTATGCCCGCGCCAATGCCGCGCTCGGCATCAACGGGACGGTGCTCAACAACGTCAACGCCAGCCCCGACACCTTGAGCGCCGCCTACATCGCCAAGGCCGCCGCGCTGGCCGACGTGCTGCGGCCCTGGGGTATCAAGGTCTACCTCTCCGCGCGCTTCTCGGCGCCGATCGAACTGGGCGGGCTGAAGACCGCCGACCCGCTCGATCCGCAGGTGCAGGCCTGGTGGAAGGCCAAGTCGGACGAGATCTATCGCGCGATCCCCGACTTCGGTGGCTTCCTCGTCAAGGCGAACAGCGAGGGCCAGCCCGGCCCGCGCGACTACCACCGTACCCATGCCGAGGGCGCCAACATGCTCGCCGCCGCCGTCGCGCCGCATGGCGGCGTGGTGATGTGGCGCGCCTTCGTCTACGCCGAGACCGATCCCGACGACCGCGCCAAGCAGGCCTATAGCGAGTTCAAGCCGCTCGACGGCAAGTTCGCCGACAACGTGCTGGTGCAGGTGAAGAACGGCGCGATCGATTTCCAGCCGCGCGAGCCGTTCCACCCGCTGTTCGGCGCGATGCCGAAGACGCCGATGATGCTGGAACTGCAGATCACCAAGGAATACCTCGGCTTCGCGACGCACCTCGCCTACCTCGGCCCGCTGTTCGAGGAAGTGCTGGAGGCAGATACGCGGGCCAAGGGCAAGGGATCGACGGTGGCGAAAGTCGTCGATGGCGCGCTGGAGGGCCATGACCTCACCGGCATGGCGGGCGTTGCCAATATCGGACGCGATCGCGACTGGTCGGGTTCGACGTTCAACCAGGCCAACTGGTATGCCTTCGGCCGCCTCGCCTGGGATCCGACGCTGTCGGCCGAGGCGCTCGCCCGCGAATGGGCGCGCCAGACGTTCGGCGACGATCCGCGCGTGGTCGACACCGCCGTCTCGATGATGATGGAATCGCGTGAGGCGGTGGTCGACTACACCGGCCCGTTCGGGCTCGCGCACCTGATGGACACCGGCCACCACTACGGGCCGGGGCCATGGGTGAACGACCTCGCCCGGCCCGAGTGGAACCCGATCTACTACCATAAGGCCGACCGCAGCGGCATCGGCTTCGACCGTACGCGCACCGGCAGCAATGCCGTGGCCCAGTATGCGCCGCCGGTCGCGCGCATGCTCGCCGATCCGCGCACGACGCCGGAAACCGAACTGCTGTGGTTCCATCACCTGGCGTGGGACTGGAAGATGAAGTCCGGCCGCACGCTGTGGCAGGAGATGGTCGTCCGTTACGATCGCGGCGTCGCCACGGTGGCGCACATGCAGAGGCAGTGGGACGGCGTGAAGGACAAGGTGGACGCCGAGCGCTGGTCCAAGACCGCGACCTACCTCGCCATCCAGCACAACGAAGCGCGCTGGTGGCGCGATGCGAGCCTGGTCTACTGGATGTCGGTCAACGGCTTGTCTCTGCCGGAGGGCAGCCTTGCGCCCGAGCACGATCTGGCGTGGTACAAGGCCCAGCGCTTTCCCTACGCTCCGGGGCATTGACGTGAGGCCGGCCCCGCCCGCGCGACGCGGCGGGGCCGGCGTTCACCCGCCTCGGATCGTCATTGCGAGCGCAGCGCAGCAATCCAGAGCGGTGTAAGGCTGCCCTGGATTGCTGCCCTGCGCTCGCAATGACGAGGGGTGGTGATGCCTCCGTGCCATCCCGGGCGACGCAGGCCCTCGTTCACCCCTGATGCGGCGCCGCGTCGGACTCGCGCTGGATGAACTCGAAGGGCATCTGCACGTGCGAGGGCGTGAAGGCGCGTTCCTCGCGGCGGCCCCGGATTTCCTCGACCAGCAGTTGCACCGCCATGCGCGACATCTCAGCGATGGGCTGGCGGATCGTGGTCAGTTCAGGCCAGGTGAAAGTCGCCTGCGGGGCATCGTCGAAGCCGACCACGGTGACGTCGCCGGGCACGTCGAAGCCCAGCCGATGCGCGACCGAGACGGTTGCCGCCGCCATGTCGTCGTTGCTGGCGAAGATCGCCGTCGGCGGCTCATCGCGTTCCAGCAGGCGGTGCGCCGCCTCAAGGCCCGAGCGATAAGTGAACAGGCCAGGCAGGACCAACTCCTCGTCGATCGCGATGCCGTTGTCGCTCAGCGCTGCCTGGAATCCCTGGAGGCGCCGCGCCCCGGCGCTCTGGTTGGGGTTGCCCTTGATGAAGCCGATCCGTCGGTGGCCCAGCGCGACGAGGTGGCGCGTCATCGCCTCGGCCGCGCCCAGGTCGTCGATGTTGACCGAGGACAGGTTCTTTGACGGCTTGCCCGATGCCACGATCACCGTCGGCGTGCCGCATTCCAGCAGCAGGTCGAGGATCGCCGTGCTGTCGCACAGCGGCGGCGGCAAAACGACGCCGTCGATGCCGTTGCCGACCAGTCGGCGCACGATGGTGAGCACTTCGTCCTCGTTGTCGCAGAGCTGGACGAGGAGCTGCGCGTTCGACCGGTTCGCCTGATCGAGACTGCCGACCAAAAACTCGTTGATATAGCCGGCGCTGGGGTTGGCGTAGAGCAGGCCGATGCGGACCTCCGCAGCGGCGGCAAGGTTGCGGGCGGCGGCGCTGGGCGAGTAGTTGAGTTCTTCGATCGCCTTGAGCACGCGGACGCGGGTGTCTTCCTTGACGTTGCCCTTGTCGTTCATCACGCGCGAGACCGTCATCAGCGAGACTTCGGCCCGCTCGGCCACGTCGGCGATGGTGACGGTGGCGCGGGATCGCCGCGCGGTGCGCCGCCGCAGCCGGGGGCTGGCGCGGTCTGTGGGTTTGTCCTGGGTCGTATCCTGATCTGTCACGCTGGCCTGATCCCCCGTGCGGCGGACCGGGTCGCTACGGAATCCCGCCGCTTACATGTTCAGCCTATTACAATTTTCCTGCAACGCCGCCAGCGATTACGTGCCGGGCGAGCATGAGCCGGTCAATTCGAGCTGGTCAATTCGGAGCAGCGCGGATGACCATGCCCAGACCTGCGCTCTGGCCCGGTTCGAGGACGGCGGTGCCTGCATTGTCGCGACGGTTGAACGCATCGGGCATCTGGCTGGTAGGTTCGATGCAGACGAAATCCTCACCAGGCGGGGCGAAGACATGGACGAACCGCGCGTCGTCTGACCGGAGTTCGACGCCTTGCCATGCGGCGGTGCCGTTCCAGCCGAACCAGCAGTTGTCGGTCAGGGTGTCTGCCCGTGGCACGGCGCCCTGCGCGAAGTTGCCGAAGTGGTCGGCCGGAGCAGGGTGTTCGGGGATCATGCCGGCATTGTTGATCCATACGCCCTCTGCGGCGAACTGCAGCCGGCCGCCCGGTTCGCGCACGAAGTAGGGGTGCTGGCCGAGGCCGCAGGGCATCGCGCGGTCGGACCGGTTGACTACCTCCAGCGTCACATGGAGCGCGCCGTCTTCCAGCACGAAACTCTGCGTGGCGGACCAGTCCCACGGCCAGTGCGCGTCGGCGGAATGCATGCAAGCGAGGGCGGCGTGGTCGGCCTGCTCGTCTTTAACCATCCACGGCATGATCCAGCCGAGACCGTGGATCGGATGCTCGAAGCCCGCAACGTTGCGGGGGAGGGCATAGTCCTTTGCCGCGAAGGAGAAGCGCCCGTCCGCGATGCGGTTGGCGTAAGGCACCAGCGGAAAGCAGGCGGCGTCCAGCGGGCTCGCGGCGTCCGCCGGGGTCGGGCGCAGGATGTGCTTGCCCCCGACCGCGAAGGAACCGATCGACCCGCCGAGATGGGGCAGCAGCGTGGCTTCGCTGCTGCCCGAACGCAGCTCGATCAAGCCGCCATCTCCTCGAGCGTGCGGCCGCGCGTCTCGGTCACCATTGCGCGTACGAAGAAGAACGAGAGGAAGGCGCTGAGCGCATAGAACCCGTACGTCAGCGGCAGGCCGAGCCCGGCGGCCATCGCCGGGAAACTGACCGAGATGCCGAAGTTGGCGATCCACTGCGCGAAGCCCGAGACCGCCAGCGCCGAGCCGCGAATCTGGTTGGGGAACATCTCGCCCAGCATCACCCACATGACCGGCCCCCAGCTGACGTTGAAGAACACGACATAGGCATTCGCGGCGATCAGCGCGACGGTGCCGACATTGTCCGAGAGGGTCAGGTGGCCATCCGTGAAGCTGCCGCTGGCGAAGCACATCGCCATCGTCGCCAGCGTCACCGCCATGCCCGCCGAACCGATCAGTAGCAGCGGCTTGCGCCCCAGCCGGTCGACCAGCAGCACGGTGACGAGGCAGGCAAGGATCGAGAGCGTGCCCGACAGGATGTTGATCAGCAGCGCGTCGCTTTCGGAAAAGCCGACCGACTGCCACAGCACCGCGCCGTAGTAGAACACGATGTTGATGCCGACGAGTTGCTGGAACACGGCCAGCCCGATGCCCGCCCAGACCAGCTTGCGCAGGCGGCCGGTCGCGGGGTCCTTGAGGTCGGCGAAGCTCGGCCGGTGGTGGTCGGCGGCGATCGAGAGGAGGCTGGCACGGATGTCGGCGATCATCTTTGCGGCCGTCTCGGCTCCGAAGATGCGGGTGAGCACGGCCTGCGCCTCGGCTTCGCGGCCGCAGGCGACGAGGAAGCGCGGGCTTTCCGGGATCATGAACAGGGCGACGAGGTAGATCACGGCCGGGATCACCTGCATCCAGAACATCCAGCGCCACGCGGGCAGGTCCAGCCACAGCGGCGCGGTGCTGGAACCGGCATGGCTGGCCAGCGCCCAGTTGGCGACGAAGGCACCGGTAAGGCCGGTGATGATCATGATCTGCTGCAGGCTGGAAAGCCGTCCGCGGATCGAGGCCGGAGTGACCTCGCTGATGTAGACCGGCGCCAGCACGCTCGCCGCGCCGACGCCGACGCCGCCGATGAAGCGGGCGATGACGAAGAGCAGCGAAGAGGTCGCCGCGCCCGCGCCCAGCGCGCTCACGACGAACAGCGCGGCACCGATCATCATGACGCTGCGACGGCCCCAGACGTCGGCGAGGCGGCCCGCCACGAAGGCGCCCACCGCGCAGCCCAGCAGGATCGCGCCGACGTTGAGGCCGGTGCCCAGCTTGGAGAGGTTGAACGCCTTTTCCAGCCCGTCCTGCGTGCCGTTGATGACGCCGCTGTCGTAGCCGAACATGAACCCGCCGATCGTTGCCACCGCAACGATCATGGCGACGAAGGCCATGTTGACCTTCCCGCCGTACTCCACGCCGGTTGGCGCGCTTCCCATGTCTATCGCCGCCATTCTTGCATCCTCATTGCTTGTTCTTGTCGTTACGGGCCGGTCAGGCCGTGGGGTATCCCGGCGCGAGGCCGGGAACATCCACCGCGAAGGTGAAGAGGTCTCCGGCGTGGGGTTGAGCCGCCAGTTCGTCGGCGGACAACCCCTTGCGTGCCGTCGTCGCATAGACGGTGGTGAGGTCCGGGCCGCCGAATGCGATCTTGGTGACGTTGGCGACCGGGAATTCCACCCGACCGAGAAAGGTGCCATCGGGAGCAAAGCGGGCCACACCCCAGCCGCCGAACAGGCCGACCCAGACGGTGCCCGCGCTGTCCACGACGGGGCCGTCGGGATAGCCCATGCCGTCCGGAATGCGCGCGAAGAGCCGTGCCTCGCCCGGATGCCCGTCCGCGCCGACGCTGGCGGACAGGATTACCCGCTCCAGCGTATCGACGAGATAGACCGTCCCGCCATCTGGCGAGAAGGCCGGGCCATTGGTGATGACCATCGGCTGGGGCGAAAGCGCGGTGCACGCGCTGCCGTGAAAGCGGTAGTAGCCACCGCTCGGCGCCTCCTCGGCATTGTCCATGGTGCCCAGCCACACCGAGCCGTCCGGGTGGACGGCAGCATCGTTGAGGCGGTTGCCGGGCAGGTCGGGCTCGACGGCGTGGAGCAGCGCGAAGGCGTCCTCCTCGAAACGGTGGACGCCCGCCTTCGCGCCGACCAGCAGCGCGGCGCCCGCCAGCGGGATCACCCAGCCGGGCTCTTCGGGTGCCTTGACGGTGTTCAGCGTACCGCTTGCCGGATCGAAGCGGTGAAGCTTGTGACCCTTGATGTCCACGAACCACAGGCAGCCGCGCGCGGCGTCCCATACCGGACCCTCGCCCAGCATCGCGCCCAGCTTGCAGGCAACCTGCGGAATCATCTCAGCGCCAGCCCGCATCGACGAAATACTCGTGCCCCGTACACATCCGCGCATCGTCGGAGGCGAGGAACAGCGCCAGCGCCGCCACGTCGGCCGGCTGGACGCGCGCTTTCAGGCACTGCGCGTCGAGGATCTCGCGCTCGCCCTCGGGGGTGTACCACTTTTCCTGCCGCGGCGTCTGGACGTTTCCGGGCACGATCGCGCAGACGCGGATATTCCGCTCGCCCAGTTCGCGGGCCATCGCGCGGGTCATGCCCTCGATCGCGGCCTTGGCGGTCTGGTAGAGCGAGAGCTGGTCGAGCGCGAGGTGCCAGCTGATCGACCCGAAGTTCAGGATCACGCCGCCGCCCGCCGCTTCCATGAAGGGCACGGCGGCCTGTGCGGCGAAGAACAGGTGGCGCAGGTTCACCGCCATGCGCTCGTCCCAGTAATCCGGCGTGACGTCGGCGATGGCGTGGCGGTCGTCGTTGGCTGCATTGTTGACCAGCACGTGGAGGCCGCCGAGCGCCTCATGCGCCGCCGCGACTTGCGCCTGCACGAAGTCGAGGTCCTTGAGATCGCCGGCGACGAAGCGGGGGGTGAACTCCACCGTGCCATCAAGGCTCGCCACCAGCGCTTCGGAAGGTTCGGCGGCGATGTCCACGAAGGACACTTTCGCCCCCTGCCGCGCGAAGGCCTCGACCAGCGCCGCCCCGATCCCGGAGCCGCCGCCCGAGATGAACACCCCCTTGCCCGCAAGCGAGGGAAAGCGCGCGACCTGCGCGGTGGGGCAGGGGAGAGTGGTGGTCAACATGGAAGTCCTTGGTGAAGTCGAAGAATCAGGCAAGCGCGTCGGCTTTCGCCCCGATCAGCCCGCGCGCGGCGAGGTTGCGGTAGAGGGCGGAAATCCCGGTTTCCCAGGCAGGCGCATCGCGCGAGGTGGCGACGGTGTTGACCAGGGTGCCGAGGCGGTCGCTGGAGATCGTCACGACATCGCCGACCTTGTGGGTGAACCCGCGTCCGGGCGCGTCGCGGTCCTGCGTCGGCGCGAACAGGGTGCCGAGGAACAGCACGACGCCGTCCGGGTACTGGTGCTCGGAAAAGCACTGGCGCAGCAGGTCGAGCGGCGGGCGACTAATCTCCGACATGCGGCTCTCGCCTTCGAGCAGGAAGCCTTCCGGCCCCTCGATGCGCAGCAGCACTTGCGCGTTCTCGACGTCCGCCACGGTGTAGCCCGCATCGAACAGGCGCACGAACGGGCCGACCGAGCAACTGGCATTGTTGTCCTTCGCCTTGCCCAGCAGCAGCGCCGAGCGCCCCTCGAAATCGCGCAAGTTGACGTCGTTGCCCAGCGTCGCGCCCACGGCCTTCCCGTGCGCGTCGGAAAGGATGACGATCTCCGGCTCCGGGTTGTTCCAGTGCGAATCCGAACGCACGCCGATCGTAGCGCCCGATCCCACGGTGGAAAGCACCGGCGACTTGGTGAACACTTCCGCGTCCGGCCCGATCGCGACTTCGAGATATTGCGACCACATGCCGTCCTCGATCAGCGCCGCCTTGAGCGCCGCTGCCTCCGGGCTGCCGGGCACGACAGAGCGGATCGAGCCGCCGATGCGCTCCTCCAGCCCGCCGCGCACCGCCTGCGCCTTGTCGGCATCGCCGCGCGCGCGTTCCTCGATCACGCGCTCCAACGCCGAGACGGCGAACGTCACGCCCGCCGCCTTCACGCACTGCAGGTCGATCGGGCTGAGCAGCGTTGCACGGGCCAGCACGTCCTCGACAGTGCCAAGGGCCTTGCCCTGCGCGGGATCGAAGGCGCCTGCATCGACGAGGTCGGCCACGGTCGGCGCGGCGCCGCTCATGTCGTAGGCCACGCCGCCCTGCAGCAGCACGGGGGTCGGGCCTTCCCCAAGGTCGAGACGGCCGAGGAACAGGCCCTCGCGCCAATCGGAAGGTAGCATGTCCACGGGAAGGGAGGAGAGGATATCGGTCATGTCGGGCATCCGTTCTCGTTCTGTAATGGGAGCGCTATCACACTGCCATGCAATGTCAATCACACGGGGCTGGAAGGGCCGTCCGCCCACCCGGCCCCGCTGGGTGCGTTAGTGATTGTGGCGCGGCGTCCGTTCGGCGATGCGACGGTACTTCACGGCCATGTCCATGACCGCGCCGTCCGCCATCTGGCCGGTCTTCTCGCGGAAGAGTTCCTCCCACGGGGTATGGCTCTGCGGCACGGGTGGCGGGGCGTCCTCGGCCTTGCGGCGAGCGATCTCGGCCGGATCGACCAGCGCGTTGCAGAGCCCTGCGCGGATGTCGATGCGGATCATGTCGCCGGTGCGCAGCCATGACAGGCCGCCGCCTGCCGCGCTCTCGGGCGAGCAGTTGAGGATCGAGGGGCTGTCGGACGTGCCCGACTGGCGCCCGTCGCCGAGCGTCGGCAGCCACTGCACGCCCGCCTTGATGAGCGCGTCGGGCGGCTGCATGTTCACCACTTCGGCCGAACCGGGCCAGCCCATCGGCCCGGCGCCGCGCATGACGAGGATGCAGTCGGCGTCGATCTCCAGCGCGGGATCGTTGATGCGGTGGTGGTAGTCGTCGCCGCCTTCGAACACCACGGCGCGGCCCTCGAACACGCCTTCCGAGCCGGGGCGCGAGAGGTAGCGGTCATTGAACTCGGCGGAGATCACTGAGGTCTTCATGATGCCGAAGTCGAACAGGTTGCCCGACAGAACGAGGAAGCCCGCCTTCTCGCGCAGCGGCTCGGCGAAGTGGCGGATCACCTCGCGGTCGCGCGCTTCGCGGCCTTCGAGGTTGGCGGCCAGCGTCTCGCCGGTGACGGTGAGGCAGTCCTGCGCCAGCACGCCCGCCTGCTGCAGTTCCCACATGATCGAGGGCACGCCGCCCGCGCGGTGGAAGCGTTCGCCCAGGAACCGTCCGGCCGGCTGCATGTCGAGGATCAGCGGCAGGTCGTAGCCGTGCTCGGTCCAGTCCGAGGCGGTGAGTTCCACGCCCGCATGGCGCGCCATCGCCATGATGTGCGGCTGCGCGTTGCTCGACCCGCCGATCGCGCTGACGACGCGGATGGCGTTGAGGAAGCTGTCGCGCGTCAGGATATGCGAGGGGCGGAGGTCTTCGTGCGCCATCTCGACGATGCGGCGACCGGTTTCGTAGGCGTACTGCCCGCGCTCGCGGTAGGGGGCGGGGATCGCTGCGCAGCCGGGAAGCGAGAGGCCGAGCGCCTCGGCCACCGCGTTCATGGTGGAGGCGGTGCCCATAGTGTTGCAGTGCCCGGCCGAGGGCGCGCTGTCGCAGGCGCGCTGGAGGAACTCCTCCTCGTCGATCTCACCGGCCGCCAACTTGCGGCGGCTACGCCAGATCACGGTACCTGAACCGACCAGATCGCCCTCATGCCAGCCGTCGAGCATCGGCCCGCCGGACAGGACGATCGCGGGGATGTCCACGGTGGATGCGGCCATGACCTGCGAAGGCGTGGTCTTGTCGCAGCCGGTGGTGAGCACCACGGCATCGATGGGATAGCCGTAGAGGATCTCGACCAGCCCCATGTAGGCGAGGTTGCGATCGAGCGCGGCGGTCGGGCGACGGCAGTTCTCGAAGATCGGATGGACCGGGAACTCCATCGCGATGCCGCCCGCGTCCCGGATGCCGTCGCGCACCCGCTTGGCGAGGTCGAGGTGGATGCGGTTGCAGGGCGACAGGTCGCTGCCCGATTGCGCGATGCCGATGATCGGACGCCCCGAGCGCAATTCCGCAGGCGTGATGCCGTAGTTCATGAAGCGCTCCAGATAGAGCGCGACCATGTCCGAACGCGCAGGATCGGCGAACCAGTCCTGCGAGCGGAAGCGGCAATTCGAAGGAGATTGCGTTGGGGCGTCCATCGTCATCAACCCAGCTTCAGTACGCCGTCGATGCGGCGCGGGGCGTTCCACGGATTGCCGTCGCGAAGGCCCTCGGGGAGCAGGGCGAAGGGCATGTTCTGGTAGCACACCGGGCGCAGGAAGCGCTCGATCGCCGAGGCGCCGACCGAGGTTGTCCGTCCGTCCGAGGTCGAGGGGAACGGGCCGCCGTGGACCATCGCGTGGCACACTTCGACGCCCGTCGGCCAGCCGTTGACGAGGATGCGTCCAACCTTGCGCTCCAGCACCGGCAGCAGCAGCGCGGCCTCCGCCTCGTCCTCGGCGTCGAGGATCAGGGTGGCGGTGAGCTGGCCTTCGAGGGCGGCGATGACCTTGAGCGCCTCGGCCATGTCGGTGACGGTGATGACCAGCGAGGAGGAGCCGAAGACTTCCGCGCCCAGCGCCGGATCGGCGAGGAAATCGGCCGCCGTGGTGCGGAACAGGGCGCCCTGCGCCTGATGCGGGCCGGTCGGCTCGACGCCGCGTGCGAGGGTGGTTACAGCGCCGTGGCCCGCCAGCGCGCTCACGCCCTCGACATAGGCCGAGTGGATGCCCGGCGTCAGCATGTCCTGCGCCGCGCTGCCGCCCATCGCCGCCGAGGCCGAGGCGAGGAAGGTATCGAGATCAGGCCCGTCGATGGCGATGACGAGGCCGGGATTGGTGCAGAACTGCCCGGCGCCCATCGTCAGCGAGCCGACGAAGGCCGCGCCCAGCGCTTCGGCACGCGCGGCGAGGGCGGCGGGGAACAGCACGACCGGGTTGATCGAACTCATCTCGGCATAGACCGGGATCGGCTCGGGCCGGGCCGCGGCGGTGCGCATCAGCGCCATGCCGCCGGGGCGCGATCCGGTGAAGCCGACCGCCTTGACGCGGTGGTCGGCGACCAGCGCGGTGCCTGCCTCACGCGTGGCGGGGAGGTAGGAGAACACGCCCTCGGGCAGATGGCACAGCGCCACCGCGCGCTGGATGGCGCGGGCCACCAGTTCGCCGGTGCCGGGATGGGCCGAGTGACCCTTGACGATGACCGGACAACCCGCCGCGAAAGCCGCGGCGGTGTCTCCGCCTGCGACCGAGAAGGCGAGGGGGAAGTTGCTGGCGCCGAACACCACGACCGGGCCAAGCGCGACCTTGCGCACGCGCAGGTCCGGGCGCGGCAGCGGCGCGCGCTCGGGCAGGGCGGGATCGATGGTGAGGCCCGCCCAGCTGCCTTCACGCAGGACTTGCGCGAAAAGGCGCAGCTGGCCGGCGGTGCGGCCCCGCTCGCCCTCGATACGGGCGCGGGGAAGGCCCGTCTCGGCTATGGCGCGTTCGATCAGGATGTCGCCGATCGCCACGATCTCATCGGCGATGGTTTCGAGGAAGACAGCGCGGGTTTCCGGGTCCAGTTCGGCGAAGGCGACCGCGGCCTCGTCGGCCAGCGCACAGGCGCGTTCCACTTCCGGCAGGCCTGCGGTGGTGAAGCGTGGTTCCAGCGCCGCGCCGGTCGCGGGGTTGATGGCGGCATAGCTTGCCTGCGTGTGGGTTTCCTCGCGGCCGATGAGTATGGCGCCGGTAATCATTGCTGCATCCCCTCAGGTCAGGGCTTTGCCCGTCCGTTTCGTACGTCCATTCCGGATCTGCCCGAAGCCCCCCGCTGCATTGCAGCCGCAGGGCTTCATCGCCGTCCAAATATGAATGATAGCGCTATCTTTCAAGAGGAGGATTGTCAATGGCTCGTGATCGATCGGGGGGCGGGGAGAGCCTGACTAGCAACTCTTGAAACAGAAAAAGTTAGATTGGCGAACCAATTCCCCAAGTCGGCGAGCTTCGATTCTTCGGAACGGCTTGAACAGGAGATTGCGACTATGTTCTGTGTATCGCTGGTGGGCGTGCTCCGGAAGGCCGATCTCGGACGCAAGGACGTCTTCACGATCATTCTGGTTCGTAACCACATGATCTGAAGTAGTTGGCGCATTCCGGGGGCTGGAAGATATCGACGAGTTTGCCGATCAAGCTCCACAGGCCACTGACGGTACGCTCGCCCGCTTTACGGAGTATGGCTTTGAGGCCGGAAAATGCTTTCTCGATCGGGTTGAAGTCGGGGCTGTAGGGCGGGAGAAAGCGCAGGGTGGCGCCTGCGGCCTCGATGAGCACTTGCACCGATGCGCGCTTGTGGCTCGACAAGTTGTCCATGATGACGCCGTCGCGAGGCCGCTGTTCGGAGACGAGGACCTGAGCGACGTAGGCTTCGAACCAGTCGCCGTTGATCGGCCCATCGAGCACCATGGCCTCGACCATGCCGGCCATGCGCAGGCCGGCGACCAACGCGGTGATCTTGCCGTGGCCGTGCGGGAAACCGATCCGCAGACGTTCGCCTTTGGGGCAGCTACCGTAGCTGCGGGTCATATTGGTCGCGGTCTAGGTTCCGTCGATGAAGACCAGGCGCTCCGGTTTGAGGTCGAGTTGACCTCAAACCAGTTCTGACGCTGCTTCAGGACGTCGGGTCGATCTTGCTCTATCGCATGGCCTGTCTTTTTTTCCCGTGAGATTGCCCGGTCGGCGCTTCTCGGAATCGAGCTCTCCAGGCTGACGCCGACTTATGCGCGCGCGCAGCGCCTCGCAGAGCCCGAATTCACGGAGAAGGAACAACGCCTGACATATCCCGCCAACGGTCGAGGTGAGCCGATCTCCCTCCAATTTTCAAATTGGCGGTAAGGAACACGGCAGGTTTGGCTTCTCAGAAGCGCGATAGCCAACATTGCTAGGCGGCTATCGGTCGAGATTGGCCGGTCATGCACGGAGTAAGCGTGATCCAGAAAGTTGTTATGGGCAGGCACAAAAACAAGCAGGTGCTGTTGTAAGGTACGGGTTCTGCTGTACCAATGAAATAGTAACAGTTTGGAATATCGGATGAAGTTCGGGATACTCGCCGGCGGGTTGCTTATGCTTTCTCCTTCGATGGGCCTGGCCCGTACCTCGCAGTGGTGGTACGTGGCGCAAGGCGCAGACAAAGTGCTGTTCGTCGATGTTGAATCGATCGAGCGGGACGGTGACATTGTTCGATATGATGCCAGCCAAATTCTGCGCGAGCCCGGTAACCCCGCGGCCTCGCTTCGCGCCTTCATGATCGGAGACTGCCGCAAACGCACCGAAACGTGGGATCTCGTCCTTCGTTACGGCGCCGATGACGAACGCCTCGACAAGTCGGCGCTGAGCTACCCAGGGCCCAACCCTATCGCGGCGGGGTCAGTAGGCGAGGCCCAATTGAAGTTCGTCTGCGCTGCCGATCGAACCCAGACCGGCGGGTTCCCTCTGGCGATCGACCAAGTCGCTTTCGCCGAAGCACTGATTGCCGACACCGAGGCTTTGGTTAGCCCGGCGGACCATCATGAGCAGATGCGCGCAGACCCTGCGGTGCCGGTCATCCGATCTTCGGCACCGGCCCCTGCCACATTCGGAACACCCCAGGCGATCGCCGCCGGTCAGGCCGTAGTCCCGCCGCGTGACTACGGCAAAGGCGTGGGCATACTCGAGGCCGGCGATTACGATACAATGGAAAGCGGTACGATCTACGATATCGCTTATCTCGGGATCGAGGAAGGAGAGCTGGCCTTCGACTTGCGCGGTTACAGCATCGGGGATCTCGCGCACGCCAGCAGCGGGCAGACGATGCGCTTCCCGGCTTCGCAGAAGACAATCCGCATCCGCGACATCGAAATTGCGGTTCTGGACGCCACGCCCCGGAACCTGCGCTTCCGCGCAAGCCTTGCCCCGAAGGATACCGACGACATGCCTTTCGTCTGCGCCGATCCGGCATGCACCGCGCCATGATCCGCGCCGCCGCATTGTCGGTGGTCTTAGTTGGCTTGCCTGCCGGGCAGGCTCAGGCGCAACAAGTCGAGGTGATCGATCCCGTCGCCGAGCTGAAAGTCATGTGCCAGAACAATGACGCCGGCGCTTGTTCGCGCCTCGGCAACCGGCTGCTCGAAGGCGATGGCATAGCACGCGACGATGCCTGTGCGCTGGGCGAGGCGGAAAGCTGCTTTACGCTCGGCCGGGCCTATCAGACCGGCAACGGCCGCGACCTTCACGACGTTAGGGGCATCGCTCTGCTGGAGCACGCGTTGGCGCTTGATCCGCTCACGTCTTCCGCCGGCCCCGCAAGAAAAGCCCTCGCCATATCAAAGGCTGCGCTTGATGACATTTCCGTGCCGCCCGCGAATAACGATCAACCAGCCGGCCACGAACAGAATAAAGGATAGGACGATAGCGTCGGCCGCCACATCACCGAGCACGTCCAGCCGCAGTTCCGGTAGCAGTGACAGCTCCAGCGGTTCCTCCGGCGACGGGTCTTCGGGCGGCGGGGTGGCGGTGGCGGCGGATCGGGATGGTAAGAAGGATGCGGTACATGTCTTGGTTCTGTAAAGCCGTGCCAGCCACCTTGATGCTGGGCGCGGTTCCGGCGGCCGCATCAGAGTGGTGGTACATCAACAGCGGCCCCGGCCGTGTCGTTTTCGTGGATGCGAAATCTGTCGAGCGGCGCGGAGACGAGGCGCGCTATTGGGCGATGCAAGTAATCCGGCCCGGCGAACCGGAAGTCACGGTAAAAGCGCACCGGCGCGTGCTGTGCGACAAACGCCGCATTCAAACTTTGCAAATTCTGTATTTCGACGAGGCCGGACGCCCGATCGACAAGGGAGCCGCGCATACGTCCCCCATGGAAACGGTGCCGCCCGACAGCTTGGGCGATGCGGAACTGCGCTTTGCCTGCGGAGATGAAGCGCACCGGGTCGCAAATGATCTCTTCCCACTTGCGATCGACGAAATCGAGTTTGCAGAGGCACTGATCGCACACGGCAACAGGCCGTCCGATGCCCATGATCTGCATGAAATGCTTTCCGTGCGGGAAGTGGATACCATCGCGTCTACACCGCCAGAGAATCCTACTGTGCCTGCCCCTGCGGGGCCGTATGATCTGACCGAACCGGCATCGGAGCAGGCTTCTGATGATGATGCGGCCGAAATCAGGCAGCTTGAAGATGCTTGTGCGGGCGAAGTGGCAAGCTCCTGTGCCGAACTGGGCACCCGATACGCGCAAGGCGATCACGTGGCTCTGGATCCGGCGCGTGCTGCGGTATTCTATGCCAAGGCTTGTGCAGGCGGCGATGGCAGCAGCTGCACAAGCCTTGGCATAGCCTACCACACCGGCAATGGCGTCCCTGCGGACGCCCAGCAGGCGACCGCTGCTTTCGCGAAAGCCTGTGAGTTGGGCGGGCCTGCTGATTGCGGCAATTTTGGCCTTGCCCTGGTGAAGGGCGAAGGCATCGCGAAGGACGCCCCACGTGCGTTCCGGTATTTCAGGGCGGCCTGTGACGCCGATAACTTTGCCAGTTGCTCCAGCCTTGGCGCCGCCTATTCGCTGGGCGCGGGGGTAAAGGCCAGCAAGCGGCGCGCCAGGCGACTGTTTGAAAAGGCCTGTGACGGCGAAGATGCCGGCGGCTGCTACAACCTTGGTGTGGTTTACGATCAGGGGCTGGGCGTGCGCAAGAACGCCCATCGCGCCGCCGCACTTTATGTCGGAGCCTGCGATCAGGACGATGGCGCAGCCTGCGGCAATTTAGGCACGTTGGTTCAGAACGGAAACGGTGCTGGCAAGGACGCAGGACGGGCCACCGAACTGTTCCGCAAATCCTGCGATCTGAACGATGCCGACGGGTGCCTCAACCTTGGCCGTGCCTACAATGCAGGAGCAGGCGTCGATCGGGACCGGGAACAGGCAAGTGTCTATTATCGCCGCGCCCTGGAAATCGAGCCGAACAAGGCAGATGCCCGCCGCGCGCTCAACGATTTGGCGGAACGCCCGGAATGAGGCGTGTAGAAGCCGTTGCTGCAGTCGACGCTGTGTGGACGGCTCTCCGTTGGCAAGTGGCATATTGAGCTTTGCGCCGTTGGTTGGTGCGGCCATGTGTCGAGCCTATTGGTGCGGCACATATTACCGCTGGCCATAATGCCATTAGCGCGGCTCGGGTCCCGACCATTCTCGCGCACTCGAGGTGCTGGGTCGAAACATGGGTTTTCCCGATCCGGCGGTTTCAACCGACTTTGTGCATTAGCTCCTGTCCGCCCTTCCCAAGATCGTAAGCGCTGAGCGCTATATTCTATGCAATCTGCGGGTCGCGATACCGTTCGCCGTTGGTCATCATCGCCCAGATCATGCGGGCATTGTTGTTGGCAAGCGCCACGGCGGCAACCTTCACGTTCTTTCGCGCAAGCAACTGCACGAGCCAAGGCCGCTTTGACTTATGGCGCTCAGCAAAGCGAATGACCGCGATGGCGCCGACGATGAGCATCTGGCGCAAATAATGATGTCCAGCCTTTGTGATGCCACCGAGGCGCTCCTTACCTAGGCTGGAGTTTTGTCGAGGTACCAGACCAATCCACGCTGCTAGGTCGCGGCCTGAGCGAAAGATCGAGGGATTTGGGACAGTCGCGACGATCGCACTTGCCAATAGTGGCCCCACGCCTGGTATCTCCATCACCCGCCGGCCGATTTCCGTTTTTCGCGCACTTGCCATGATCCGGCGATCATTTTCGAGGATCTGCTCTTTCACAATGCGCAGTTGGGCTGCCAGCATGTCGAGGCAAGTCCCCACCTCTGCGGGCAGTCTGGCATGATTTGTATCAGCTACGATATCGAGAAGCTGGTCAATTCCATTCCTGCCGATCGGGGTGACGATGCCGAATTCCGCGATGTGCGCCCGCAAGGCGTTCGATAACTGGGTTTCAGCAGGCGACTGCGCGTCAATCGCTGGCGCAATACCGCTACACCATCGGCATCCACACCGTGCACCTGGAACACGTTCTTCGCTAGGTCCAAACCAATCGCCGTGACTGTTCCCAGCGTGGCTCTCCTTCCGGCTCATCCGCAGGTCATCTTGCGGGAGGGTTGGAGAGCCGTCCACGTCATCATTCTCGGCCGCTCAGCCAGCCCTTTCCAATACCCAGGTGCAGACGGCAGCTCTCCCATTCTGGATAGCTTAGACTGGCCGATCCCGGCCGTTTAGCCGCTGATTTTTGATTCCGACTAGCTGCGATCGGCTTACTGGACTGCTAGTATCATAAGCCTCTGGAAAACTCAGTTCAGTTCCAGGCGCAAAACGGTATCACTAGCTGTCGCCGGGAGGAGTTTCGCTGGAGCTTGAGAGCAGCACGCCGTTGAACAGGAACTTGAAGGTCGCGAAAGGCTGTCCGCGCTGGGTCACTTCCGGCCCCATCAGGAACACGCGGCCCTTGCCGAGCCCGCCCTCGACGATGCCCGCGCCGCCGTTCAGCAGCTTCTGCCCCCAGCCCCAGCCGGAGACGAGCGGGTCCTCCTTGTCGAACCAGCTGACCTTGCGCACCGATGGCCCGTCGGCGCGGAAGACCGGGTTGTTGTTGTAGAACAGGTTGACCGTGGGTGCGACGCCGAAGGCCAGGGGATCGCTGCTGTCGACTTGCGCGCTCAGGATCGATCCGGGGACGTAGAAACTGTTGGAGGAAACCCGCTTCACGGTGCCGTCCGGCCCCTTGGGCGCGAGCAGGTTGGTGACCGGCAGGCCCAGCGCCTCGCCGATGCGGGTGGAGTTGCCCACCGCGACGACCGTGCCGCCCGCCTTGGTGAAGGCGGCGACTTGCGGGAAGGTCGTCTCGGGCGTGATCTTGCCCAGCATCTTGCGGTAGGCGACCGGAATGTCGGCGGCAGCGGGCTGCGGGCGCGAAGGACCTTCCTCGCGGCCGAGCACGTCGCTCTGGAAGACGAGGACGTCGTACTTGGCCTTGAGCCCGCCCTTGTCGAGCGCCTGCGGGTAGACCAGCTCGTAGGGGAACTCGTACTGCTCGAAGATCCAGCGCGTCCAGCCAGAGGCCATCGAGCCGCCATAGACATCGACAAGGCCGATCTTCACCGGCTTGACCGCGACCGTCTCGCCCGCAGGCTTCGCCGCGACGGCATGGGCATCGAGGCCGAGCGGCGCGACGGCGGCATCGACGATCGCCTTCGCCTTGGCCGAGGCGGGTATCCACACCGCCCCGGGGGCGAGCGCCTTGCCGTCCATGGTCAGGCCCTGCTTCATCCAGAACACCGGCAGGCCCGCCTTCAGCAAGCGGTTGGTCAGCGTGTAGCTGTTGTTGACGCCGTGATCGACGATCCAGCCTGCCCCGCCCGAACCCAGCACGCGGCCCGGCGGCGGCGCGGCGATCTCGTCGGCGACCAGCGGGAACCCAGGCGGCGGCGCGTCGAGCACGCGGTCGAAGGCGACGTTCATCTGCAGCGCCAGCGTATAGCCGGTGACGTCGTAGGGCTTGATCGGCGGCCCACCCTCATAGGCGAAGTCCTGCGGGTGGTCCTGCGGCTCGAACATGTCGAGCACGTGGGGGCGGAAAGCCTGGTCGCTGCGCACGACGTAGCTGCCCGCCGGGTAGCTTTTGCCCTCGAAAGTGAAGGCCGACGGCGCCTGCTGCACCTCGATCCCGGTCTTGATGAGGGCGTTGAGGAAGCGCACCGTCGTCGGCATGTCCTGCTGGCGGTCGGCCGGGATGATGTAGGCACGCGGCGCGCGCTTCTCGGGCGCGTTGAGCACGGTCTTGTAGAGGCTGGCGGGCAGGATCTTCTCGTTGCCCCATCCGAACGTGCCTGCGGTTTCCTCCGGCCCCGGCTTGGGCATGGTCTTCGCCGCGTCCTTCGCCGCCTCGATCCGCTTGGGCGTCACCACCCAGCTGTCGGTGCTACCCTTGGCGATCTGGTTGCGGCCCATGACATAGCGGTTGTACTGGATCGTCTCGCGGTAGCGCGAGGCGTAATCGAGGATCGCCCGGTCCATCTCCTTCACGTAGTCGAGCGACTGCTGGAAGTGCCATTCCTGCGGCGCGATCGGCAGTACCTCGTCCTGCCGGGGGAGCTGGTTTTCCGGCACGAACGGGATCTTGAGCGGGGTGGGATTGCCGATGATCTCGGTCAGAATGCCGATCTGGTTGTGGAAGTACCCGATCGTGCGGATGCCGCCGTTGAACCATGTCGAATAAGGCGCGGCCGAGCGCATCGCCGAGCCGCCCATGCCCTTAGCCACCAGCCGCGCATGCATCATCTGGCCGACCACGTCGGTCTGGTTGATGACCAGCGGCTCGTTGTTGAAGTTGTAGGGGTCGCGGAACGGCGGAATGAACACCACCGCGCCCAGCGGCCCGGTCTGGTGCTGGTTGTAGAGGATCTGCGGGAACCACTCGCGGTATCCGGCGCGGTTCATGTTGGTCGTCTCGGGCTGGGTCGAGGCGAAGCTGTCGCGGTTGTTATCGTGGCCGATGTACTTCTGGTAGAGCACCGGGATCGAGTCCGTTGTCAGCTTGTGCGGATCGGCCATGTACCAGTCGGCGACGAGTTCCAGCCCGTCCGGATTGGCGAAGACGAACAGCATGATGTCGTCACCCAGCAGGCGCAGGGTCTCGGGATCATTGCGCGTCAGCATCTCATGGATGATCTGGACGTGGCTCTGCGCGTTGACGATCTCGCTGGCGTGGAGCCCGGCGTCCATCCACACCATCGCCTTGCCCTCGGCGGCGAGCGCCTTGGCGGCATCGTCGTCGAGGCCCTTGGCCAGCGCCAGCTGCTGCGAAATCCGGCGGTATTTCTCCAGATTGCGGATGTTATCGGGCGAGGAGACGATCGCCATGTACTGCTCGCGCCCCTCGGCGGTCTTGCCGATGGAGACGACCTTGATGCGGTCGCTCTCCTTGACGACCTGCATCAGCCACTCGGAAATCTTCGTGTAGTCGGCGAGGAAGTAGTCGGCGCCGACCTTGCCGCCGACGATCTTCTCGGGCGCGGTGATCGCAGCGCTGGTCGCGGGCGCGTCCTGGGCCAGAACCGGCGTGCTGAGCGGGAACGAAAGACACGTGGCGGCAAGCAGAAGATTGCGACGGGACATGGCGTTACTCCTTCGCGGCGCGGAACGGACCGGCGGTGGGATGAGAGACGGTAAAAAGCCGGGGCGGACCGCTGGAGAGGCCCGCCCCGTCAGGATGGGTCAGCGTGCTTCGGCGAGGGTCAGGACCGTTGCCAGGCCGACCGCCATGTTCTTGAGGTCCTCGGGCGGGTTCATCTTCATGCCCTCTTCCAGCGAGTGCGCACGGAAGGTGTCGAACCCGGAGCCGAGGGTGACGGCCTCGACGCCCATGCTCATCGGGATGTTGCTGTCGGTGGACCCGGCGCCGTACTTCGGCGTCACGCCCGATCCCTTGGCGACGGCAGTGGCGATCTTGATGATGCGCGCATCGAGCGGCGTGGTGCCGACCGGGCGGTCGCCGATCAGCTTGGCGTCGTAGGAGATCTTGCCCTTGGCGGTGGAGCGCGCGGCGTTCTCCGCATCCACCGCAGGCTGCAGCAGGGCGAGGAACTGCTTCTCCTCCGCGTCCAGTTCGGGCTTGCCGTTGGAGCGCATGTCGATGGTCATGGCGGTGGCGAAGGGGATCGAGTTCACCGAAGTGCCGCCCTCCAGAATGCCGACGTTGTAGACCGTCTTCGGCTCCGCAGGGGCCTTGATCTTGCCGAATTCGACCATCGCCTTGGCCATCGCGAAGGCCGGGCTGACGATGCCGAAGTCACCCATCGAGTGGCCACCCGGCCCGTTGAACGTCACCTTGTAGCGGCGCGATCCGGTGCCGGCATTGGTGATGCGCCCCGGCTGCCCCGGCTCGAACGAGATAAAGTACTTGATCGCGTCCTTGTACTTGCCCTTCTGGAACAGGTAGCGCGAACCGCGCAGGTCGCCGGGGCCTTCCTCGCCGACATTGCCCATGAACAGGATGTCGGCCTTGGTGGTGTAGCCCGCCCGGTTCATCGCGCGGATGAAAGCGAGCAGCACCGGCAGGCTGGAGGTATCGTCGCCGATGCCGGGCGCGTAGAGCCCGTTGCCCTCGCGCCGCACCTTCACATTGGTGCCGCCGGGGAACACCGTGTCGAGGTGCGCGGTGACGACGATCAGCGGACCGCCTCCGGTGCCCTTGCGTAGCCCCATGACGTTGCCGACCTCGTCGCGCTCGACGTCGGTGAGCCCTTCGGCCTTAAGCATCGCCATGTAGGCGGCGCCACGTGCGTCTTCCTTGAACGGCGGCGCCTCGATCTCGGTCAGGGTGATGATGTCTTGGATGATCTTGTCGTAATCGCCCTTGAGCGACGCCTTGGCCTTGGCGAACTTTGCCCCGCCCAGCAGCGTGGCAGCGGCCTTGTCCTCTACCGTGGCAGCCTGCGCCGCCGGAGCGGCGAGCGCGATCGCGGCGGTTGCGGCCAGCAGTGTGATACGCATCGTCAAATCCCCTGTACTCGAAACGAACTTAGAAGTTGCTGTAGATCGTCGCGCCCAGCGTGCGCGGGGCGGTCGTCGCCCAGTAGTCCGGCACGCCCGCAGCGCTCGAGATCGAGTTCACGCCGATCTTGTTGAACAGGTTGCGCACGTAGAGGAACACGCCCATCCGGTCGTTCTGCACACCGGCGCGCAGGTTCACCATCGAGTACTTGCCGAACTCGCGGTAGAGGCTGTTGGTCGGCCGGATCTGCGAGGTCATCTCGCCGGTGTAGGTCCAGTCCGCGCGCAGAAGCCCCTCGAAGTCGTTGAAGGCCGGGAAGGTGTATTCGGCCCCGGCGCTCGCGGTAGTGCGCGGAATCAGCGGCAGGATGTCGCCCTTGAGGCCCGATGCCGTGACCTCGGCGCTGACCTGATCGGCGGTCAGGCGCGGCTTCACGTAATGGAAGCTCGCGTTGAGGTTGAGCCCCGAAACCGGCGCCGCGCTGGCCTCGACCTCGACGCCCTCGATCCGCGCCGAGCCGACGTTGCCGATATACGAGAAGTTGCCGTACGTCGCGCGAACCGAGGTCTGCAGGTTGTTCCAGTCGATGCGATAGGCGTCGATGTTGAAGGTCAGCTTGCGGTCGAACCACTGCGTCTTGAAGCCCGCCTCGTAGTTCCACAGCGAGTCCGCCGCGTAAGTCTGCGCCGATTCCGGAATACCCGGCGTCAGGTTCGCGCCGCCGGGGCGGAAGCCCTGCGATGCAGTGGCGTAGAACATCACGTCCGGGGTGATCTTGAGGTCCAGATTGTACTTCTGGATCAGCCCGTTCGCATTGGCGGACACCTCGGCATAGGCGCTGGGAACCTGCCCGTTGAAGTAGTTGTAGCCCAGGTTCTCGCCGCCCACGGTCTTCTTGTAGTCGTAGTAGCGCAGGCCCGCCGTCAGCGTCAGCGGCTCGAAGAGATGATAGCTGATCTCGCCGTATACCGCGGTCTGCTTGACCACGTCGGTGACATAGCGCGAGCCGAGATCGACGGTCGGCTGCTGCGGCTCGCCAGTGGCGGGAATGCCCGCGAAGACGAGCGTATCGACGCGGTCGTCGCGGTCCTCGCGGAACAGGCCGAAGGTGTAGGTCAGCGGCCCTTTGCCGTTCGAGCTGAGGCGAAGTTCGTTGACGTAGTTGCGCACGAAGCGCGGCTGGTAGTTGCCGATCGGCTGCTGCCCTGCGGCCCAGTTCTGGTAATCCGCCCGCAACTGCGCGGAGGTCAGCCCCCCCGCGCCGGTCGCGCAGGTGCTCGAACTGGTCGTCGCTCCGGCGCTCGTGCCCTGCAGCAGCGAGCCGCCGTAGGTATTCTGGAATAGCCCGCAATAGCGATTGGACGCCGCGATGCTGGCGTAGTTGTCCGAGTTGTCGTTGGTCTGCCGCACGTCCCAGCGGTAGTACGAATTGTTCAGCGCCAGCGTGCCGATGCCGGTCTCCCACTTCGTCTCCAGCGCATAGAGCTGCAGCTTGTCGTAGGCCGGCGAGGCGACTTTCTGCTCGGACACGAACTCTCCCACCGAAGGCGCCCACTGCGAGGTGCCGTCGAATTTCTGGGTCTGCACGATCGTCATGAAGTTCATGCTGAGCGTATCAGTCGGCTGGAAACCCAGCTGGAAACGCGCGCCTTCGAGCGTCGAGCGGTTGAGGTCCTCCTTGCCGATCGTCGGATCATCGACATAGCCGGGGTTCTGCTGGCGATAGAGCACCAGGCGCGCGGCAAGCATGTCGGAAATGATCGGCACGTTGACCGCACCTTTCAGCGAATAGCCGAACTCGCCGTGCTCCACCGCCTCTCCGCCGAATTCGGTCGCGCCCTCGTACTTGGTGAGGTCCGGCTTCTTGAAGATCACGCGCAGGGTGCCCCCCATCGAGCCCGAGCCGTAAAGCGTGCCCTGCGGCCCGCGCAGAACTTCCACTCGCTCGACATCGAAGAGGTTGAGGTTGGGCGTCACGCCCGAAGGATCGGAGCTGGTGCCCGACGGACCCGTCAGCGGCGTCTCGCCGTAGTACAGGCCTACGGTGCTTTCGCCCGCTGTCTGGATACCGCGAATGGAGATGCGGGTGCGGCCCGATTCACCGGCGATCAGGTTGAGCCCCGGCACCTGCCGCACGACGTCGGCGATGCCCGTGGCGCCGAGGTTCTGGAGGGACTTCTCCGACAGCGCGGTGATCGCGACAGGGGTGTCCTGGACGCGGGTGGCGCGGCGCAGGGCGGTGACGACGATGTCGCCGACGCCATCGCTAACTGCCTGTTGCGGAGCCGTTTCCTGCGCTTGCGCCCCCAGCGGCAGAGCGAACAAGGATACGGAAATCAAGAATGCAGCGCGACCGTATTGAGTGGCCATGATTGCCCCCTGTTGCAGCCGGCCCATGCTCCGCCCGCGATGCCGCCGATGCCTTGGCGATCTCCTGCGCGCTGCGGATTGGACCCGGTTCGTTGTCGAGGTTTCCCCTCCCGACACACGAAAGCTGCGGGCCTTCACCTGTCACGAAGCTGTCACTGCCACGCCCTTTTCCAAAAAGAATCTTGCCCGGCGCGACAGGTTGATGACAGGTTCCATTCACAGACTGCCGAATCAAACGGCATGAAATTGCGCCGGGACAGGGCCGGCACTCAACGATACACAAAGGCACTCAAAGGCACCTCACGGCGTCTGAAAAGTGCCCGAACAGGGACAAGAGGATGCCGCAACTCGTGTGAGGGAGTGAGTTGTTGCGGATACTGATCGTGGAAGACGACGAGCGCTTGGCGCGCGGCATGGAAGCCTCGATGAGCGCGGGCGGCTTCGTCGTCGACGTCGTCGGGAGCGGCGAGGAGGCGCTCGACGTTCTCGCCGCCGAAACCTACAATGCCGTGATCCTCGATCTCGGGCTGCCGGACATCGACGGGCTGGAAGTTCTCCAAACGCTGCGCAGGGGCGGCGACTCGACGCCGGTGCTGATCCTGACCGCGCGCGATGCGGTGTCCGACCGTATCGCCGGGCTCGACCGGGGGGGCGACGACTACCTCTCCAAGCCCTTCCACCCGCGCGAGCTGGAATCGCGGCTGCGCGCGCTGATCCGGCGCAGCCAGGGTACTGCCGACCCGGTGCTGCGCGTCGGCGACCTCAGCCTCGATCGCTCCACCCGCGTCGTCGAACTCAAGCGCTCGGTGCTCGACTTGCGGCGCCGGGAAATGGCGGTGCTGGAGACGCTGATGGGCCGACCCGGCAAAGTCGTGACCAAGCAGCGCCTCAATTCCGAGGTGTTCAACTTCGCCGACGCCGTCGCCCCTAATGCGCTGGAGGTCTACGTCGGCCGCCTGCGCCGCAAGCTGATGCCGGATGGGCCGACGATCCGCACCATCCGGGGCCTCGGCTACATGCTGGAGACCTGATGGCCTCTCTGCGATCGCGCCTGACCGCTGCGGTGATGGTGCCGCTGCTGGCGCTGGCGGTGACCTTCGGCGGCATTACGTGCTGGATGATCCAGCGCTCCGGCGCGGCGACCTCCGACCGCATCCTCGTCGGTTCGGTGCGTCTGCTCAGCCGCGCCGCCGATACCGAGGACGCCGTGCGCGACAAGGTGCTGCCGCTGGCCGTCCATCTGCTCCAGCGCCGCTCCGCGCCCGTCACGCACTACAGCATCTGGGACGGCACGGAGCTGATCGCGGGCGAGCGCGGCCTCGTCCCGCCGCCGCTGTACGACACGCGCACCGGCCGCACCACGCAGCGCCTGCCCGCCGCCAGCTTCCCGCGCACCTACCGCAATACTCCGCTGACCGGCGGCTACGTTGACCCGCGCGATGCCGACGGCGTGATCCAGCCCGGGTACTTGCGCGACAGCACGCTGGGCGGCAAGCCGGTGCGCATCGCCACCGAGATCCGCCGTCTCCACCGCAACGGCCACGCGGTGGTGGTGCAGGTGGCCGACTTCGTGGATGATCGCTGGGCCTACCAGCAGACCTACTTCCTGCGCGTGCTGGGCGCGGGCGTGCTGATCGCGATGACGGCGGTGCTGCTGTTCTACTGGGCCATCACCTGGGGCCTCAGGCCCTTCGCCTCACTCACCGGGCAGATCGAGACCGCCCGCCGCGAGCCGCCGCCGCAGTTCCGCCTCGCGCTGGAGGAGGACGCCCCGCGCGAGGCGCGGCTGCTGGCCGGGTCGTTCAATGCCCTGCTCGCCCGCACCGAGCGCGCGGTGGATTCGCTCAAGCAGTTCACCGCCAATGCCTCGCACCAGATGCGCACGCCGCTCGCCGTGGTGCGCGTCCATCTCGACGTGCTGGAGCGCTACGGCCCCGCCTCCCCACGCGGCGCGGCGGCGCTGGAAGACATCGGCAACGCGGTGCTCTCGCTCGAACGGCTGCTGCTGCAACTGATCGCCCTCGCCCGGACCGAGGAGCAGGGCATAGCCGAGGACGCCACTTTCGACCTTGCTGCCGTCGCCGCCGACCTCGTGGCCTCGCGCATCGACCAGCCGGGCTCGGACGGCCTCGACATCGGTTTCGAGGCGCCGGATCACGGCCCCGTTCTCGCCAGCGGCCACCCGATCCTGGCCGCCGAGATGATCGGCAACCTGTTCGACAACGCGGTGCGCTACAACCGCCCCGGCGGCACCGTCACCGTGCGGGTGCTGCACCGCGCCGGACGTGCGTGCATCGAAGTGGAGGACGACGGCCCTGGCATCGCCCCGCAGGACCGCGAACGGGTGTTCGAACGCTTCTACCGCGCCCGCAGCGAAAGCGATGCTGGCGGCAGCGGCCTCGGTTTGTCGATCGTCCGCGCGCTAGCCGAACGCATGGGCGCAGAAGTCCGGCTGGAGCCCGGCACGGATGGTCGCGGCGTGCTCGCCAGCATCGACTTCGCCGCGCCGCCGAGCCCTGACGACCGGAACGACGAGCACATCACCCAAGCCCAATCGGAAGCGCAACAATTCGCGCTCGCGACAGCTTGCTGACAGGGTTCTCGCGGCAGAACCCTCATCATGAGCCAGGCGCCTTCGGGCACGGCAACAGGATCACCGATGTCCGCAAATCCTTTCGTTCGGTCACTGCGATGATCGAGACTGCCCCCCCGCCTCTCCCCCCTTCCGCCGGCCATGCGCGCAGGCGTCTGCGCCCTCATCTGCAGGTGCGGCTGCTGGCGGGTTTCCTGCTCGGCATGGGCGGCGGCACGCTGGCCGGGCTGTTCGCCAGCGACTCCCCCGCGACCATGCTGCTGATGCGCTGGGTGGTGAAGCCGGTGGAGCAGGCGTTCCTCTTCGCGCTGTTCCTGCTGATCGTGCCGCTGCTGGTGTCGGCCATCGTCAGCGGCATCGCGCGGGTGCGCAACATGGCGGGAATGCGGCGACTGCTGCTCTCCACGCTGGCGCACATGCTGGCGGCCTCGGTCGCGGCGGCGCTGATCGGGCTGGCCATGGTCAACCTGTTCCGCCCTGGCGACGTGGTGCCAGCCGAGATCGGCCAGCAACTCCTCGCGGCAGGTCACTCTTCCGCACCGCCGAGAGGCTTCGGCGCGCTGTTCTCCTACGCCGCCGTGGAACGGCCGATCATGATCGTCATCATCGCCTCGGTGCTCGTCGGCATGACCCTGACTTTCTTGCGCACCCGCCGCAGCGGCCACGTGCTCGCCACCAGTGAGCGGGTGTTCGATGCTGGAATGCATGTACTCGGCTATGTCGCACGGCTGGCGCCGGTCGCGGTCGCCGCCTTCATGTTCGACCTGACACTGGTGTTCGGCTGGCACCTGCTGCTCTACCTCAGCGCCTATGTCGGCGTGGTGGTGGCGGCGCTGATGCTGCAGGTGATGCTGACCTTCTTCGCGGTCGTGTGGATGCGCGGCGGGGTGACCCCGGCGGCGTTCCTGCGCGGAGTGCAGGAGCCGGCAGTCATCGCCTTCTGCACTTCTTCGTCCAACGCCACTCTGCCCAGCGCGCTGAAGGCTGCCGAATTCGACCTGCACCTGCCGCCCCGCGCGGCGCGCCTCGTCCTCGGCATCGGCACCATCGCGAATCAGGGCGGCACCGCGATCTACACCGCTGTGACCGTGCTGTTCATCGCCCAGTTCTTCGGAATGGACCTCTCGCTCGGCAAGCAGGGCGTGGTGCTGGTGGTGGCCGCGCTGGCGGGAATGGGTACGATTGGGGTCCCCGCCGGATCGCTTCCCACCGTTGCCGCCGTTCTCGCGATCACCGGCCTGCCGCCCGAGGGGATTGGCTTGGTGGTCGGCGTGGACCGGCTGCTCGACATGTTCCGTACCATGGTCAACGTGGTTGGCGATATCTCCATCGCGACCGCCGTATCGCGCGACCAGCATGGGCGCTCAATGCCCGTGATTTAGTGTGCCCGCTCCCCCACGCCTGCGGCGCAGCTCGCCAGCGTGACGTATCGCAAATGCTATGGCCCAGTCGCAACGACGAAGCAGTGCCCGGCCAATGCCCTCGAGAAGGGTGGAAGCGGATCGATCGCCGAACATTTGCTCGAAGCGCGGGCGGATGTTGTTCTGGGTGGCTGCGCTGCGACCTTCGCGGGGACCGCTGCCGCTGGGAAATTTAAGGGTAAGACCCTGTGCCAGCAGGCACAGTCGCGTGGCTATCTCGTTGTCCGCAACGCAACCGAACTCGACGCGGTGACGGCCGCTGACCAGTCCAAGCCGGTCCTCGGCCTGTTCTTCGGCCGATGCCGGCATGGGGTAGCGCGGTGGAAGGCGCCGCTGCGATGCTCCAGCGCGTCATTGCAGCGGAGGGCTGAGCCAGCGGGCTGCGCTCGCGCGAACGATGCCGCCGGTAGAGAAGCATCGGGGTTCGCGCATCGGACGCAGCCAGCTGCAGGCGCCGGGTGACGGTCTGGTCGGCGGCTTTGACCTCGGCGATGACGCAGGCCAGCGATCCGTCGCGCAAAGCATCTTCGGCTAGTGCAAGGACTTCGGAATCCTTTCTGCCCTGGGGATTGAGCACCTTGCCGGGCCGAGCCCGACCTGTTCGAAGCCCGGAGCATACAGGTCGATGCGGCTAAGCGCCCACAGCACGGTCATGCCCTGATCGGCAGCAAAGCGCGCGGCGAGGCCCGCAGCAATCAGGGTGGCGGCAGCATCGTCGCTCCAGCTGGCGCTGGCGCCGGCGATCTCGTGAAGCGCAGCGCCATCAAGGCCGCCGCTGGCGAGGCGCGTGTCGATTTGCGGCAGGCCGAACGGCAGCACCGGGCCGCGCGCTGCCTGCACCTGCGCGATCTGGGCGCGTAGTGCGGCAAGGTGCTCGGCAGGCAGCCGGGAGGGAAGGGCGGTTTGCAGGATTATTGGTCAACAGCGACTCATGTGTTCGCTATATGTTTCATTCTGGCCGCCGCTGCGTCAAGGTGTCGGGCCATGCAAACGAGGGAGGAGGCCGCTAAGCAACGGGTTGAGAAAGAAAAAGAAATTTCAGGTAAACCGTTGTGCTCAGTAGTGTCCTCAAGGAAGGGGACGCGCTCGGGGGCTGTTGATGGGCGGGTTTCCTCGCGGTTCGCGCGCAGTTGGGTGACGCGGTATTGTTCGGCGAGAGCGTGTTCACTGGCTGAGCGCCGGGCCCCGTGCCCGGCACTCATAAGCTGCTCAGCCACAACCACGTGGATCAGAGCACGGTCGATCCTAACGTCCCGCGCCTTAGCCTGCCCGCAACACGCTCGCAGCGGGCGGATTGCGGCTGCAGGATAGGATCAAGCCTGTTTCCGCGTGGGCTCTGCAAATCCGCTGGGCCGCGCGACTTTTTGCTGTTCAGCTGCCCGCCGGTCGGTGTAGCGCTTGTAAACGTGCCCGCCTGCGACTGCGGTGATGAGGCCAAGGGGGCCGAGGCGGCGTATCACCATCGGCGCTGCAAAGCCGAGCAAAGTTCCTCCAGTGCCGCTCACCCCTGGACGTGCTTTGCGGCCTTGTTTCCTGCGATTGCGCTGATGACCTTGCCAAACATGGGAATCCTCCTTGTGTGCGTTATGCAAGAGACCGGCCGAGAATGGTTCCGCGCGCGATGTTATCCGGGTAATTCGGGCACCGGATGCGTTTCACATATCCACAGGCTGTGGACAAAGCGGCCTCAAGGCGCGTTCAGCGTGAGTATGCGACTTTGAACGCGGTTTCGGCTGTTCCATGGTGGAAGGCCGCGAAGCTCGAAAAAAACGTAGCTTTGCGAACCATAGACATCGACAGGACGAACTTCTCATGAACAACAGC
The DNA here is from genome assembly GCF_001742225.1 of Novosphingobium resinovorum. Taxonomy (NCBI): domain Bacteria; kingdom Pseudomonadati; phylum Pseudomonadota; class Alphaproteobacteria; order Sphingomonadales; family Sphingomonadaceae; genus Novosphingobium; species Novosphingobium resinovorum. The sequence continues at coordinate 583,802 of NZ_CP017076.1, read as the reverse complement.
GATCTCGCCGACGCCATCGCCAACGATCACGGCATTACGAAAGCCGACGCCCGTAAGATTGTCGACGCCGTCTTTGAGGCCATCGGCAGCGCGGCGGCCAAGGGTGAGGAAGTCTCGCTCAACGGCTTTGGCAAGTTCAAGGTCAAGGACAGCCCTGAGCGTGAAGGCCGCAACCCCGCTACCGGCGAGGCAATGACCATCAAGGCTTCGAAGAAGCTGACCTTCACGGTCGCCAAGGCGGTCAAGGACAAGCTCAACGGCTGATACAATACGGTGGCGGCACCGAGCCGAGCGCCGGCGCCGCCACCATGCATGATTTCCTTGACCAGCTTCCGAGGCCGAGCGGCATGATCGTACGGATAACAGTGGGCAGCAACGCTGATCTTCTTGAATGGTCGGCTCTGCGCACGTCGCTCTGGCCAGATGGCTCGGAAGCAGAGCACCAGGAAGACGTGGTTCAGCTAATGGCGGAGCCGCAGCCTTTCATTGGCTTCCTGGCGCGCGATAAGCACGGCGCGCTTGTCGGATTTGCGGAAGCCGCAATGCGCGTCGATTACGTCAACGGCTGCGAAACTTCACCGGTCGCTTTCCTTGAAGGGCTATACGTCGTGGAAGAATGCCGGCGACAAGGCATCGGGCGCGGCTTGGTGGACGCCGTGGAAGCATGGGCTCGTAGCATGGGCTGCGCTGAACTCGCCTCGGATGCCATGTTGGACAACACCGTGTCGCATGCGATGCACGCAGCGCTGAAATTCGAGGAAACCGAGCGAGTGGTGTATTTTCGCAAGGTCCTGACGCCGATGCCGCTGTTAAGCTGAACTGCTCCAGATGAAGCTTCGGATGTCGATTGACACCTTTTTCCGCAGCTTGTTCACCGTGTTATCAACAGGCCGTACATCTATGGGGCATGCCGGGCATTGATGCTGATCGGCCGCCGCCAATCCGACGATAGGAGTATCTGCTGGCCGATCGTCTCATAGGAACACGCGCCGTTGACGCATTGTCGTAGTCGGGCGTGCCTCAGATCGAGGTGTTCGCTATATTTACCCTTGAAAAGCACTGCAACCGCGTCGATCCATGACAAATTGCCATAAAGGCAATAGCTCAACGTCGTCGTTATAAATCCGAGAGGGGCAAATAGATGCCTGACACCGAACCGACTTCCGATATTGCTGCACTCACCGTTCAACTTCTGAGCGCGTATCTCGCCAACAATACGGTCAGTGCCGATGATCTTGCCGGGCTCATTCGCTCGACACGGGCCGCTCTGGTCGAAGACAGCACCCCTGAACAAGCAGAACCCGAAACACCTATCTTCACGCCCGCGGTTTCAGTGCGCAAGAGCCTGGCGTCGGCGGATCACATTCTCAGCCTCATCGACGGCAAACCTTACAAAACGCTCAAACGTCACCTGGCGAGCAACGGCCTCACCCCGGAACAATACCGTGAACGCTACAACCTGTCCTCGACCTATCCTATGGTCGCGCCGTCATTCGCGGCGCGGCGCCGCGAGATCGCCGAAAAAATCGGATTGGGGAAACGCGAGGCGGCTGCTGGCAGTTCGGCTATGCCAAGCCCAACTTCCGCCGACGTAAGCGCAGATCTGAGCCCTTCAAGTGAACCCGCATCCGCGCCGGTAAAGCCCAAGCCCGCTGCAAAGACAAAATCGGCGGCAACGCCGAAGCCAAACCAGCGCAAAGCTGCGTCGAAAACTGATGTGCGGCAAGCACCCGCTTCTTCGGTCGCCGCCCCTTCTTCCGAGCCCGTGAAGGAGGCAGCGAAGGCTGCGGCGGAGCCTGCTCCGGTATTGCCAAAGCGGCGCATCGTAAAAAAGGCTGGGAAAGGGCTCGCGAAATCTCCGTCTGCCGCGGCTGAAACGGGAGCCGTCCCAGCGGTCGAGATACCTTCGAACACTGCTGAGCCGGAAACCGCCGCGCCAAAGGTCGAAACCGCTGCTGTTGCCTCTGCCGAAACGAGGAAGCCAGAAAAGGCCGCGACCGGCGCCAAGACGCGGAGGAAGCAGCCGGTAAAGCGTATGGCACGGACACCTCAGCCAGCGAGAGGGTCTGCTGCCTCAATTCCAGTGGTGGAAGAAACTGCCGAAGTGGTCGAAAAGCCGAAGCGCCGGCGCAAGCTCGGCCTATTCGGGAACGAGGCCGCTGAGGCAACCACTGCGGTTGAAACGACCGTACCCGCTGTCGCGGAGGCTAAACCGCGCCGTAAGCGTCAGGCCACTAAGGCCAAGTAAAGCTGTCGGACCCGCCACTCTGCCGCGACAGGCGGCAGAGTGGGATGGGGAGGTTGGCGTTCCCTACCAGACAGCTTCGCACTACCGACGATCCAATGGTAGTTCCTGGTCGCCAACCCATAACGCCGAACCGAAGCCGTTATCCATTCTCGCCACCACGCGCTCCTTTAGATCTGACGAAGCGGCGCGCCTTGCAGGGGCATTGGCCTTCGATACAACACCGTAACCTCGTCATGTGCCGAGAACGTTCCTATCTGTCTGGGGCATGTGAAGCTGATCGAAGGAACGCCTGAGAATGCCCCAGCAGTTGAAGATCGATTTCGTGTCCGATGTGGCCTGTCCCTGGTGCGTCATCGGACTGAAGGGCCTGGAAGCCGCCCTTGAGCGGCTCGAGGGAGAAGTCACTGCCGAGATCCATTTCCAGCCGTTCGAACTGAATCCGAACATGGGGAGCGAGGGGCAAAACCTGCGTGAGCACATTGCCCAGAAGTACGGATCCACGCCCGAACAGTCGGCCGCGAGCAGGGCGGTGCTTCAGGAGCGCGCCGCAAGCGTCGGCTTCACAATTGCGATGAACGACGAGAGCCGCATCTACAATACGTTCGACGCGCATAGGCTGCTGCATTGGGCGGGAGAACAGGGCCGCCAATCCGAACTCAAGCACGCGCTGTTCGAGGCGTACTTCACTCAGGGCGCCAATGTCTCGCGCCATGAAGTGCTGCTGGACGTGGCCGCGCGTGCAGGCCTCGATACGTTGCGCGCGGCGGAAATCCTTGCCGGAGACGAATTCGCTTCGGCAGTCCGTGATGACGAGGAACTCTGGCGCTCGCGGGGGATCTCGAGCGTCCCGGCGATAGTCATCGACGAGAAGTACCTTGTGTCGGGCGGCCAGCCAGTCGAGGTGTTCGAGGACGTGTTGAAAAAGATTGCCGCAGAACGGGTTGCAGTCACTCAGTAGCCCTGGACGGCACCTTGATGCAGGCCGATGTCGTTACCTTTGCGGCTTCGGTATGGCTGGCTCCGTCCGGGTGAAGTCGATGAAGGCCCGGAGCGGAGGGGGAAGCTGGCGGCGGCTGGAGTAATAGAGCATCGGCCCCGAAAACGGCTCGTCCCACTCGTCGAGAATCCTTTCCAGGGCTCCTGACTGCCTGGCTGGCCCGAGCCAGTCTTCGAAAAGCCGCACGACACCAAGGCCAGCCGCCGCCGTCTCGACCAGCAGGTCGCATGCCGATCCGGGCTGGATGAGCAGGGGGCCGGGAGGGTCGAGGCGGATCACTTCGTCGCCGCGCTCGAACTCCCAGGTGGCCCGTGCGCCACTGGAGAAGCGCAGGCGCAGACAAGCGTGGTCGAGGAGTTCACGGGGATGGGCGGGGCGGCCATGGGCGTCCAGATAGGCGGGAGCCGCCGCCGTGATTATCCTCTGCGACCGTGGCCCGATCGGTACGGCAATCATGTCCTGCTCCAGCCGTTCCTCGTAGCGGATGGGCTGGCGGGGGCGCCGCTCTTAATACCGTGCGCACTATCGCGGTCTTCCAGTCAGCCCGTGCTGGCCGCGCAAGTGAGCTTGGTCGCGTCAGAAGGTCGTAGCGGTCCTGAAGCCGAGCAGAACTGCGGTTCGCTGGCTCGAATTGCCGCCGGGATGGACGATCACCTGCGCATCGGGTTCAAGCAACAGGCCCGGCATCACGTTGATGGCGTAGAATCCCTCCACCCCATATTCCCGCCCGCGCACCGGCGTGTCCGTGCCGGTGGCGGCGCGGATGATCTTGTCCTGATTGGTAATGCGATCGTTGATGTGCGCCGTGCCGAAGGCGAGGCCGATCTTGTCCTTCGGGCGCGCCTTGAAGATGCCCGAGTATTCCAGCCCCATGCCCAGCGCATTGCTGTTTAGAGTCCTCTTTCGGGGAGGAACCCCTCCGACTTCCAGTCGGATACTGGCTTCAGCCGTAGACTCGCGTGCAAGCCTGTAACCTCGGGAAAAACGGAAGACCGCCTGAAGGGCGTAAGTCTTCCGTTTTTCCCGAGGTTACAGGCTATGCGCTACAAGAGCGGTTGTCACACGACATTCCATCATCGCTATCATCTCGTCTGGGCACCCAAGTATCGCTTCAAGGTGCTCCATGGCGACGTGCGCCTGCGGGTCCGGGAAATTATCAGGCAAGTTTGCGCCGAGATGGGCGTGACGATCATCAATGGGGCACTGTCGAAGGACCACGTGCACATGTTCGTCGAAATCCCGCCGCACGTTTCCGTCAGCGATTTCGTCCGCCGTGCCAAGGGGCGATCGTCACGGAAAATCCAGCAGGAGTTCGAGCACATCCGCAAGCGGTATTGGGGGCAACGCTTCTGGCAACGCGGCTACTTCTCGACTACCTCCGGCAACATCACCGATGACATCATCATGCGGTATCTCGAAAAGCATACCCACAAGGATGGCTTCAGCCCCGCCGCATGATCCTACCGGCGTCAGCCGGTCAGTCATTCAGCGCACTCTGGCTGCTGAACTCCGAGGCGTGGAAGAGGGCGGACAGGGCATGTGACCCATCGTCGCGCGCGGCGGTCAATTGCTGCTCCGCGCCGAAATAGACACCGAGTTCGGTATCGCGCATGAGCGGCGTGCCGCCCTGCAGAACCAGGCTCTGATGCTGGGTGTTGAGCACGGGATCGGCCTGGTGCGAATTGCTGAAGAAGCCGCCCAAGATATACCTTCCCTGCAACGTCCCGCCGATCTTGGGCTTGTAATCGAGTTCGACGGGCACGGAGACGCCGTTCGCGCCGCTGAATCCGACGTAGAAATCGCGGTTCGTGGCGAGATTCTTCGGGTTGAAGCTGTAGATAGCGGTCTTGAGCGACCAGCCCGCGCCAAAGTCATAGACCAGCCGCGCACCCCATTGCGAGGCCGGGGTGACGACCCAGCTGTTGTTGGCGACGCGAATATTCTCGCCCAGGCAGCTATAGCCGTTGACGAAGTCGCACTGGCCGATGTCGAAATCCTCGTCCATCAGCATCCTGCCAACTTTAACGTCCACGCGTCCCAGGGCGACCTGGTAGGAAAACTGGCTGACCCGCCACAGTTCGCCGCGCCCCTGGATCGCCATAGGGTTGACCAGCGCGTTCACGCCCGACGCCGTGTTGAAGGCCTGGCCATAACGTCGGGTCAGCAGGACCCTGAAGGTGCCAGGCAACGATCCGGTAAGCGAGTGAAGGTCGGCAACGGCGCCGATGTTGAACTGTCCGGCGGTGACGAACCGTCGCCGTGATCCCCCACGGACATTGTCGAGGCTTTGAGTGGTGTTGGCGAGGATCGGCGTGATTCCGATGTCGACGAGCTTGTGCCGCAACCCGAACCAGTCACCGAGCAAATGCGGGGTGTCGGGCGTTTTCCCGTTCGCGGCATCATGTTCCGTAGCTGGTGGCAGGTGGTGCGCGGTCGAATTATCGGCGCCCGCCGCATTGTCCGCGCCGTCTGGGATAGGGCCGTTCGATTGCTCTACGAGCATGCGATCCGCTGTGACGGGCGGTATCGCTGCGACATAGTGGACGATCGTAAGTGGCTGAACAGGAAGGGAGAACATGGCGGATACTGCAAACTCGGGTTACCTCAGACCGCTTGTTGCGAACCGAGGGTTGCCAATTTATGGAACCGGTTCCATACACATTTGGTCACGATTATCGAGTCCTTTCCCATGACCTCTTCTTCACGTTCGGCCCCAGGCAGCCGCTGGCCACGCCGAATCCTTAGCGTGTTGCTGCTACTGTTCTCGCTCCCCCTTCTCGTCGGCGGCCTGTGGCTGATAGGCCTCGGGGGGTCCTTCTATTATGCCATTGCCGGAGCGCTGTTCCTGGGTTGTTCCGCGCTGCTCTGGCTGAGACGGACCCGCAATGCCATGTGGCTTTATTGCCTGCTCGCGCTCGGTTCGATCCTTTGGTGCTATTCCGAAGTCGGGTTCGACTGGTGGCAGATCACTCCGCGCCTGGGCGTGATCGGCATCCTGGCGGCCGTGTTGTTGGTGATCCCGTCGATTTCGCGCGGGGTCCGCACCCCGCTGGTCGCGACGGTGGTGATCGGCGCCGCCTACATGGGGATCGCGGTTGCGCAGGACCCGCACAGCTTCGAAGGCGATCTCACCGCCAACCAAAGCCAGGTCGATGCCGCGATGGCGGCGGTCCAGCCGGCGGGCGACTGGCGCGCCTATGGCCGTAGCCAGGGCGGAGATCGCTTCTCGCCGCTCGACCAGATCACGCCGGCCAATGTCGACAAGCTCAAGGTCGCCTGGCAGATCCACACCGGCGACGAAGTGCGTCCCAACGATCCCAAGGACGCCACCTTCGAGGATACGCCGCTGGCGGTGAACGGCACCGTCTATCTGTGTTCGACGCACCAGAAGGTGATCGCCGTTGACGGCGCCACCGGCCATGTCCGCTGGCAGTTCGATCCCAAGGTCTTCGGCAACAAGACCTTCCAGCACATGACCTGCCGCGGCGTCTCGTATCACGAGACCCCCGCCAACGCGCTCGACAGCCAGGGCAAGCCGGCCCCGGCCGAATGCGCCGCGCGTATCTATCTGCCGACCAACGACGCCCGCCTGATCGCGCTCGACGCCAAGACCGGCCAGGTCTGCAAGGGGTTCGGCACCAACGGCACCGTCGATCTGAACAAGGACATGGGCATGTCCAAGGTCGGCTTCTACGAGCCGACATCGCCGCCGATCGTTTCCGATCACGTCCTCGTCCTGGGCGGATCGATCACCGACAACTATTCCAGCAATGAACCCTCGGGCGTGATCCGCGGCTACGACGTCTACACCGGCCGGCTGGTCTGGGCGTGGGATTCGGGCGCGATCGACGAGAATCACCTGCCCGGCAAGGGCGAGAGCTTCAAGACCAACTCGCCCAACGCCTGGGCACCGCTCGCCTTCGACGCAAAGGCGGGGCTGGTCTACCTGCCGATGGGCGTGAGCACCCCCGACGTATGGGGTGGCAACCGTTCGCCGTCCGTGGAGCGCTACAGCAGCTCAATCGTCGCGCTCAACGTCAACACCGGGCATCGCGTCTGGTCGTACCAGACCGTTCACCACGATCTGTGGGACATGGACATTCCCGCCCAGCCCTCGCTCGTCGATCTGCGTCGGAATGGAAAGGTCGTCCCGGCGCTCTTTGCCCCCACCAAGAGCGGCGACATCTTCGTGCTGAACCGCCTGACCGGCAAGCTGCTGGTCGATGCGCCCGAAACGGCGGTCCCGCAGGGCGGCGCTCCCGGCGAGCGTCTGTCGCCGACCCAGCCGTTCTCTCAGCTGAGCTTCCGTCCGAAGGCCCCGGTTACCGGCGCCGACATGTGGGGGGCGACGATGTTCGACCAGCTCGCCTGCCGGATTCAGTTCCACCAGCTGCGTTATGAAGGGCCGTTCACACCGCCGAGCACGCAAGGGACGCTCGTGTTCCCGGGCAACATCGGCATGTTCGAATGGGGCGGTGTCGCGATCGACCCCGAGCGCCAGATCATGGTCGGCAACCTGAACTACATGCCGTTCGTGTCCAAGCTGCTGCCGCGTGGCCCGCAAAATCCGTCCTATGCCACGCCGCAGCACCCGCCGGGACCGGAAGGCGGCCTGCAGCCGATGCTCGGCACGCCTTATGGCGTCGCGCATGGTCCGCTGTTCTCGCCGATCGGCCTGCCCTGCTTCCGTCCGCCCTGGGGCGCCGTGGTCGCGGTCGATCTGCGCACGATGAAAACCGCCTGGCAGGTCCGCAACGGCACCATCCGTGACAGCGCGCCGCTGCCGATCCCGCTGCGTCTGGGCGTGCCCAGCATCGGCGGACCGCTGATCACCCGTGGCCGCGTGATGTTCCTGACCAGCACGCTCGACCAGTACATCCGCGCATATGCGGTTGATAGCGGCAAGCTGTTGTGGGAGGACCGGCTCGGCGCCGGTGGCCAATCGACCCCGATGACGTACGGGGCCGGCGGGCGGCAATACGTGCTGACCGCGGATGGCGGACACGGTCCGCTCGGCACCAAGCACGGCGATCTGGTCACCGCCTATACCCTGAAGTAGGAAAAAGGATTATCGGAGCAATCCGATGACCAAGAAGAACGCCTCGAACACCGTCACCATCAACGACGTCGCCCGCCGCGCGGGGGTCGGCAAGGTAACGGTGTCGAGGCTTCTCAATTCCCCCTCGACAGTTGCGCCCGCCACGCGCGAGGCGATCAGGCGGGCGATCGAGGAACTGGGCTATCTGCCTTCCAGCGCAGCCCGGGCGCTTGCATCGAAGCGTAGCCACCTGATCGGAGCCGTAGTGCCCACGCTCGACAATCCGATCTTTGCCAATTGCCTGGACGGCTTGCAGAAGGAGGTGGCGGCCGCCGGATCGACGCTGCTGCTCGCGACCAGTAATTATGACGGTCTGCGGGAAGCGGAAGCGGCGCGGATACTCATCGAACGCGGCGCCGAGGCGATCATGCTCGTCGGTGCCGCGCGCGATCCTGCCCTTTATGCGTTGCTCGACCAGCAGGGCGTACCCTATTGCCTGACCTGGACCGCTGATCCGGATATCGACGCAAGCTGGGTCGGTTTCGACAATGCGGCGGCCAGCACCTCGGTCATCCGATATCTGTTCGAATTGGGCCATCGCCGTTTTGGCGCGATCGCCGGCGTTACCGCAGGTAACGATCGCGCCTTCGCCCGACTGCAGGCCCTCGTCGATTTCACGGCCGCGCATGGCTGTACGCTGGCCGTGAGCGAACAGCGCTATACGGTCGATCGCGGAGCGGTTGGCCTTTCCGAAATCCTCGCGGACCAGCCGACCGCGATCATTTGCGCCAACGACATTCTGGCGATCGGCGCGATGGCGGAGGCGCAACGGCTGGGATTTCGGGTTCCGGACGATATCTCGATCGCCGGCTTCGACGACATGGAAATCGCCGCCTGCATGAACCCGCCGCTGACGACGGTGCGGGTGAATGCCTCGGAAATAGGGCGGGCGGCCGCGCAAGCCCTGCTCGGCCAGATTGGCGGCGAGAGCAGATCCATGAAGCTGGTCGAAACCAACCTGATCGTCAGGGCATCTTCGGCGGCTCCACGCAGTTTACCGGATACGACGCTGGCATAGTCGCGCTCGAATATCCTGCCCGCCTTGCCCGAGCGGCTCTCCAACGCGGCCCGGCGGGAACTGGAAACATTGGGCGTCCGCGTGCTGACCGAGGTTCCCGTTACCGAAGTGACCGCCGATGCACCAAGAGCGGCGAACATATCCCGGCAGACCTCATGGTGTGGGGCGGCGGGGGTTCGCGCCACGCCGATCGCCGGCAAGCTCGGCACGTTGGAACTGACGCGCACGGGCCAGATCCTCACTACCCCTACGCTGCGGTCGGTCTCGGACCCGCGCGTTTTCGCGATCGGCGACTGTGCATCCTGCACGCTGCCGGGAAGCGAACGTCCTGGCTTCGGCCATTTTCCTGCCTCAAGCCTGAGGGGTAAATAGCGCCTTCAGGTCAGGGCGCTGGGCGTAGAAGGCCGCCAGTCGCTCTGCCCGACGGCCGGGTGTTCTGGCGGTGCCGATACGAAGGCCGAATAGCTTTAAAAGTCCACGCAGTTGGTTGGCCATGGATGTCCGCGCGGTGATGAGCTGGGCACGGATGCGCAGCTCGGCCCGGGCGATATGCGTGGCCAACGCCATCATGTGGACTCGTTTGAACCAGCCGGTGCGTGCCAACTGAGCAAGTCCCTCTGCGTCGTGGACATCGCCCTTGTTCACACGTGCAGATAGGACGCCCTTGGCGCGCCGCGCACATATACACTCCACCGCGACACCACGCTCGGCCAGTCCATGATAGAGAAAGGTCGATCGCGTTTCTGTTTCCAACACTACGCGCACGAGATCCGCGCAATGCCGGGGCAGCCACTTGGCCAAAACATCGGGATCGCTCGCGACAACATCGCATCGGAAAAACTTTACCATCGGCATCGACCACGCAGATATGCGTCGTCTTGTCACTCACGTCTAATCCTGCATCGACATCGGGCACCCTCCTGCATTGAAGCGCCAAGGCGACTTCGTACCATGCACGAGGGTGGCTACGTGAATTATGCGGTGTCCTATGATCCGGCGTTCGCTCCCCGTCAGTCACGCATCAGCCCCAGCGTCAGACAGCAGCCTGATCCCAAAGCCGCATCAACGACGTAATCGCTGCGTCAATCTGCGATAAAGGTACGCCATCTCTGGCTTCGACTGACATACCGCTCAGGAAGGTGCTAAACATCCGTGCCATTGCGGCCGTGTCAGTACTTGGTGACAACTCTCCGTTCGTTCTGGCTCTCTCGACATGCCGTTCGATCCCTTGGCGGTTGCGTTGACGCTCCTGTACCAGGATCGCCTCGACCTGCCGATTTTCTGGCGAGCAATTGTTGGCGCCAAGCATGATCAAGCAGCCTGGGGGATGCGACTGCGCCGTTTGCATAGCGGCCGATTTGCGCAATGCCGTCTCGATCGCATTGCGCGGGGCGAGCGTATCGTCCTTGAGGCTTGCGGTCACTTGACCATAGGATCCGATATAACGGTCCACGACATCCTGGAACAGCGCCTCCTTGGACGTGAAAGCCGCATAGAAGCTGGCCGACGATAGCCCCCCCATGCTGGACCTGAGCTGCGACAAGGATGTCGGCTCATAACCTTGGGCCCAGAAAAGCGTCATGGCCGCATCGATGGCGCCGTCTCGGTCAAAAGTGCGTGGGCGTCCTGTGCGCGGCATGCCATCCTCATTTATGGACTGATCAATCTATAAATCATTGCCATTCGGCTGTCACCTGCGTAGTTGTGGATCGATCAATCCATAAGTGTGAAGGTTTCCATGCCGAACGAAGAATGCAACCGGGCAAGTGATCCCATGCCAGTTTCCGCACTTCTCGCGCTTGCGATGACTGGCTTCATCTGCATCGCCACCGAAACCTTGCCGGCTGGACTGCTGCCGCAAATATCCTCGAGCATGGACATTTCATCAGCGCTCGCGGGACAAACTGTTACCGCTTATGCCGTCGGTTCGCTGATCGCTGCCATTCCGCTCAGCATTGCGACGCAGGGGTGGCGGCGGCGCAGCGTGTTGTTGCTGACGATTGTCGGTTTCCTCGTCTTCAATTCGATCACTGCACTCTCGCACGACGTTGTGCTCACGATGGCCGCCCGCTTCATGGCCGGCATGTCGGCGGGGTTGGCCTGGAGCCTGCTGGCGGGATATGCGCGCCGGATGGTTGCACCCGAACAACAGGGCCGAGCGATGGCGATTGCCATGGTTGGAACGCCTGTAGCCTTGTCACTCGGTGTTCCCTTCGGAACTTGGCTGGGTGCCGCAGTCGGCTGGCGTTCTGCTTTTGGTGTGATGTCACTGCTGACGATCGTGCTGATCTTGTGGGTGCTGGCGAAGGTTCCCGATTATCCCGGTCAGGCCCGCAGTGCGCGAATGCCGCTTTACCGCGTTCTCACGACACCGGGGGTCCGTCCCGTCCTGGGCGTCGTCGTCAGCTGGATGCTCGCACACAACATCCTTTATACCTACGTGGCGCCGTTCGTGACGCCTGCTGGCCTGGCAGACCGTGTGGATCTCGTCCTGCTCACATTTGGCATGACCGCGTTGGCCGGAATATGGGTGACCGGGAAGCTGGTGGACCATTTCCTGCGGTCGACCGTGCTGGCGAGTCTTGCTTTGTTTGCACTGGTCACGGTGACACTTGTGCTGGGCGCTAGGTCCGTCATCGTCATCTACGCCTGCACTGCGATCTGGGGGCTGACTTTTGGCGGCGCGGCAACTTTGCTCCAGACCGCCCTCGCAGATGCTGCCGGCGACAGCGCGGACACGGCTCTGTCGATGAATGTCGTTGCCTGGAACGGTGCGATCGCAGCGGGAGGCCTTGCTGGCGGTTTTATGCTTGAGACTTGGGGTGTCGCAGCATTTCCCTGGGCCATGCTCGCGTTGACATGCGTTGGCTTCGTGGTTGCATGGTCATCACGTGCGCACGGCTTTCCCACAGGAAGCCGCACGGGAGACATGACGGTCATAAGTCATTGATTTTATGCGTCTGCTTGGGTGGCGTGCCTCGACTTTCGGCCTCCCTTGCTTGAGCGAGCGAAGCTGCGGGAATGACAGCTTTCGCCTAGGTCGTGAACTGAATGGCCACTCTTGCCGTAACGGGCCATGTCGATACGCTGTACCTTCTGAAAGTCTGCGAAGACACGAGGAATCCTGACTGCACCGCTTTCAAGCGTGGTCCTCACAACCGACGGCGCATCGAAGTAGACGACCTCAATTTCGTGGTTAGCCATATTTTTCCATTGCGGATGAATTGGCCCGCGGGCGCCAAGTGGGTTGGCGAGCAGCAATCCTGTCAGGAGCGGAATGCGCACCCGCAAGGCAGGAACTGTCATAGAGCGATTGTGATTCCCCTCGGCGCTGCGCAGTTTAGGCAACCCTTAAACGAGGTGGAATCGCTCGTGCGCCCCGGCTGCTCCCAGAGGTAAGTTGTGATTTGCCAATGTTTGGCCATCGACCTTTATTGGGCGGCGGCCCTCGACCTATAAGGCGCATGACACAGGGAGCGCCCAGGCCGGTATGGTGCTTCGCAACCCGTGTATATTAGCTGGCACGCGAGGAACCTGTCGATGCGTATTCTCTTGGCCGAGGACGATCCCCAGGCGGCCGAATTTGTCGCGCGTGGGCTTCGCGATCTCGGTCATAGCGTCACCGTGGCCGCAGACGGCCGTGATGCGCTCCAGATAACCCAGTTGCACGACCACGATGTCCTCGTGCTGGATAGGATGATGCCCGTACATGACGGGATACAGGTCTTGCGAGCCTTGCGTAGCGCGCAGGTGCATGTTCCCGTGCTGCTGCTTACCGCACTGGGCCGCATAGAAGACCGGGTCGAAGGACTGGAAGCGGGCGCGGATGACTATCTTGTCAAGCCGTTCGCGTTTGCGGAACTGGCTGCGCGCGTCCAGGCGCTGGGTCGCCGCAGTTCAAACGCCGGTGGTAGCACGACCCAACTCATGTGGGGGGTACTTCGGATGGATTTGCTCAGGCGCGAGGTGACTTGCGGCGGCGAGCGGATAGCGCTCCAACCACGCGAATTCGCCCTGCTTGAAGAACTGATACGGGGTGGTGGCAAGACCATTACCCGGACCATGCTGCTGGAAACGGTCTGGGAATTCCATTTCGACCCGCGAACCAACATTGTCGAGACGCACATGAGCCGGCTGCGCGGCAAACTTGCGGAAGGCGGCGCGAAAGACATCATCGAGACCGTTCGCGGAGTCGGCTACCGGATGCGCGCGGTGTGATCCGCTTGCACAAGAGCGCGACACTGCGCATGGCGCTCGCCTACACAGCCTGTCTCACCCTGGGTGTCATGGGGCTGTGGGGCGGCGCCTTCTGGACCATGCGCCACGCCTTTCAGCAACAGCTCGACGTGGATCTCGACGACGAGGCCGACCGTCTCCTTGCCGAATTCCGCAAGGGCAGCACACCGGCGCTGGTCGGAGCGGTCGGCTCCCGCGTTCGGCTGAACACCAGCGACGAGTGAGAACGGCGGAGCAATATTCGGCCACGCTAGCGGCGGGATAGTCCTGCTGCGGGCGGCGTAAAAGTCGTCCACCTTGAAGCCTTTCTGCCAAGTCAGGGAGGTGTGGGGATCTACAGCGTGGAACTTTATCTTCAGGTCCGTTTGGCTTGCGCGGATGGCATGAGCCAACGGGCGGCGGCGAAGCGTTTCAATGTGTCGCGCGATACGGTGCGCAAGATGCTGTCGTTTTCATCGCCGCCGGGTTACCGGCGTCAGTCTGCACCGCAGCGCCCGAAGCTGGACGGGTTTGTGGGGATCATCGATGGATGGCTTGAGGGGGATCGCGGTGTCCCGCGCAAGCAGCGCCATACGGCGAAGCGGGTATTCGACCGTTTGCGCACCGAACATGGTTTTACCGGCGGCTATACGATCATCAAGGATTACATCCGGGAGCGCGAGCAACGCAGCCGGGAGATGTTCGTGCCGCTGGCGCACCCGGCGGGAGATGCGCAGGCCGATTTCGGGGAAGCGCTGGTGGAGATCGGCGGGGTGGAGCAAAAGGCTTACTTCTTCGCGCTCGATCTGCCGCACAGTGATGCCTGCTATGTGCGAGCCTATCCGGCGGCGGTGGCGGAGGCCTGGGTGGACGGACATGTCCATGCCTTCGCGTTCTTCGGCGCGGTGCCGCGCTCGATCGTCTATGACAACGATCGCTGCCTGGTGGCGAAGATCCTGCCAGACGGCACGCGCAAGCGTGCCACGCTGTTCAGCGCTTTCCTGTCGCATTACGTGATCCGCGACCGCTATGCCCGCCCGGGCAAGGGGAACGAGAAAGGCAATGTGGAAGGGCTGGTTGGTTACTGCCGCCGCAATTTCATGGTGCCGATCCCGAAGTTCCCGACCTGGGAGGCGTTCAACCTGTGGCTGGAGGAGCAATGCCGCAGGCGCCAGCAGGACAAGGTGCGCGGGGAGAGCGAGACGATCGGTGAGCGCTTGCAGCGCGATTTGGCGGCGATGCAGCCTCTGCCCGCTACACCCTTCGAGGCCTGCGATCAGACCGGGGGGCGGGTCTCCTCGCAATCCCTGGTGCGCTACAGGACCAACGATTATTCGGTTCCGGTGGCCTGGGGCCATCAGGAAGTCTGGATCAGGGCCTATGTCGATGCGGTGGTGATCGGATGCCGCAGCGAGGTCATCGCCCGTCACCCGCGTTGCCATGCCCGCGAGGAGGTTATCTTCGACCCGCTCCATTATCTCCCGCTGATTGAGCAGAAGATCAACGCATTCGACCAGGCGGCCCCTTTGCAGGGCTGGGACCTGCCCGAAGCGTTCGGGACGCTCCAGCGGTTGATGGAAGGGCGCATGCACAAACATGGCAGGCGCGAATATGTACAGGTGCTGCGCCTGCTGGAAACGTTCACCATCGCCGATCTCCAGGCGGCGGTGGAACAGGCCATCGACCTTGGCGCCATCGGCTTCGATGCCGTCAGGCACCTGGTCCTGTGCCGGGTCGAACGCGTGCCGCCCAGGCTGGACCTGGACGTCTATCCCTTCCTGCCACGCACGACGGTCGAGAAGACCTTTGCCAGAGCCTATATGAGCCTGCTGTCCGACAGGCAGGAGGCCGCATGAGCGATCAGGCACCGGAGATTCTTCTCGCTCACCATCTCAAGGCACTCAAGCTGCCTACGTGCCTGCGAGAGCATCACAAGCTCGCCCGGCAATGTGCCGCTGAAGGCGTCGATCATATCCGCTTCCTCGCCCGTCTCGTCGAGATGGAGATGATCGACAGGGAGCGTCGTATGGTCGAGCGGCGCATCAAGGCCGCGCGCTTCCCCGCCGTCAAAAGCCTCGACAGCTTCGACTTCGCCGCTATCCCCAGGCTCAACAAGATGCAGGTGCTCGAGATGGCGCGCTGCGAGTGGATCGAGCGGCGTGAGAACGCCATCGCTCTGGGGCCATCGGGCACCGGCAAGACGCACGTAGCTTTGGGGCTCGGGCTGGCAGCATGCCAGAAAGGACTGTCGGTGGGCTTCACCACTGCGGCGGCGCTGGTCAGCGAGATGATGGAGGCGCGCGACGAGCGGCGTCTCCTGCGCTTCCAGAAGCAGATGGCCGGATACAAGCTGCTCATCATTGACGAACTGGGCTTCGTACCGCTCTCCAAGACCGGTGCCGAACTGTTGTTCGAGCTGATCTCCCAGCGCTATGAGCGCGGCTCCACCTTGATCACCAGCAACCTGCCCTTCGACGAATGGACTGAAACCTTCGGATCCGAGCGCCTCACAGGCGCGCTCCTCGATCGTCTGACCCATCACGTCAGCATCCTCGAGATGAACGGCGAAAGCTATCGCCTCGCTCACAGCCGGGCCCGAAAGGCCAAAACCAGACCCTGAAAATCAAGCCAATGCCGGGGGGAGTGGCCTTCGGGCTACGCCCTCACGCCACTCCCCCCGGCATGTAACACCGTGGCCTGGTTTTACGCCGCCGAATGGCCGACTTTTGCTCCGCCGTTGACAGCCGTCCTCGCAGAATGATGGTTTCGATTAGTTTCGATTAGTTGCGTTTGAAGTTTCGTTGCGCTACCCGTCGAGACGAAAGGAAGCGATGTGAAAGCGATTCGAGATATCGTGCTGCGGCACAAGGCGGGCGAACGCATCGGCGTGACTTCGGTATGCTGCGCGCACCCGCTGGCGATCGAAGCGGCGCTGCGCCACGCGCTGGCGACCGGCCAGGACATCCTCCTCGTCGAGGCGACCTGTAACCAGGTGAACCAGGACGGCGGCTATACCGGCATGACCCCCGCCGATTACCGCGACTTCGTGCGCGCCATCGCGCAACGCGTCGGCTTCCCGGTCGAACGGCTGGCGCTGGGCGGCGATCACCTCGGCCCCAATCCCTGGACCGCGCTGCCTGCGGCCGAGGCGATGGACCGGGCGGAAGTGATGGTCGCGGCTTACGTGCGCGCCGGGTTCGGCAAGATCCATCTCGACTGCTCGATGAGCTGCGCCGACGATCCGGTGCCGCTGCCCGAACGGACCATCGCCGAACGTGCGGCGCGCCTGTGCCGGGCCGCCGAAGATGCCTTCGAGGTCATGGCCGCGGACGCGCCGGTCTATGTGATCGGCACCGAGGTTCCCGTGCCGGGCGGCGCGGCGGAAGACCTCGACGAACTGGCCGTCACTGATCCGGCCGACGCCATCGCCACGGTCGAGATGCACCGCGCACTGTTCGCCGAGGCGGGGCTGTCCGCTGCATGGGACCGCGTGATCGCCACCGTCGTCCAGCCGGGCGTCGAGTTCGATCACGACAAGGTCGTCGATTACCGTCCCGAGCGCGCCACCGGACTGAGCCGCGCGATCGAGCCGGTCGCGGGGCTGGTCTACGAAGCGCATTCGACCGATTATCAGACCGCCGAGGCGCTTGCCGCGCTGGTGCGCGATCATTTCGCGGTGCTCAAGGTCGGCCCCGGCGTGACATTCGCGCTGCGTGAGGCGCTCTGGGCGCTCGATGCGATCGAGGCGGAAACCGTACCGGCTCCTCGCCGTGCGGGGCTTCGCGAAGTCGCGCTGGAGCGCATGCGCGCCGAGCCGGGTAACTGGCGCAAGTATTACCATGCGCAAGGGGCGGCGCTGAGCCTGCAGCTGCAGTACAGCCTTTCCGACCGCATCCGCTACTACTGGCCCGACGCGCGCATCGTCGCCGCGCAGGAGCAGTTGTTCGCCAACTTGCGCGACATGGTGCCCTCGCTGCCGCTGGTCAGCCAGCACTTGCCGCTTGCCTATGCGGCGGTGCGCGCCGGGACCGCGTCGCTCGATCCCGCAGACCTTGTCATGGCGCATATCGCCGCCACTCTCGACGCCTATCATGGAGCTTGCCACCCCGATGCCTGACGCCCTGCTGGTTCCCGGAACGCCGGGCAACGACGCCGAACCCTGGACCCGCCGGGAGATCGCGCAGCAGCCCGAAACGCTGCGCGCGACACAAGCGATCCTGAGCGCGAACAAGGCCGCGATCGAAGCCTTCACCGGCCCGATCCTGGCCAACCCTCATGCGCGCATCGTGCTGACAGGAGCAGGCACCTCGGCCTTCATCGGCGAGTGTCTGGCTCCGTGGCTCTCGGGCCTGCTCGGCCGTTCGGTGGAGGCGATCGCGACGACCGACATCGTCAGTTCGCCCGCGCTTTACCTGCGCCGCGAGGTGCCGACGCTGCTCGTCTCGTTCGGGCGCTCGGGCAGTAGCCCGGAAAGCGTGGCCGCCGTCGATCTGGTCGACGCGCATGTCGATCGGGCCTATCACCTCGTCATCACCTGCAATGCCGAGGGTGAACTGGCGCGGCGCAGTGGTGGCAACACCCATGTCGTCGTGCTGCCCGAGGCGACGCACGACCGGGGCTTTGCGATGACGTCCAGCTTCAGCGCGATGATGTTCGCCGCGCTCTCGATCCTGAGCGGGATCGCGGCGCTGGACGGCCGCATCGAGGCGATCGCCTCCGCCGTGGCCGCCACTCATGCGCAGAGCAGGCCGGTGGTGGAGAAGCTCGCCGCGCGCGGTTTCAAGCGGGTCGTCTACCTCGGCAGCGGCCCGTTCAAGGGACTGGCGCGCGAGGCGGCGCTCAAGCTGATGGAACTGAGCGACGGCGCGGTAGTGACGGCGTTCGACACTGCGCTGGGCTTCCGCCACGGCCCCAAGACGATCATCGATGCGCAGACGCTGGCGGTGGTCTTCGTCTCCAACGATCCGCTGACCCGGCTTTACGACCTTGACATCATCGCCGAGCTGAAGGCTGACGGGCACAGCGGCGCGGTGGTCGTGGTCTCGGCCGACCCGGATGACCACGCCGACGTATCGGTTCCCGGCCTGCTGGGCGCGGCGGATGCGGACCTGCTGTTCCCGTTCATCGTTCCCGCGCAGCTTTTCGGCCTTGCCGTTTCGATCGAACTGGGCCTCACGCCTGATCGCCCGAACGCCAGCGGCACCGTCAACCGCGTTGTCCAGGGCGTGCGGATACACGCGCAACCAGTATGAGCGGCGGCGTCTTCCTCGGCGTTGATGGCGGCGGCACCAAGACCGAGTTCGTTTGTATCGACGGCGGCGGAGAGGTGCTCGCCACCGCTCTGACGGGCACGACCTATCATCTCCAGGTCGGCTTCGACGAAGTGGTGCGGCGGCTCGAAACCGGCGCCGCGCAAGTCTGCGCGGCGATCGGCATCACGCCGCAGGGCATCGACCATGCGTTCTTCGGCCTGCCTGCCTATGGCGAGGACCGTGACATCGATCCGCGCATCCACGCGGCATGCGGCGCGGTGCTGGGCCATGATCGCTACGATGTCGGCAACGACATGGTCTGCGGTTGGGCCGGATCGCTGGGCGGCGAGGACGGCATCAACATCGTCGCCGGGACCGGCTCGATCGGCTATGGCGAACGGCAGGGCAAGGCTGCCCGCGCCGGTGGCTGGGGCGAAGTCTTCAGCGATGAGGGATCGGCCTACTGGATCGCCATCAAGGGGCTTGCGCTGTTCACCCGCATGAGCGACGGACGCACTCCGCGCGGGCCGCTCCACGAAACGCTCCGCACAGTGCTGTCGCTCGAGGACGACCTCGACGTGTGCGGGCGAATCATGGGGCCGCCAGGCATGGGGCGTAGCGAGATCGCGGGTTTGGCCGGACTGGTCTCCGATGCCGCCATGGCCGGGGACGAGGCGGCGGGGGCCATCCTCGACGAAGCGGCGCGCGAACTGGGGGACATGGCCCTGGCACTGCGCGCGGCGCTTGGATTTGCGGAAGGCACGGCTGTCCCGCTATCGTGGTCGGGCGGCGTGCTGAGCCGTGAAGCCCGGGTCCGCGAAGAGTTCCTCCGCATCGCAAGCGCCCATGGCTTTTCCCTGCACGAGCCGATGTTCTCGCCCGGCTATGGTTCTGCTCTTTATGCCAAAAACCTGGGGCTTCGAAACGCAAGCCGATAGGGTGTTGCAGGGACTGCGATGTCCCCCAAAAAAAGCGGCGGGCCTTGGCCCGCCGCATGATCCTCTGGAGGGAGGTTGAACCGTCAGAACTGGGTGCGCTTGGTGTAGCCGTTGTCGACCACGATGTTGGCGCCGGTCATCGCCTTGCATGCGGGCGAGACGACGAAAGCCACCGCCTTGGCGAGTTCCTCGCCGGTGGTGAACCGGCCCGAGGGCATGTTGGCGAGCGTGGCGTTGTAGAAGTCCGGCATGGCGGCTTGGATCTTGGGCCAGGGGCCGTCCTCGGTCATGACCGGGCCCGGGGTGATGCAGTTCACGCGGATGCCTTCGCCCGCCAGCGCCTGCGCCAGTGACGAGGAATAGTTCATCACGGCGGCCTTGAGGGCGTTGTAGGGCTGGACGCCCATGAATTCCTCGACCGCGCCGGTCGAGCTGAAGCACACGATCGCGGCGTTGTCCGACTTGGCAAGGTGCGGGCGGGCCGCCGCGATGCCGCGCCGCATCGGCAGGATGTCGGCCTGGATCACGGCTTCCCACGCGGCGTCGGTGTCTTCGCCGAGGTTGGTGGACGTGAAGCTGATGAAGATGTCGCAGCCGCCGAGCGCCTCAGCCGCCTTGTCGACGAAGGCGGGGACGGCATCGACCTGCGTGACGTCAAGCGCCTCGCCGTAGGTCTTCACGCCTGAAGCGGCGACCTCCGACAGCACGTTGTCCACCTTGTCCTGCGAGCGGCCGCAGATGGCGATGTCGCAGCCTTCGGCCGACAGCACATGCGCGACTACGCGGCCGATGCCGCCGTTCGCGCCCACGAGGATGGCCTTGAGGCCCTTCAGTCCGAGATCCATGTTTTGCGCTCCTCTGCCACGCGCGTGGTTTCTTGTCAGATGCCGTGGTGTCGCCGCTCGGGCGCGGCATGGCCACTATTTCTTTGGTCAGGAATGACCGCAGCCCCGCCGTGCTAGCGCGGGGGCCGCAACAATTCGACGGGAGAGTGTCATGAAGCGCCTCGAAGGAAAGCGCGCCGTTGTCCTCGGCGCCAGCAGCCCCGACAACATGGGCCAGCATATCGCCCGGCGCCTGATGGACGAGGGCGCCAGCGTGCTCGTTTCCGGCCGCAAGGAAGACGTGCTGGCCGATTTCGCCGCGCAGCATGACTGCAAGTGGAGCGCCTGCGACCTGACCGAAAAGGCCAGCGTCGATGCTCTGGCGGACAGCGCCGCGCAGCAGCTTGGCGGCATCGACATTGCGGTGAATGCCACCGGCTGGGGGCTCCTGAAGGGCTTCCTCGAAACCACGCATGACGAACTGATGGCGATGACGATGCTGCAGTATGTCGGGCCTTTCCACTTCTACCAGGCGATGGTGGGCAAGATGGCGCGCAGCAAGGGCGGGCGCGGGGGCTCGCTGATCCAGATCAGCTCCGCGACGGCGACGATCATGCTCAACGACCACGCCGCCTACATGGGCACCAAGGCGGGTGCCGACCACGTGATCCGCTGTGTGGCGCACGAGTTCGGGGCGGAAGGCGTGCGCGCGAATTCGATCTCGCCGGGGTTGACCGACACGCCGATGACTTCGGACGCCAAGCAGGTGCCGGGCCTGTTCGACGCCTTCCTTGCGGGCTATCCGCTCGGCCGGATCGGCACCAGCGACGACATCGCGGCGGCCGTCGTCTGGCTCTCCAGCGACGAGTGCTTCATGACTGGCGAGAACCTGCAGGTAAATGGCGGCTTGACGCTGCGCCGCAACCCGATGAAGAGCGAAATCGACGCGGCCGTCGCAGCCGCCATGGCTGCGGGCTGAGAGTTTCCTGGGGAGGAAGGGCCGGCGGCGGTATCCAAGGATGCCGTCGCCAGTTCCGGTTCCTATTCCTCCTCGAGCTTGCTCGGGGAGGGGGACCGCCGCGAAGCGGTGGTGGAGGGGGAGAGTCCGGAAAATTCCCCTTCCGTCAGCCCTGACGGGCTGCCACCTCCCCGAGACAAGCTCGGGGAGGAATTAGGGCACCAGCGCCTTCACATCCGCGCGGAGCAGGTCCTTGCGCACTTTGCCGGAAGCCGTGCGCGGGAAATCCTCGCGGAATTCGAACCTCTCGGGAATTTTCTGCTTCGCCAGCCCGCTGTCGGCGATGTGTGCGGCGAGCGCCTGCGGGCTCGGCGCCTCGCCATCGGCGATGACGTAGGCGCAGACGCCTTCGCCCAGGCGCTCGTGCGGCATGGCGACGACGGCCGCCTCGCGCACGGCGGGGTGGGCGTGCAGGACGTCCTCGATCTCCTTGGCAGAGATGTTCTCGCCGCCCCGGATGATGAGGTCCTTCTTGCGGCCGGTGATGGTGATCGCGCCGTCTTCGCTCCGCACGCCGAGGTCGCCGGTGCGGAAGAAGCCATCCGTGGTGATCGCCTCGCGGGTCTGCGCCTCGTCGGCATAGCCCAGCATCATGCCGGGGCCGCGCGCGAGGATTTCGCCTTCCCAGCCGTCGGGCAGGTCGCGGTCCTCGTGATCGACGATGCGCACCTCGTAATCGACAATGGCGCCGTCGGTCGTCGCGGCCAGCGCCTCGACGTTGGGCCAGCCGAACGTCACCAGCGGCACTTCGGAGGCGCCGAAGACGCGGAAGGCGCGGCAGTGGTCGAACGCGGCATTGGCGGCGGGGATCAAGTCCGCCGGAACCGCCGCGCCGCCGCAGGCGAAGAAGCGGAAGCTGGGCAGGCGATTGCCGCTCGCACGCGCGGCGGCCGCCAGCTCGACGAGGAACGGCGTGGCGGCGACGGTGCCGACCGCCTGATGCTGGTCGATCAGGGCGAGTGCCTGCTCCGCGTTCCAGCTTTCCATCAGCACCGTGCGGATTCCGCAGATGAACGGCGCCTCCAGCCCGTTGGCATAGCCCGAGACATGCGTGACGGGGGAGGGCATCAGCGTCGCCTCGCCTTCGGTCAGGCCCCAGTAGTGCCCGCTCTCGCGCAGGATGCGGGCGATCGAGACGTGGCTGTGCAGCACGCCCTTCGGCCGTCCCGTGGTGCCCGAGGTGTAGAGCACCATCTTCACGCCCAGCGGATCGACTTTTGGCCGCGCGAAGGAGAGGGCGCGCCCTTCCTCGATCAGCGCTGCGTAATCGTCCGAACCTTCGCCGCGCACGGTGAAGACATGAGCCAGGTCCGGCAGCACGCCTGCGAGTCGCCGCGCCATCGCCGCATAGTCGAACTTGCGGAACGAAGAGGCGACGAAGAACGCCCGCGCGCCGCAGTCCGCCAGCATCAACGAGACTTCATGGTCGCGGTAGATCGGCACGATCGGGTTGACGACGAGGCCCGACATCGCGGCGGCCAGGTTGATCACCATCGCCTCGCGCCAGTTGGGCACCTGGAAGGCGATGACGTCTCCCGGCCGCAGGCCGCGCGCATGCATCGCGGCGCTCAACGCCTCGGCATCGGCTACGGCCTGCGCGCGGGTGACGGTCACGTCGCCTTCGATCAGGCACACGAAGCCGGGGTCGGCCTCGGCCAGCGCGCTCGCCTGCTCGGCGATCGTGCGTTCGTCCCACAAGTCCGTTCCGGCGTAAGCAGCCAGATGCGGCGGTGGGGTTTCAAGCCATGCCCACGGGGGGCTCTTCCTCTCCATCATGATCCCCTGAGTGCCGCACTGTGCGCCCCCCTGTCGCCTATCACCTTGCGCAGCTTGTGGCGACCGGGCGGCTCGCGCAGGATCGACGTATAAATTACCGGGAGAAGACCGTGGAACGCGTAAAGCGCATTGGTGACGTGGCCGAGATCATGCTCGACTACGTGGCGAACAAGAAGACCTTCCAGACGGCGCGGCCGCTGCGCGTGCCCACCGGCAGCTATACCGACAAGGACCAGTTCAAGGCCGAGCTGGAGCTGGTCTTCAAGCGCGTGCCGCTGATGCTGGCCTTCACCGCCGAACTGCCGAATCCCGGCGACTACAAGGCGATGGACGCGGTCGGTTCGCCCGTGCTCATCAACCGCGACAAGCAGGGCAAGGTCCGCGCCTTCCTCAACGTCTGCTCGCATCGCGGCGCCCCGGTCGCGCCGGACGGCAAGGGCAACTGCTCGCGCTTCACCTGCAAGTACCACTCCTGGACCTATGGCGCCGACGGCAAGCTGATCGGCATTTCTGAGCCGGGCACCTTTGGCGAGGTGGACAAGGGCGCGATGGGCCTGCGCGAACTGCCGTGCGAGGAACGCGGCGGCATGATCTTCGTGTGCCTGACGCCCAACGCGCCGATGGACCTCGATCACTATTTCAAGGACTTCCTCGAGGATTTCGACGCGCTCGACTTCGCGAACTGGACGTACCTCGGCAATCGCACGATCCACGGGGCGAACTGGAAGATCGCCTTCGACGGCTATCTGGAGGGCTACCACTTCAAGTCGCTGCACCCCGAGACGATTTTCCCGCGCACGCCGTCGAACTGCACGCATTACGAGGGCTTCGGGCCGAACATCCGCATCGGCTTCCCGCAGCATTCGATCGCCGAGCAGCTCAGGGACGTGCCCCGCGAGGAATGGGGCAACCGCGAGAACTACGGCTACGATTTCGTGCGCATCTTCTTCCCCAACGTCTCGATCTTCATCGCGCCGGAGATCACGCAAGTCGCGCAGCTGTTCCCCGGACCGACGCCCGCCGAGAACCGCACCGTGCTGAACTACCTGCGTCGCAATCCGGTCAAGGATGAGGCGGACCGCGAGGCGGTGGAAGCGGCGATGAACTTCTTCCGCGATGTTACGTATGAGGAAGACTATGTGATCGGCCTTGAGATCCAGAAGGGCCTCGAATCGGGCGCGCATGACGACCTGACGTTTGGCAAGAACGAACGGGGGAACCAGTACTTCCATGAGTGGCTGAACTGGTATCTGGCGGATGATGCCTCCTTGCCCGAACCGGTGATGTGATACGCGCCCACCCCTGTCCCCTCCCGCAAGCGGGAGGGGGATGATAGACCTGCGCCTAGCCCTCCCGCTCGCGGGAGGGCCGGGAGGCTTGAGAGCGCAGCGAACTAGCCGGACGGGGTGGGTTTGGGAGAGAAAACAATGCATAAACTATCCCTCGCCTCCGGCGTCCTGCCCGAATTCGGCGCCGTGGACGTGATCGAGGCAGGTGCCGCTGCCGGGTTCGACGCGGTCGGCCTCTGGGTCGATCCGCTGGAATGGACCGCGCAGCATACCCGCGATGCGCGCGCAGCATTGCAGCGCACCGGCCTGCCGGTGCTCGACGTCGAGGTCGTGTGGATCCGCCCCGACACCACGCTCGACGATCACCGCAAGGTGCTGGAGGTTGGCGCGCAGCTCGGCGCGGCGAACGTGCTTTGCGTATCCTCGCACGAGGAGGGCGAGACGATCGAGCGCCTCTCCGCCCTGTGCCGCCATGCCGAGGGATCGGGAATGCGCGTGGCGCTGGAATTCGGCATATTCACCGAGGTGAAGACCCTGAGCCAGGCGCTCGGCATTCTCGACCGGGTGGGGCATCCCTTGCGCGCGGTGCTGGTCGATCCGATCCACGTCGACCGCTCCGGCACGACGGTCGGGCAGATCGCTGCCATCGATCCGGCGCTGCTGCCTTACGCCCAGTTCTGCGACGCGCGGGCCGAACGGCCCGATCCGGCGAACTTCGACGCGGTCATCACCGATGCCATCGATCTCCGCGAACAGCCGGGCGAGGGCGCGTTGCCGCTGGCGGCGATGCTGCAGGCCTTGCCGCAAGGCATTCCGCTGTCGCTGGAACTGCGCTCGGCTGCGCTACGCGAGGCGTTCTCGCACCCGGCGCTGCGGGCGAAGGCGGTGCTTGACGGGATGCGCGAGTGGATGGGCGTGCTGGCATGACGGTGACCGTGATCACGCTCCTCAAGCGCCGCGAAGGCATGAGCGTCGAGGACTTCCGCGCCTACTACGAAAGCAGCCACCGCGTGATCGGCGAGCAGGTGCTGGCGGGCTACGCCACGCGCTACGTGCGCCGGTTTCTTTCGCCGATGGACGGGACGGACCAGCCGTTCGATCACGACGTGGTGATGGAAATCGACTTCCCCGACGCGGCGACGCGCGATGCCTGCTTTGCTGCGCTGGGCGATCCGCAGGTCGCCGCGATGATCGCCGAGGACGAGGAAAACCTGTTCGACCGCAGCCGTGTCCGCGCCTTCACCGTGACCGAGAGTGCATCGGTGATGCCGCCGGTCGGGTAGCTCGGTAGGGGCGGGCCGTCAGGCGGGCCGCAGGGTGCGGACCTGATCTTCCAGCATCTTGAGCATGTGCGGCACCATCGCCTCGGCGAGCGCGCCGGTCATCAGGCCGGTCGCCATACCCTCGATGAGCGTCTGCGACAGGGCCATGGCCTGCGCGAAATGCTCGGGCTCGGACTGCCATTCGGGGAAGAGGGCGATCGCCTCGGCATTGAAACGCTCGCGGTATTCGACCTGCAGCGGGCGCATGATCTGGGCAAGATCGGCATCGGTGCGCGCGGCCATCGCCAGTTCCTGGAAGGCGACGAAGGCGGGCTTCTGAACCTGCTTCCAGTACGCCGTCACCATCGTCGCGGGTTCATGCTCGGTGATTTCGGACGAGCGGCGGAAGGCCCGCAGGCGTCGCTCATGGAGTTCGACGATGGTGGCGCGGATCAGCGTCGCGCTGTTCTCGAAATGGTGGAGCATCGCCCCGCGCGACAGTCCGGCTTCCACCGCGACCAGCGGCGTTGTCGTCCCGGAATAGCCGACCTTGACGAGGCACTGGATCGTCGCCTCGATCAGCCGTCCGCGCGTCTGCGCGCTCTTGATCGACTGGCGGGTGGGCGCGCTTTCGGCGGTCTTGCGGACTGGGGCGCGCTCGGGGCGCTTGCGGGCGGGGCTGGCGGCCAAACTGATTTTCCGTGTGCAATTGCGAAGAGATTGCGCTCCTCCTGCCTTGTCCGGGATGGATCGGGCAACAGGAAAGATGCAAACCCGCATGCGATTTCATGCAAATGCGCTGCGACATGGTAGCGTAGCATGACCGTCGTAAGCGCTCGGCGACCCATTCGAAGGTGCGCATCCATGATCCGTCTGCTGTCTGTCCTTCCCCTTTTTGCCTCGGCGGCGGTACTCGCCGATGCGGCACCCGTGGCGATGCGGATGGCCGCGCCCGAGGCGCATCAGGGCGCCGCATCGGACGGCACGTTCGTCTACGCGATCGACAACGACCGCATCGGCAAATACCGCCTCTCGGACGAAAAAAAGGTGGACCAGTGGCAGGGCGAGCGCCGCCTGTTCCCCCACATGAACAGCTGCACGGTCGTTCAGACGAAGCTCTACTGCGCCGCCTCCAACTACCCGGCGGTGCCGCAGACCAGCGCGATCGAGATCTTCGACACCCGCCCGCTGCGCCATTCCGGCACCATCAGCCTCGGTTTCGGCCCGGGATCGCTGACCGTGATCGACCGGCACGACGGCAAGTGGTGGGCGGTCTTCGCGAACTACGAGGGCAAGGGTGGCGAGCCGGGGCGCGACTATCGCTACACCGTGCTGGCGCGGATGGACGAACAGTTCCGCATCGAGCAGACCTGGGCCTTCCCGGAGGAGGTTCTCGCCCGCATGGCGCCCAAGAGCTGCTCCGGCATGAGCTGGGGCGCGGACGGGCTGATCTACGTGACCGGCCACGATCGCCCCGAGCTCTACGCCTTGCGCCTGCCGGAAGCCGGCTCGCGCCTCGAACTGGTAGAGACCTTCGCCATCGCCACGCCGGGGCAGGCGATCGACTGGGATCCGAAGGCGAAGCGCCGGCTCTGGTCGATTGCCCGCGACCGCAGCGAGATGGTCGCCAGTGACATCCCCGAGGTCGCTTCGAAGCGCTGAGGTTTCTTCGCCAGTCGGACACTGGCGCGCTACTCGTGGGACATGGGCCTCAAGCCGCGATCAATCTTCCGGTCATGATCATCCAGCCCATTCAGGAAGCCGTCGTCAGCACCTTCGACATCGAACGCCTGGCGGCGCCTTTAATGCAGGTGTGCGGCTATGACCGCGTCGACTTGCCCGATGCTCCGCCTTCCCAGTTCGCGGCATGGCATGTTCCGCAACAGTGCACGCGGATCGAGCAGGCGCTGTTCGTGCCGCAGAACACCGTATCCGGGCGCGGCGCGCTCAGGCTGGTGCGCTTCCACGGGGTGGAGCAGAAGGTCATGCGTTCCAGCCAGCGGACCTGGGACACCGGCGGCATCTTCGACGTCGATATGTTCTCGGCCGACGTCGATAAGGTCTATCGCGGGCTGCAACGCCACGGCTGGACGGCGTTCGGTGAGCCGGTGGACTACAGCGAGGCGCACTTCTCGGTCCGGCAGGTCGTGGCGATCGGCCCGGACGGATTGAACCTCGCGGTAATCCAGCGCTATTCGCCCGAAGTGCCGGGGCTCGATCCTTCGGGCAGGCTTTCGCCGGTGTTCAATTCGACGCAGATGGTGGCGGATATCGAAGGCGCCATCGCGTTCTACGTGGACGTGTTGGGCTGGCACAAGGACCTCGACTTCATGGTCGAGGGCGTGGCCGAGCCGGGTGCCGATGTGCTCGGCCTGCCGCTGCCCGCCGCGATCGGGGCGCAGCGCCGGGTGGTGATCTTCAACCCGCCGGGCCCGTCGGTAGGCGGAGTCGAGTTGATCCACAACGCCGCGATGTACGGCCGCCGCTGCGACGCCGACTGCGCGGCGCCCAATGTCGGCATCCTGTGCCTGCGCTTTGAGGTGGACGATGCCCATGCCTATGCCGCCGCGATCGCCGGCCGGGGCGGGTCACTCCATATCGAGCCAGCGGCGTTCGTGATCGCGCCTTACGGAACCGTCACGCTGTTCGCGGTCCGCTCTCCCGAAGGCGCGATCGTCGAATTCTTCAGCCACGGGGGCTGACAGTGCTGCGGCGTCATTGTGACGATTGATATTATAAATACGTTCTCTTATGCAGTTGCCCATGAAGAGGCCCGGCAAGGATACGATCTCGACGGAAGACGGGCGCTATGCGACGTCTACCCGTTCCAATGCAGGAGCGATTGCCGTGGTTCTGGTGCCTTGCGTGATTTGCGCGGTGATCTGGTGACAAGCGCCTTCATCGCCGTGGACTGGGGCACGACCAATCGCCGCGCCTATGTGATCGAGGGGGGTGAGATCGTCGCCGCCGAGCGGGACGACAAGGGCATACTCTCGGTCCCGGAGGGTGGTTTTCCTGCTGCCGTCGCGGACTTGCGCGCACGGCACGGCGGGTTGCCGATGCTGCTGGCGGGCATGGTCGGCTCCAACCGTGGCTGGCATGACGCGGGCTACGTCGCCGCGCCTGCCGGAATCGCCGAGCTTGCGGCGGGGCTTGTCTCGCCGGTCGAGGGCGTCGCCATAGTCCCCGGCGTCTGCCGCGACAGGAATGGCCGACAGGACGTGATGCGCGGCGAGGAAGTTCAGCTTCTCGGCGCCGTTGCGGCAGGGCTGGCGCCTGCCGAGGCTCTGCTGTGCCAGCCCGGAACCCACGCCAAATGGGCGGTCATGCGGGGCGGCGCGCTGGCCGACTTCACCACCGCCATGACGGGCGAGATGTTCGCCATGCTCAAGGCCCATTCGCTGATCGGCAGCGAGATGACCGGAGAAGTCGATGCCGACGCGGAGTTCCGCAAGGGCGTCGAGGCCAGCGCCGACGGTGACCTGCTCGCTGCGCTGTTCGGCGTGCGCGCGGCCTCGGTACTGGGTGCGCGGGCTCCCGGCACGGCGGCGGCCTATGTCAGCGGCCTGCTGCTCGGCACCGACTGCCGCGCCCGGATCAAGCCGGGGGAGACCGTCTACCTCCTCGCGGATGGGCTGCTCGCGCGGCTCTATTCCGCCGCCATTTCAATCGCCGGGGGAGAGGCAGTCGTCGTCGACAGTCACGCTGCCTTCATCGCCGGCATCACCCGCATCCGGGATATGACTCCATGATCGACCTTGCCACCGCGCTTGCGCAGCTTCCCCTCGTCGCGATCCTGCGCGGCATTCGCTCCGACGAAATCGAGGCCGCCGCCGACGTTCTGGTCGAGGCGGGCTTCCGCCTGATCGAAGTGCCGCTCAATTCGCCCGATCCGCTCGTCACCATCGAGAAGCTGGCGCGGCGCGTCGGCGACCGGGCGATCGTCGGCGCGGGCACGGTGCTGACGGTCGGGCAGGTCGCCGAGGTGCAGGACGCGGGCGGCGCGATGATCGTCTCGCCCAATACCGACGTCGCCGTGATCGCCGAGAGCGCCCGTCGCGGCCTCGTCTCGCTGCCGGGCTACTTCACGCCGAGCGAGGCGTTCGCGGCGCTCGCGGCGGGGGCAAGCGGCCTCAAGCTGTTTCCGGCCGAGGCCGCCAGCCCCGCGGTGGTCAAGGCCCAGCGTGCCGTGCTCCCCAAGGACGTGCCGCTGCTGGCGGTGGGCGGCATCTCGCCGACCAATATGGAGCCCTGGCGCCAGGCGGGCGCGGACGGCTTCGGCCTTGGCTCGGCGCTCTACAAGGTTGGCATGAGCACCGCCGAGATCGCCGCGAACGCCCGGGCCTTCGCACGGGCGTGGGCGGAGATGGAGAGCCGCGCGTAATCCGGGGTCAGGCCGTCTCCAACAGCGGCGCGCGCCGGTAGAACGCGAGGTCCTGCATTTCGTAGGCCGCCGGGGTGTCCGCCGTGCGCGCGTCGTGGAGCCGTTTCCAGTGCGCGAAGAGGCCCATGATGTGCGGCGGGTCGCCGTGGATCTCGGTGAAGCCGCCGTTCAGCGCACGGGTATCGAAGTAGGCCGCGTTGACCTCGTCCGCCCATAGTTCGGTGGCCAGCGGATAGCCCATGTCGATCCAGCGCTGCCGTTCGCCCGCGAAGTCCGAGACCAGGTAGGCGATGTGGTGGAAGCCTTCCTCGCCTTTCGCGAACATGTCGCGGTAGATCGAGGGCTTGTCGTCGTGCTGCTCGATGAACTGGATCATCATGTCGCCGAGATAGCCGAAGGCATAGGAAACGTCCGCTTCCTCGGTGGTGCCGCGATAAGTGAACTCGTCGCAGTGGTGGTGGCGGACCATGCAGAACGGCCCGGCGCCGAAGGCGTCGGACCACTTCTGCGCGGCCTCGTCGATGCTGTTCACGAACCAGGCTTGCTGGAACAATGCGCGCTTCATGGCCTCTCCTCTTTCCCGTGGTGCCGTAGACCGGCAACCACAGGGTCGAGGAGTCCCCGCCCGGCCGCAACCGGGCAAAAGGGGAGGTCGGGCCAGAACTAGAACAGACCCGGCACCTCGCGCTGCGGGGTGCTGGGCCGCGCCGGGGCGAGGATGTCCCGCTTTTCGGACGTGTCCGGCGTCACCGCCATGCGTGCCATGCTCTGGCCGATGATCGGCGTGCAGCTCTGGCCGGACAGGAACTGTAGCGCCACGCGGGTCGAATCCTCGCGCGGGTCGCCCATGTCGTAGCTGATGTCGTCGTTGCTGGTGCAGGTGCTCTTCATGCGGTCGGCCAGACCGTTGAAATAGTCGCCTTCGCCCGCGCTGTTCTGCGTCTTGAGCGCCACGATGCGCAGGCGGTCGTCGCATGAGGGCCGGTCGATCGCGATCTGTCCCACCGGCTTGCCGTAGGTATTCGCGCCGATCAGCGCCACGTCGGCATTGAGGTAGGGAAGGAAGCTGTTGATCACCAGCTCACTCGCCGAGGCGGTGCCGCCCGAGGTGATGAAGGCGATCTTCGTCGGCGCGACCGATTCGGCCTGCGCCGCGAAGTAGGCCGTGGTGTTTTCGGCGGACTTTTCCGGCCGGAAGACGGTGTGGGAGAAGACGTCCGACGCGGTGCGGTTGGCGCCCATCAGGTTGCCCATCAGCTCGGCCACGGAGATCAGCCCGCCGCCGTTGTAGCGCAAGTCCACCACCAGCTGCGTCACGCCCGCCGCACGGAAGGCGGCGAAAGCGGTGCGCATCTGCGGCTCGGCGGTGGAGATGAAGGTGCGCAAGTTGAGATAGCCGACCTTGCGCCCGCCCTGGTCGATGACCTTGTAGCCGTAAGTGCTGGACACCGGCTGCAGCGCGAAGTCGCGCTTGGCGACGGTGATGTTGCGCGTTCCGCTGGCGTCGCTGATCTGGAGCACGCGGGTAACGCCCGCCTCGTCCGGGCCGAGCGCATCGGCGACCGCGTTGACGCCGCCTGCCACCCAAAGCGACTGCACGGTCTGCAGGTTGCCCGAACTGGTGCCGATGGCGAGGATTTCGGTGCCGCGCCGCATCCCGGCAGTCGCCCCCGGACCGGTTTCGAACGCCTCGATCACGAACAGGCGGCGGGCGGCGGAATTGACGCCCAGGCGGACGCCGAGCCCGGCCGAGGAGCCCTGCTCGTAATAGGCGTTCTCTTCCGCGATCGAGGTGCGATAGGTGAAGAAGCGGTCCCGGTTCTGGGCGCGGGCATTGGCGGTCAGCGAATCGATGTAGTCGTCGAGCGTGGTGTAGGCTGCGGGATTGGCATTCGCGGGCAGGGTCTCGGGGAAGAGATACCATTCGCGCAGCTGCGCTTCCGCCCAGTCCTGCCGTTCGCGCAGCGAGCACCCGGCCACCGGCGTGGGTGTCGAAGTGGGGGCAGGGGTCGGCGTTGGCGTCGGCGTGGAACCGCCTTCGCTCCCGCCGCTTCCGCCGCCGCCACATGAAGTCACCAGCAGAGCCAGCACGCACGCGCATGCCGTCCACGTCTTGTTCGATCGCACCAGTAGTCCCCCGTTCGAAGAGCGTGGCAGTCGCAACCACGCCCTAAGCCATTGTAGAGGCGGTATTACACAAGTGCGTCTTTGGTCAGGTTAAATATTTGTCACGGGATTGTTTTTTGGAGAATTACGGCATGAAGAACCCGCCGTTGACGTCCAGCACCGTCCCCGTGACGAAGGCGGCACGCTCGGAGATCAGGTACTCCACGCCCGCGACGATGTCGTCGGTCTCGCCCAGACGGCCGACGGGGATGTCGTCGGTGTATGTGCCCTTGTCGCCGAAGCCTTCGCTTTGCGGGGTGACGATGCGGCCCGGCGCGATGCAGTTTGCGGTGATGCCGTGGGCGCCGACCTGCCCGGCGAGTACGCGGGTAAAGCCGATCACGCCTGCCTTGGTCGCGCCGTAGTGCGCGCCCGACAGGCGCGAGCGCATGCGGCCGCCTTGCGAGGAGAAGTTGACGATACGGCCCCATCCGCGCGGCTTCATCACCGGCAGCACGGCCCGGCACATCAGGAAAGTGCCGGTGAGATTGACCGCGATCACGCGGTGCCATTCGTCGATATCGGTCTCCTCGACAGGCAGCGAGCGGCCGCCGTGACTGGGACTGATCCCGGCATTGTTGACCAACACGTCGACATGGCCCCACTCGGCGGCGATGCGCCCCACGCAGTCCTCGACGCTGGCCGGGTCGGCCACGTCGCAGCGCAGGGCGAGGCTGCCGGGCAGGGCATCGGCGACGGCATCGAGGCCCTTGACGTCGAGCAGCGCCAGCCGGTGCCCCGTTTGCGCCAGCCTCTCGGCGACGGCGCGGCCTATGCCTTGCGCGGCGCCGGTGACAACGGCGACCCTGGCTTCATTCATGTCATGCTCTCCCGGGAAAATCGCGGGCCTGACCCGCGTGATAGTGGCGATGCTGCACTGCAAGGGCTTGCGCCGGGGGCAGCAAGATGGTCATGATCGGCGCGGCGGGCCATGGGGCCTTGCCGAAGCAGCGCGGCCGGGACAGGAGGGTAACGCCATGCACGACACCATCCGATCCGATCCCAATGACACCGCAGCCAGCGAGACCGGAACTGCGCCGGAGCGCGGGCGTCGCCGCCACGTCACTTCCGCCGCGACGCGGATCAAGATCATCGAGGCCGCCGAGAAGCTCTTCGCCGATCGCGGGATCGACGGCGTCGCCCTGCGCGAGATCGCGGCGGCGGCAGGGCAGGGCAACAATACCGCCGTCCAGTACCACTTCGGCACCAAGGAAGCGCTGGTCTACGCGATCTTCGACTACCGCACCGAGATGTTCGAGCCGCTGCGCGCCGCCATGCTCGACCGCGCCGAGGAAGCGGGGCTGCTCGGCGATGCGCGCACGCTGCTGGAGATCATGTGCCTGCCGCACCTGACGATCAGCGACGAGAACGGGCGGCATCCGTACTCCGCCTTCCTCGCCCAGTACCTCACCCGCACCCGTGCGGAAGGCATTCCGCACCCTTACGACGATCCTGAGGTTCCTGTGCCCGCGCTGCGCCGGGTGCGCCGGCTGATCGTCGAGCGCGTGAACTACGTGCCGCCGGTGGAGCTGCGTTTGCGCGTGGGGCTGTGCAAGCTGATGTTCCTCAACATGCTGATGCGGCGGGACAGCGGCTTTCCGCACTTCGATCAGGGCATCACGCTCGATGCGCTGGTGGACGATACCATGGTGCAGATGACCGTCGCGCTGACCGCGCCTTACAACCATCGTCATGCGCCGCTGTTCGCCGACATGATCAAGGCCGACTGACCTTCACGTTCGTCCGTTGAGCCCGCCTCCTCATGTCCGTCATTGCGAGCGCAGCGAAGCAATCCAGGGCGGTGTAAAGCTGCCCTGGATTGCTTCGCTGCGCTCGCAATGAGGATGAAAGGTGACGTGCTGCCAAGGAGGTTTGAAGCCATCCGGTCTTACGCCGCCTCGTCCAGCATCCGGCGATACGTGGGCAGGGCGCGGGCGATGAACACCGTCGATGCTGCCGCCGCGACGGCGCAGGTGATGGCGAGAGAGTCGCCCACGCGGCCCTCGTCGCCGAAGACATGGTCGGTGATGAGCGCGACGAACGTAGGTGCCAGCGCCAGCCCGGCCACGCTGACGACGAAGACGTAGATGGACGAGGCGATGCCGCGCATCCGGTTGGGCGTCACCAGCTGCAGCGCGGAGGACGAAAGCGCCTGCGGCAAGCTGTAGAGCACGCTCGCCGCCGTCGCGATGGCAAAGGCGGTCCAGTAATCGGTGGCGGCCATGAGCGCGAGGCTGAGCGGCACCATCGCGACCGAGGCGCCCAGCGCGACCAGAAGCAGGTTGTCGCGCCGTCCCATGCGCTCCACCGCGCGGGCCACCCAGGGGCTGACCAGCACGCTGAGCGATCCGGTGATGAGCACGGCAATGCCGTACTGCACACCCACTTGCGCGGCGGAGACGCCGAACTTGCGGATCAGCACCGTCGGCATCCACGCGGGGAAGGCGTAGAGCGGGATGATGAACAGCGGCATGCCCAGGTAGAAATTGCCGTAGAACCCGCGCCAGCGCCGGAACGTCGCCCAGATTTCTGCCGACGACATCGTCTGTACCTCGGCACTTGCGGTAGAGGCGCGGCGGGCGGGTTCCTTCACGAAGACCAGCAGCAGCGCGATCAGCACGCCGGGCAGGCCCGCGCAGAAGAAGACCAGCTGCCACGGCTTCATCGCGCCCAGCAGCGGGATCGCAGACAAGTCCCAGCCTTCCGCGCCCTGCAGCAGCAATCCGCCGAAGATCAGCGCGAGTCCCCCGCCAAGATACGGCCCCATCATGTAGACGCTGAACGCGCGCGGGATCAGGCGCGGCGGGAAGGCGTCGGCGATGATCGACCATGCGGCCGGGGTCAGGCAGGCTTCCGCTCCGCCGACGCCGAAGCGGGCGAGGAACAGCTGCCAGTAGCTGTGCGCAAGTCCGCAGGCGCTGGTGCCGATACTCCACAAGGCGATGCCGAACATCAGCACGCCCTTGCGACTGCCGACATCGGCGATGCGTCCGAACACCGGGCTCATGACGACGTAGGCCGATGTGAAGGCGAGGCCCTGCAGCAGGCTGAGGCGGGTATCGTCGAGCCCGAACTCGGCCTTGATCGGGCCGACCAGCAGGTTGAGAACCTGCCGGTCGATGAAACTGGCGGTGTAGGCCAGGGTGAGGACGAAGATCAGATACCAGCCCGCCCGCGATCCCCCCTGCGGTTCGGGGGCGGCCTCCGGGTAATCGGCGCCGGCTTCGCGGATGGGCGTCACGACCGTCACTTTGCGAGGCCGGCCGGGTCGATCTTGCGTTCCGGCGTGAAGCCGCGCAGCAGTTCGAATTTCTGGACCTTGGTGGCGCTCATCGGCCAGCTTTCGACGAACCGGACGTAGCGCGGGATCTTGTAGCTGGCGATCCGGCCTGCGCAGTGGCGCGCGACGTCCTCTTCGCTCAAGGCTTCGCCGGGGTTGAGTTCGATGAAGGCGGCGGCGACTTCCATCAACCGTTCGTCCGGCACGCCGACGACTTGCGCCATGCGGATCGCCGGGTGCGTAGCGAGGAAGCTCTCCAGTTCGACGGCGGCCACGTTCTCGCCGCCGATCTTGAGCATGTCTTTCAGGCGTCCCTCGTAGACCACGCGCCCCATCGCGCCGATCCGGCCAAGGTCGCCGGTATGGAGCCAGCCCCCGGCGTCGACGGCGGCGGCGGTGGCCTCGGCGTCGTCGAAGTAGCCCGCGAAGACGCCGAAGCCGCGCATGCGGATCTCTCCGGGCTCGCCGTCGGGGACGATCCGGTCGTCCGCGCCGAAGATCGCCAGTTCCATGCCTTCGCAGATTGGGCCGGAGGTTTCGAACAGGACGTCGTCGGGGTCGTCGATCTCGCTGTAGCAGGGGACGCCGGTGCCTTCGGTCAGGCCGTAGCTGTTGACGTACTTCGCGCCCGGAAACAGCGTTCCGTAGCGGCGCATGAGGTCGACCGGGCCGACCACGTGGTTGATCCGCAGATCGGACTGGTCGTAGCGGTCGAACTGCGGATGCGTCACCAGCGCCGAGATGATCGTCGGGAAGCCCGCGTACTGCACGGTCGGCCGCCGCTCGATCAGCAGGTCCATCGCCTCGTCGGCGGAGAAGTGCCCCATGCCGATGAAGCAGGCGCCCGTCGCCCGGCACCCGGCCATCGGCAGGATCGTCGACATGTGGAACAGCGGCAGCGGGTCCCAGACCCGGTCCTGCTCCGTCAGCCGGAAACGCCCCGCCATCGCGGTGCCCATCCGGCTGAGCGACCCGTGCGTGAGCATGCAGGCCTTGGGGCGCGAGGTGGTGCCCGAACTGAAGATGATGAGGCCCACGTCGTCAGGCTCGACCGCCTCCGCCCGCTCCATCACGGCGTCGGCGCCGACGCCCTCGGCGGCGGCTTCCAGCATGGCGAGGCCGGGCCAGTTGCCGGGGCGCTCGTCACCCAGTTCGATCACGCCGCGCAGCGCCGGTGCGGCTGCGACCGACAGTTCGCCCCCGCTCCATCCGGCCAGCTCGGGAAAGACCTCCCCCAGCATCGGCCGGTAGTCGCAGTGCCGCCAGGCATGGCCGCCCACGAACAGCAGGCTGATCTGCGACTTGGGGATGACGTAGGCGAGGTCGTCCGCCCGATACCGCGCATTGAGCAGCACCGCGCAGCCGCCCACCATCTCGATCGCATAGTACAGGACCAAGTAGTCCCAGCAGTTGGGCGCCAGCACGCCGACATGGTCCCCCGGCTTCACCCCCAGCCCGACCAACGACCGCGCCCGCTCGACGACTTGCGCGAAGAGTTCGGCATAAGTCGCCTCCCGCCCGTCGTAGACAAGCGCGGGACGGTCGGCGAACCGGTCGGCGGCACGGGCAAGCGTGCCGCCGACCGTCAGCGCCTGCAGCGCCGAAGAACCGTGAAGATCGAGAAGGTCGGGTTGGGGCAAGGCTGTCTCCGTGAATATGATCGGCCGCCGCTCAGGGCATGCGCCAGGTCAGCTGCAGCGCGATCGTGCGCGGCATGGCGCCGAACCCGGCCTGGTCGGCGATGCGGTTGGCGTTGGTCCCGGTGCCGAGCCCCGAGCCGGAGGCGTCGGTGACGCCGGTGACGACGAAGCGGTTGGTCAGGTTCTTGCCCAGCAGCGCCAGTTCCCAACGCTCGTCGGCGGTGCGGATGTGGATCTGCGCGTCGAGGTTGATGTACGATCCCTGGCGCGACAGCGGCGAGCCGAAGGCCGAGGTCAGATAGCTGGAGCTGTAGCGGCTATCGACCCCAAACCCGGCGGTCAGCCCGTCGCTGATGTCGGTGTCGTACTTCATCCCCAGCGTCGCGGTCCAGCGCGGCGCGGCGAAAGTGGACACGCCGTCGAGGTTCTGGCCTGGCGTGCCCGGCCGCGCCGGAGTCGTGCCGGTCGCGGGCACCGGTGGCACCAGCAGGCCGGGCGTGCAGCCGTTCGCCAGCGACTGGCCGCCGTAGCACGGCGCGATGCCGTCCCCGTAATTCGCCTTGTTGTAGTTGATCGATCCGTTCAGCCCGAACCCGCGAAGACCGCGCGGCGCATAGTCGAACTCCACCTCGACGCCGCGCGTGCGTGCCGAACCGGCGTTGACCGAGTTGTAGCTGAGCGCCGCCGAGTCCAGATAGGTCACCTGAAGGTCGGTGTACCTGAAGGTATAGAGGCTGACGTTGAAGCGCAGCTGGCGGTCGAACAGCATCGTCTTGATGCCTGCCTCGAAGCCCTTGCCCTTCTCCGGATCGAAGGTGAAGAAGTCCGCCTCGGTGCGCGGCGTCAGGATCGAGCTGTTGGAGAAGCCGCCCGACTTGTAGGCCGTCTTGAAGGCACCGTAGACGTTGATGTCCGGCGTCACCTTCCACGCCACCGTCGCTTCGGGCGACCAGTTGGTGAACGTCTGGTTGGCCGCGAGGCGCCGGGTCACGTCGTAGTTGACGCCCGCGAAGCGCGGATTGGCGTAAGGCTGGAAGAACGTGCTGTCCTTGGTCTCGTGGATGTAGCGCACGCCGCCGGTCACCTCGATCTCGGGGATGACCTTCCAGATCAGCTGGCCGTAGCCCGACAGGGTTTCGCCGTCGGTCGTCGATTCCTTGGCATACTGGACGTAGCGATAGCCCTCGGGCGCGGCGCTGTTCTCGGCATTGGCGTTGATGACGACCTGGTCGAAGGTGCGCTTCGTGTTCTGGTAATAGCCACCGACGAGGAAGTTGAGCGGGCCGTCGAACTGCGAAAGCACGCGCAATTCCTGGCTGAACGCCTTCCACCGGCTGACTTCGCCGCCCCAGATGTTGACCGTGGGCGACGACTGGTAATCGATGTCCGCGGTCCAGTGGTTGCGGTTGAAATTGTAGTTGGTGACCGAGGTTACCGCGAGGTCGCCTAGCTGGTAGTCGATGTTGCCGGTGACGCCCCACGAACGGTAGTCGTTGAAGTTGTGGTCCTTCACCAGCGCGGTCTGGTCCGCGATGTCCTTGGGCAGATCGTTCATGCGGTTGTAGAAGCCGGGCGTGCAGGCGACGCCGGGCGTCGTCGTGCTGGTGCCGCCGTCGCAGGCGAACACGTTGTAGTTCCACGCGCCGCCGTAAGTCCTGTTCCAGCCGTAGTTGGCCTTGACCGTGGCGGTCAGGTCATCGGTGGGCTCCCAGCGCAGGGTGCCGCGGACCAGGATGTCGCGCTCGCGCGGGCCGGCCTTGCTGGGCAGGGCGGTGTGCGCGGTGTTGGGGGCCACCGTGGTTGCGGTCGGCGTGTCGCGGGTGTTGTAGGTGATCGGCCCGGCGCGGTTGTCGAACAGCGATCCGAAGTCCTTCGATCCGCGTACGGCAAGGCGGAAGCCCGCCGTATCGCCGATCGGGCCGGAGACGAAGCCTTCGGCGTAGACCTTCTGCGCGTTGAATTCGTAGCCGGTGCGCATCTGCGCCGTGAAGTGGTCGGTCGGGTTGGCGGTGGTGATCGAGATCACGCCTGCCGTCGCGTTCTTGCCGAAGAACAGCGATTGGGGGCCTTTGAGGATTTCCATCGAGGCGAGATCGAAGAACCCCTCGTTGATGGTGCGGCCCTGGCCGTAATAGACGCCGTCGACGATGACCGCGACCGACTGCTCGACGCCGATCGACAGCGAGTTGGAGCCGATGCCGCGCAAGGTCAGCTGCGCGCCGGAGCCCGAGACATTGCGCCCGATTACCAGCTGCGGCGTGGCGGCGGCGATGCGTTCCAGGCTGGTGAGGTCGCGGCGCGCGATATCCTGTGCCGAGATGACGGTGACGGCCACCGGCACCTCCTGCGCCGATTCCGCACGGCGGCGGGCGGTGACGACGATATCGTTCATCGCGGTGGGCGCGGTCTCGCTCTGCGGCGCCGAAGCATCCTGCGCGGCGTTTTGGGCGGTATCCTGCGCTAGCGCGGTCTGTGCCCCGCCGGTGATGCACAGCAGCGCGGTGCCCGCCAGCAAGGCGCCACGGCACGACTTTTGGTTCATCGATTCGATCATTTCAGGTTCCCCTCGACCATGCTTGTTTTCGCGTTTGCGCGTGGTTCGAGCCGCAGTTGTATCGTTAAATTTGGTGCGACGGACTTAACTTATCGTGGTTTGAAATTAAGGCAACTGCCTTTTTAAATCATGCGAATTTTGCAGCAGGTACGGGTTTTGGTGCCTGCGATAGAGGCTGTCCAAGCGCGGCTTACGTGCTCGCGGGATGCCACTGGGGCGGCGTTAGGGTATCGCTAGGTGCCGTTAAGTACCGTTTGGGTGCCTCTCCCTAGCCGCCGTCATTACGAGCGTAGCAAAGCCATCCAGGGTCGTTTGCACCGCTCCGGATGGCTTCGCGACGCTCGCAATGGCGAGGTGGTTTTTCCGGTCAGGTCGTGTGTTGGGCCGAGCGTTGCCGCGCCCATTCGCGGCCCTCGTCGCTCGCCACCCACTGCACCGCATTGCCGACCAGTTGCCGGTAATGCGGGTTCTCGTAAGTCTGCGCGCTGTCCCCTGGCTGGATATAGACGAGCGGCGAATTTCCCGCCGGCTTTGCCCATGCCAGCAGCGGATTGAGCGGCGCGGGACGCCACGGTTCCCCTTCGCCGTCACCAAGCCGCTGGACGGCGCGGCGCGCCGAATGGAACCGCTCGGGCGCCACTTCGTCGTCGAGGTAGAGCAGGGGGTGGATCGCCGGATCGTCGAAGACCTGCTGGAGGTACAACTCGTCGACAAGATCGATCCGCCCCGGCAATCCGGCCGTGACCGGGTGCTCCGGATCGGCGATCCTCGCGGCATAGGCCACGTCGCCGAGGTAGCCGGAATCGGCACGCGGCGCGCCGTCGATCACGGCGTGGCGATAGAGGAACTGCCCCCCGATCGCCTCGGCATAGCGCGGCCAGGCGGGCCACCCGGCAATGGCGTGATGGAGCACGACCATGCCTTTGCCTTCGGCCATAAGTCCCTCGAAACCCTGTATAAAATGCGCAGGGGGTGCGATGAATCCGGGCCGCTCTGCTGCCGGGGCGCGAAAGTCCAGACCCGGCATGTCGTAGAACAACAGCGCGTCGTAGCGCCGCATCTGCTCGGGATTGAGCAGCACGGCGGCGGCGGGCTGGTCCACGAAAGTCGGCTCGCAGCCGATGGCGCGCAGCATCG
Organism: Novosphingobium resinovorum; assembly: GCF_001742225.1. Classification (NCBI taxonomy): domain Bacteria; kingdom Pseudomonadati; phylum Pseudomonadota; class Alphaproteobacteria; order Sphingomonadales; family Sphingomonadaceae; genus Novosphingobium; species Novosphingobium resinovorum. Next base: position 542,706 of record NZ_CP017076.1, on the reverse strand, counting down.
CCTCCAGCCCATCGCGCGAGAAGGCATGGCCCTTCACGACGACGAACAGTTCGATGCGGTCTTGCTTGCGGGTCATCGGCGCGCGCGGAACCGGATCGGCAGTTCGCGCAAGGGCAGCGTCAGGAAGTTGGCGCGGTGGATCGGCTCGGTCAGCGGGCGCGCCAGTTCGATGTCGTCCAGCCGTTCGAGGATGGCGGTGACGCCGATGGCGATCTCCTGCCGTGCCAGCACGGCGCCGACGCAGAAGTGCGTGCCCGCGCCGAACGCCAGGTGCGTGCCGGCGTTGCTGCGCTCCATGTCGAACATGTGCGGGCAGGCGAACTTGGCGGCATCGCGGTTGGCGGCGCCGTAGCGGACGATCACCACCGAGTCCTTCGGGATCACCGTGCCGCTCAGTTCCACGTCACGCGTGGTGCGGCGGCGCAGGCCCTGCGTGGGGCTCTCGAAGCGGATGACTTCCTCGACGAAGTTCTTGATCCGCTTGGGATCTTCGCGCAGCCGCGCCATCTGGTCGGGGTGGTTGAGCAATTGCATCATGGCGTGCCCGATGGCAGTCATCGTCGATTCAAAGCCGCCGCCGATGAGCTGGCTCATCACGCTCTGCAGCTCCGCCATCGACAACGGCTCCTCGGTATCCGCATGGGCGGTGGCGAGCGCGGAAATCCAGTCCCCGGTTGGCCGCGCCCGGCGCTCCTCGAACAGCGTGGCAAGGTGGTGCTGCGCCTCCAGTTCGATGTCGGCGTTGCGCAGCAATTGCTCCTCGCTCATCACGTAGGATGCCGGGGCGAGCATGGCATCGGCCCACTTCTTGAACGTCGTGACTTGATCGGAAGGCAGGCCCATCTCCTCGGCGAGAATCGTGCCGGGCAGCAACATCGCGTATTCGCTGATGAATTCGCACTCACCGCGCGCTGCGAAGGTGTCGATCAGGCCATGCGCGACCTCCTCAATGTGCGGCGTCATCTCCCGCACGCGCCCGACGGTGAACACACGGTCCACCAGCTTGCGGTAGCGCCCATGGTCCGGCGCATCGGTGCGTTGCAGGGTGGAAATATGCGGCCAGCCCTTGCTCTCCATATAGGCGCGCAGCCTTTCGGCATTCTCCGGTCCTTGCAACGAAGCGCGGTCCACCTTGTTGGAAAACGTCACCGGATCGGTCAGCACGGCCCGCAGATCGGCATAGCGCGAGACGATATAGAACCCCGTCTCCGGCATCCGGTAGATCCCCGGCGCGTCCTGCATCGCCTCGTACATCGCAAAGGGATCGCTCTGCGTCATCGGATCAAGCAGGCTGAATCCCTCAAGCAGCTCCGCCGCGCCAAGATCGGCCATCAGAATCTCTCCAAATTATCGTTTTTGCAATATTAGATCATATGACTTAAAAATAAAGAGCAAATGATCTGGGTGCCTTCACGGCTCGCCCTTGGCTTTTGCTGAGCTGGCCCGGTCGTTGATGTAGGCGCGGATCGCTTCCGCATCCGTAGGCGTCAGGTACTGGCGGAACGAGACCATGCCCTGATCCGCGAGCACACCGTCGATCACGACCTGGCGGAACACGCCCGCATCGGCGATGGCGCCGGACCGTCGCAAGTCGGGAAGCACGCCCGAGGACAGCCCTTCCGAGCCGTGACATACCGCGCAAGTGCTGCCGAACAGGCTCGCCCCGCTAGCCACCTGCTGCGGCGCGAAGCGTTCGGCTGAAGGGGCGAAGGGCGCAGGAGGCGCCTTGTCTCGGGCAGGCAGGCGGGCATTGCCATCGATCCGAAAAGTGAGGATGCGTCCCGGAAGGCGCTGCTGAGGCGCCGCGTAGCTCGGCATGGCAAGGTTGTAGGCCCCCCCCTTGCCGGACATGACGGCGACATACTGCCTGCCGTTGACCGCGTAGGACAACGGCCCCGCCATGATCGGTTGCTGCGCGTCGAACTGCCACCGCTGCTCGCCGCTCCGTGCGTCGTAGGCGTGGAACAGGCCCTCAGCGTCGCCCTGGAACACGAGGTCGCCGCCCGTCGCCAGCACGCCGCCGTTCCATGGCCCCTTGTAAGGCACACGCCACATTTCCTTGCGTGCAACCGGGTCCCAGGCGATCAGGCGGCCCTCGAAGGACTGAAGCATCGCCTCGATCGCGGCCTTTTCCTGCGGCAGCTTGCCTGGTTCCGCGAGGCCCATGTTGAGCAGGCCGGGGCGATACTTGAACGCGCCGTCAGGAGTGTAGATCGAGGGAATCTGCTGCGCCGGAATGTAGACGAGACCTGTCCGGGGCGAGAACGCCATCGGATGCCAGTTGTGCGCCCCCCATGGCCCTGAGGTGGCGATGAAGCTGCCGGATTTGTCATATCGGGCCTTGGGATCGATCACCGGACGGCCGGTCTTCAGGTCCACGCGATCGGCCCAGTTCACCGGCACGAACTTGTCGGCGGAGAGCGGCTTTCCGGTCTCCCGGTCGATCACGTAGAAGAAGCCGTTCTTCGGAGCGTGGAGGATCACCTTGCGCGCGCGACCGCCGATGGTGAGGTCTGCGAGCGTCATCTGCTGGGTGGAAGTGAAGTCCCACTGATCCCCCGGCGTCTCCTGATAGTGCCAGAGGTAGCGCCCGGTATCGGGATCGAGGGCTAGGATGGAGCCGATGAACAGGTTGTCGCCCTTGCCGGCGGAGCGGATGCCCCGGTTCCACGGCCCGCCATTGCCGACCCCGACGTAAAGGCGGTTCATCTTCTCGTCGTAGACGATCGAGTCCCAAGCCGTACCGCCGCCGCCGATCTTCCACCAGTCTCCCGCCCAGGTCGGCAGGGCGAGGCGTTCGAGCGCGTCGTCGGAGGCAGCGCCGTCCTTCTCGCCCGGCTTGCCCGGCACGGTGTAGAAACGCCACGCGAGGCGGCCGGTCTTCTCGTCGTAGGCCGAGATATAGCCGCGCATGCCCTGGTCCGCGCCGCCGAAGCCGATGAAGACCTTGCCGCGCGCCACGCGCGGCGCCCCGGAGATCGCCATGGGCTTCTTCGGATCGGTCGTCTGCACGCGCCAGAGCTGCCTGCCGGTGTTCGCGTCGAGCGCGATCAGGCGGCCGTCGACGGTGCCGAAGAACAGGCGCCCGTCGCTGTACGCAGCGCCGCGATTGACCACGTCGCAGCAGGCGTGGATCGCAGTGGTGCCCGGGACTTTTGGGTCGAACTCCCAAAGCTGCCTGCCCGTTTCGGCATCTAGCGCAACCACCTTGCTCCATGCCGTCGTCGCATACATCACGCCGTCGACCACCAGCGGAGTGCCTTCCTGCCCCCGGAAGGTGTCGAGGTCGGCGTACCACGCAAGGCCGAGCTTGCCCGCATTCACTCCGTCGATCTGGGTCAGGGGCGAAAAGCGCGTTTCGTCATACGTGCGCCCGTGGCTCAGCCAGTTGGCGTCCTCAGCCTTGGAGGCGGCCGCCAGCAGGCGCGCGTCGCTCTTGTTCACGTCCTCGCGCTCGGCCCGGCAGGATGCCAACGCGAGGGCACACAAGACCAGTGCGCCGACGTTGCGGCGCGATGCTGCGATCCCGATCGTCACGTTCAACCCTTGAGATAGACGAAGACCGACTTCGTTTCCTGATAGGCACGGATGCCGTCTTCGGCGTTCTCGCGGCCCCAGCCGGATTCCTTGTAGCCGCCAAAGGGCATCGCCGGGTGCATCATGCCGTAGCCGTTGATCCACACGTTGCCTGCCTGCAGCCGCGCGGCAGTGAGGTGAGCCTTGTTGACGTCCGTGGTGTAGATACCGGCACCGAGGCCGTAACGGGTGTCGTTCGCGGCGCGCACCAGATCGTCGATGTCGTCCACCGGCGTCGCGACAAGGACCGGGCCGAAGATCTCCTCGCGCACGATGCGCATATCGGCATTGACGTTGGCGAACACGGTGGGCTCGATGTAGTAGCCCTGGCTGTCCACCGCGCTGCCGCCGGTGACGACTTCGGCGCCTTCCTGAACGCCGGTCTCCAGATAGCGCGAGACCTTGTCGCGCTGGCCTTCGGAGATCAGCGGGCCGATGGCGTTGGCGGGGTCGAAGCCGTGGCCGATCCTGAGGCCCTTGGCGAAATCGGAAATGCCTGCGACGACCTTGTCATAGGACTTCTTCTGCACGAACAGGCGCGATCCCGCGAAGCAAACCTGCCCGGTATTGGCGAAGATGCCCATCGCGGCGCCGGGGATGGTCACTTCGGGATCGGCGTCGTCGAAAACGATGACCGGCGACTTGCCGCCCAGCTCCAGCGTCACGCGCTTGAGCGTCTCGGCAGCGGACTGGACGATCTTCTTGCCGGTCGCGGTCGAGCCGGTGAAGCTGATCTTGTCGACCTCCGGATGATCCACCAGAGCTTGCCCGGCGGTGGCGCCGAAACCCGGGACGATGTTGACCACACCTGCCGGAATGCCCGCTTCGACCATGAGGTTGGCGGCATAAAGCGCGGACAGCGGGGTCAGTTCGGCGGGCTTGACCACGACCGAGCAACCCGCCGCCAGCGCGGGCGAGAGCTTGATCATCATCACCCCGATCGGCCCGTTCCACGGGATGATCGTGCCCACCACGCCCACCGGCTCGACGCTGGTGTAGGCGTGCATTTTCAGCGTGTCGCTGGCGATCGCAGGGGAGGCGTTTCGGCCTCCCAGCTTGGTGATCATTCCCGCGTAGTACTTGAGGCCCTGAACCACGCTGCCGACCATCCATTCGGCGAAGGCGATGGGCATGCCGTTGTCGATCACCTCGATCTCGGCGATGGTGCGTGCATCCCGCTCGAACAGTTCGGCGAGCTTCCACATAATGTTGGCGCGCTTTTCGGGCGGCAGTCCGTGCCAGCGGCGTTCGTCGAAGGCGCGGCGCGCGGCCTGCACGGCGCGGTCGATGTCCTGCGCCTCACCTTCCGCCACATGGGCGACGACCTCGCCCGTTGCCGGGTTGCGCACTTCGAAGGTCTTGCCGGAAGCGGCGTCATGCCACTCGTTGTCGATGAACAGGCGGTGCTGCCCGCGCACATGGGCAAGGACGGTTTCGTTGGGGTCGTGGAGGGCCATGACTGTTCTCCCGTAAGTCTTTGAGTTTAAAAGCGGACCGTGCCCTGCAGCAGCACTTCACGCGGGCGGCCGATACTGACCCACACGGCGTCCGGCGTGCCGAAGGGCTTCTCGGCGCCCGCGACGCCGTAGTATTTGTCGGTCAGGTTGCGGCCGATGAGCGCCAGTTCCCAGCTGTCGTCGGCGGCGTGGAGGCGGGCGGTGGCGTTGAGCGTCGCGAAGCCCTTCTGGTATCCGACGGGGTTCTGGTTCTCGAGCAGCCAGTATCCGCTGGTGTAGCGTGCGTCTGCCATCAGTCCGAGGCCCAGCGCATCGCCAAGCGGCAGGTCGTAAGCCACGCCGCCGGTCAGGTTCCACGACGGCGCGCGGACGAGGTGCGTGCCCGAAAGGTCCTGGATGGTCCCGTCGCAGCCTTGCGCGGCAGTCTGGCCCGCGTAGCAGGGGGCGGCATCGAAGTTCAGATACTTCGCGTCGTTGTAGCCCACTGCGCCCCGCAGGGTGAAGTCGGGCGTCACCGCGAAAGAGGCGTCGGCCTCCACACCGCTGGTCCGCGCCGAGGCGGCGTTGCGGATGGTGAACGAAGGCGGCGAGGGGTTGAACGAGGTGAGTTGCAGGCCCTTGAAGGTATAGCGATAGGCGGTGAGGTTCAGCAGCAGGCGGCGACCCAGCAGTTCGCCCTTGAATCCCACCTCGCCGCCGTTCGCCTTCTCCGGCGCGAAGTCGAGGTCGGCGACGGTCTGCCCGGCCGACAGGATCGAGGGGTTGGAGAAGCCGCCCGACTTGTAGCCGGTCTTGTAGGCGCCGTAGAGCGTCGTGTTCGGGCTTGGCCGCCAGGTCAGTGTGGCTTCGGGCGAAATCTGCTCGTCGGCGAAGCGGCCGCTGGTGAACACGCCTTCGGTGGCGGTGATGCCCAGCGGGACGAAGTTCTGGTTCACGAAGCCGTTGCCCTGCGTGGTGCGCTTCGTCTCGCGCGTCCAGCGGGCGCCGCCGGCCAGTTCGACGGTATCGGTCACGTCCCAGATGAGCTGGGCGAAGGCGGAATAGGTCTTGCCCTTGTTGAAGGTCAGGAACTGCCAGTTGTTGTACTGGCCGTTGCGCGGATCCGGCCCGACATTGGCGAGCATCCCGTTGCCGCGCGTATCCCGCTTGGAGCTTTCGAAGAACACGCCGGCCGCGAAGTTGAGTGCACCGTCGAAGCTGGAATTGACGCGCAGTTCCTGTGTGAAGGCCTGTGAGGCGTCCTTGTTCGCCCCCCACACTACGGGCGAGGAATCGAACGAGAAATTGTCGAAGGTGTCGTTCGAGTAGCGCCAGAAGCCCGTGACCGAGGCGAAGGCCAGGGTATCGGTACGGTAATTCATCGTCAGCGAGCTGAGCACCGATTCGTACTTGGTGCGCGGCACGCCGCCGTTGGACTTGGGATAGCCTGCGGCGATTTCCGGGTTCATCGCGCCCAACGTGCGCTTGCCGTTCAGTTTGCAGTCGCTGTACGGGTCCTGCACGTAAGTGCCGCTCAACACGTCGAGCGTGCGTGAATTGCCGTTGCAGAGCAGTTCCGTGCCGGCGGTCTCGCCGTTGTCGCGCATACGGTCGCCGAACAGCTTGAACGTGGCGTCGAAGTCGTTGGTCGGCTTCCATTCGAGGGTCAGGCGGCCAAGCACCTCGCGAGTGCCGGGATCGCGGCCATGCGCTGCGCCGACACCGGGGAAGTCGGGCGCGCTGGGTACGGCGAGCGGTCCCGCAACGTTCCTGATGTAGCCATCCATCTTGCTGCCGCGTGCGGCAATGCGGAAGCCCAGGGTGTCGGTGATGGGGCCGGAGATGCCGCCTTCGACGAAGCGCTCGCGTGCGCGGAACTCGTAGCCTGCACGGCCATAGCCCTCAAGCGTCGGCGTCGCACCTTTGGTGCGGAGTGAGACGACGCCGCCTGGGCTGTTCTTGCCGAAGAACAACGCCTGAGGCCCTTTCAGCACTTCGACCTGCTGGATGTCGAAGAAGCTCTGGGCGACGAGGCGGCCACGGCTGATCTGGATGCCGTCGATGTTGAGCGAGACGGTCTGGTCGATGCCCGCATCGAGCGCCGAGGAGCCAAGGCCGCGGATCGTGAAGCTGGCGCCGGCGCCGCCGCCACCGGTCTTGGCGAGGATGACTTGCGGGATCATCTGGCCGATCTTCTGCAGGTCGGTCGCACCGCTGCGCTCCAGCTGCACCGCGCTCACCGCCGAGATGGCGACGGGCACGTCGAGAAGCGTCTCCTCGCGGCGACGGGCGGTGACGATGATGTCGCCTTCTGCGGCGATCTTCGATCCGCCTTGCTCCTGCGCGACCGCTTCAGTCGGCGCCGTGGCGGCAATGCCCAGCACCAGCGGCAGGGCGCAACTCCATTTCCAATCGTGACCTCGGTTCATCCGGCCTCTCCCCCAGTTTCCTCTTTCCCTGCCAGACGCGGCTGTTTTCCTGCGCTGTGCGACGCTCGCCTTGCGTGTCGTCGCAATCCGGTGCGGTGACTGGATGCGGGCTGAAGGTAGGGGGCGAAGAAAGTTCAGATCAACGCTGCATTTAAAGGGCGATCCGATGAGTTCGATTTTTTAACGAATATATCTAATTATGTATTGAAATGATTTTGATTATGTTGAAAATAATTCACGTCTTTATCGATAGTATCAAAAATGAAATGTTAATATCCGTGAAAATAATCGATAAAACAGATGTCTTTTTCGTGCATATGAGGGCGAATTGATCGTTGCAGGGTTCGTATTGCTTTGGTGATAACTGATATCGGTAATTTTTAGGCCGGAACGCCGAGCAGGGCGAACTGCTCTTCAAGAAATCGCTTTTGCCGCCGGGGCGACCAGCTGCGCGGTTCGAACAGAGCCTGCGTGGCTACTCCGACAAGCAGCGTGATGATCTGGCGGCTCGCCTTTCGGGCGCGGTCCCTTGCCATTCCGTGCTCTCGATGCAGCAGTTCGGCGAAGTCGCGCGAGGCGATCCGGACCTGTTCGCGTTCTTCGCGTGCCAGTTCGTCGTCGGTGCACGCGACGTGATATTGGGCGAGGTAGATGTGCCAGTCTTCCCGGCTTTCGCGATCAATCGGCATCTGCGCCAGCGCGCAGGCGAGGGGGCTCCCGCCGCTGCTTTCGTAGGCGCGGCGGATGCGGGCCTGCGTTCGCAGGATGGTGGTCCGATAGACCGCGATCCACAGTTCGCGGCGATCGGCGAAGTGATGGTTGATGGTCGTGGTGCTGCAATTCATAGCACTGGCCAGACGGCGCAATGAAAGGCCTTCCAGCCCGGAGTCGCAGACGAGGCGGATCGCCGCCTCGGCGATCTCCTGGCGCATCACCGCACGCTCCGCGCGTGAGGGTTCCGGCCGATGAATGACCCACGCGGGAAGCGAGGCATTCCAGACGGTCAAAGGGTCACGGGGATCAATCGTCAAAGACATGGCCGTTCAGCTTCCTCGCCCAGAGTCAGTGGCCGTTCTTGTGCGGCCTTGATCGACCGGTCGAAGGTTTTCCCTCGTCCCGGCAGTGATGAAGTTCATGGTTCTGTCGAAATAAGCAAGGGGGATTAATGATAGGTCGCGATAAAGCGTTTCAAGGTATCTTCGGGGTGCGATCAGAGCCGGAATATGGCCGAACTTGGTACTCCTTTCGAAAAATTCAATAAGGCGATTGCCTTAATTAAATGCGATGAATAAGCTCGTTTCAGGAGAAGGATACAAGGAGACGGATTGTGCGCAGGCTCGAAGGGCGCGTGGCGATCGTGACGGGAGGGGCGTCCGGTATCGGCCTCGCATGCGTAAACCGGCTGACTGAGGAGGGCGCGCTTGTCGTCTCGACCGACTTGCAGCTTCCAACCGGGGGCGACCATATCGCCGCGCTGCATCTGGTCCATGACGTCAGGACGGAAGACCAATGGATTGATGTAGTCGGGACTACGATCCAGCGCTTCGGGCGGCTTGATATCCTCGTCAATAATGCCGGCATAACCAGCACCGAGCCGATCGAGGACGTTTCTCTGGAAAACTGGGAGAACATCCTGGCGGTGAACCTCACGGGGACGATGCTGGGATGCAAGCATGCCATCCGGGCCATGCGCGAGAATCCCGGTGGACCGCGCGGATCGATCGTCAACATATCGTCGATGGCGGGATTTGTCGGGTTGGCGCAGTCGGCCGGATATAATGCCACGAAGGGCGGAGTCAGGCTGCTGACGAAGTCGGTCGCGGTACGCTGTGCCGGCGAATATCGCAACATCCGCTGCAATTCCCTGCATCCCGGCGCCATCGACACGCCGATCCATGAGCGGCGCCTCTCGTCCGCCCCGGACCGGGACGTGGCGCGCGCGGCAATGGATGCGTTGCAGCCCGTCGGCAGGATGGGGACCGCCGAGGAAATGGCCGCCTGCGTTGCCTTCCTTGCGAGCGATGACGCGAGTTTCGTGACCGGCATCGAACTCGTCGCCGATGGCGGATGGCTGGCGGACGGCGGGACGACGCGTCTGCCGCCCACCGTGACGACCACTCGCACGGCTGACGGGGCCGCGACATGAGCGCCGTCGACGTCCTGTTCTCGCCCGGTCGCATCGGCGGTCTGGAGATTCCCAACCGAATCGCGATGGCGCCGATGACGCGCGAGTTTTCGCACGGAGGCGTTCCCGGTCCTGACGTTGCGGCATACTATGCGCGCCGGGCCGCAGGCGGGTGCGGCCTGATCATCACGGAGGGCATGGCGGTCAATGCGGCCGGAGCGCATGACGGACCCATCCCGCTTTTCTATCAGCCGCAGACGCTCGCCGCCTGCCGCGCGATCGTCGATGGTGTCCACCGCGCCGGTGCGCGCATCATGCCGCAGCTTTGGCACGTCGGCGTTCAGGATTCTCCGACCGAGGTGAACCCGCAGACCGTGAAGCAGCGCCCGCCCCGTGTCGGTCCTTCGGGCCTGCTGGGAACCGGAGAGGTCGGCGGCGAAGTCCTTGATGAGCGAGGCATCGCCGATACCATCGCCGATTTTGCGCGTGCGGCGCAGGCAGCGCGGGAAATCGGTTTCGACGGCATCGAGATTCACGGCGCGCATGGCTACCTGCCGGATCAGTTCCTCTGGTCTCGCACCAACCGGCGCCGTGATGGATACGGCGGCGATGCACGGGAGCGAACGCGTTTCGTGGTAGAACTGATCCGTGCTTGCAAGGCCGCTGCCGGGCCTGACTTCCCTATCGTGCTGCGCATGTCGCAATGGAAGAGTTTCGATTACGCGGCGCGGCTTGCTGAAACACCGTCGCAGCTCGAGGCCATTTTCCTGCCGATCGCCGAAGCGGGAGTCGACGCCTTCCACTGTTCGACCCGGCGCTTCTGGGAGCCTGCGTTTGCCGAAAGCGACCTGACTTTGGCGGGCTGGATGCGCAAGATCACCGGATCGCCGACGATTGCCGTTGGCTCGGTCACGCTGGAAAACGACTTCAAGCATGACCGGAGCGAGGCGACCGGCGGCATAGCCGAAAGCGCGCCGAGGACGCGCGATGTTGAGGCGGTCGCATCCTTCATCGAGCGAGGAGAGTTCGACATGATCGCGGTCGGTCGAGCCATGATCGCCAACCCCGACTGGGCGGCGCTGGTACGCAGCCGCGAAACGCACAAGCTGCGCTCGTTTCGGCGTGAGCAATTGGCTGCGCTGGATTGAGCAACTGCCCGGAGATATGTGGCCTGTCGGGCTCGACGATATCACGGTCGCTTGCGCGGATGCGTGCAATCACGCCTAGAGCCGGTCGAACACCGATCCCATGCGCGGACTGAACAGGCGCTCGTAGGTCTTGAGCAGGTGCGTGTCCGTCATCGCCGCGACATGATCGCAGATGACGCGTGCATCGCCTCCCGCAGCATCCAGACGGCCGAGTGCATCGCGTGGTAGCAGCCGGGCCGGATCGGCGCTCAGCGCCTCGAACACGGCGACGACCATGGCCTGTCCCTTGAATTCGAGCTGCTGCACTTCGGGGCTGGTGATCACCTCGCGCACCACGAAGTTCTGCAGGGCATCGAGAAACGCGCGGCGCGGCCCCTTCAGTGCCACGCGCCAGCGCAGCAGCGGTTCGCGGAAACCCTTGACCTCGAGGTATTGTGCGCCGGTCAGGAAATGGTGCACAAGGCGGCTGATATAGCGCTTGCGCGTATTCGCGTCGCCGAACAGGTCATCGACCATGCGCGAGAATACGTCGTTTTCGCTTTCGCCCGGGTATTTCGCCTTGAGAGCGTCGAGGAACGAGGCGCACTTGCCGTCGATCGCGGCGGCAAAGGCGTCCTTGGTGACCAGGCCGATCGAGATCGCATCCTCGAGGTCGTGGACCCCATAGGCGATGTCGTCGGCGACATCCATGATCGTGCAATCGAGCGACTTGTGAAGGGTGCGCGCATGCTTGCCTTCGGGGCGTTCCAGCGCCTGGAACTTGTCCCGATCGGAGGCGGAAACGGGTGCGAGGATCCAGTCGACGACGTCCTGTTCGCTGTCGAAATGGCACTTGGGCGGCTTGCACGAACGCGCGTCGAGAACCCGGATGGTGGTGGTTCCGGCGAGCAGCGAGGGAACGAGCGCCGGATTGCGGGCCGCCGACCATGCCACCGGATACTTGAGCACGCCCAGCATCGTGCGTCGGCACAAGTTGGCGCCAGCGTTGGCGGAGAAGGATTCGAGCCGCGCGAGAATGCGCAGGGTCTGCCCGTTGCCCTCGAAGCCGCCCGCATCGCGCATGCAGTAGTTGAGCGCTACCTCGCCGCCGTGGCCGAACGGGGGGTGGCCGAAATCGTGGGTGCAGCCGATCGCATGGATCAGGCTGCGGTCGGGCAGGAGGCCGGTGGCGACGTGGTCAGGGAAGGACTTGGCCAGTTGCCGTGCAAGCCCCCCGGCGATCTGCGCGACCTCGAGCGAATGGGTCAGGCGGGTCCGGTAGAAGTCGCTGTCCCCGAGGTTGAGGATCTGCGTCTTGCCCTGCAGCCGCCGGAACGAGGCGGAGTGAATGACCCGCGCATAGTCGATATCGCCATCTTCCCGGGCGTCTTCGGCCTGCGGGTTCCAGTTCTCGCGTCGGGCGTGCCAGCTCATGGGCAAGCTATTCCAGCTGGGGCAGGGATCGGCAAGGGTTATGCCGCCCACGCGGAAGGATCGTCCTCCCTCGCGACGAGGGCGAGGCCGTGGGCGATCGAGGTCAGTTCCCCGCCCGACATCAGCTTGCCCTCGCCGAACCGGCTGGAGAACACCGACCGCACAGCCGGAACCAGCGAAGTGCCGCCGGTCAGAAACACGCGGTCGATGTCGCTCTCGCCCAAGCCTGCCGTTTCGAGAGCCTGATCCACTGCCCCGGCCATCCGCGCGACGTCTTCGGCGATCCAGTCCTCGAACTCGGCACGGGTGACGCTGGCCTGCACTTCCACGCCTGCGCCGGAGAACCGGAATTCGGCGCGGTCCTCGCTGGAGAGCGCGCGCTTGAGGCAGCCGACGGCATCGTAGAGGGGAAAGCCCAGTTCGTTCTCGATCATCGCGATCATCCGGCCGATCGCGGCCGGGTCCACCGCGCTGCGGCGCAGGCGATCGAGTTCGTCCAGCGTGCGCCGGTTGCGCATCAAGGCGAGCTTGGACCAGTCGGCAAAGTCGGCGAAGTAGCCGCCGGGAATGTCCAGCACCTTGTCGAACGAGCGATACTGCCCGCCCTTGCCCAGTTGCGGCAGGACGAGCCGGTCGACGATGCGCTGGTCGAAACGGTCGCCCGCGATGCCGACGCCCGCATGGCCCAGCGGCACGCAGCGCTGGGCGGCGCCTGGCTCGCGGACCTGCACGACCGAGAAGTCGCTGGTGCCGCCGCCGAAGTCGGCGACCAGCAGGGTAGCCGCCTCGTCCAGTCGGGAGGCATAGCTGAACGCGGCGGCAAGCGGTTCGTAGACGTAGTGGATTTCGCTAGCGAAGCCTCCGAACATCGCGTCGTAGCGCTGCCGGGCCAGCCCCTCGTCGGCGCGCGCACCGGCGTAATGGACGGGACGCCCGATGACCGCACGATCGAGCCGGTCGAGTTCGCCGCCGGCGTGGGCAGCGAACTTCTGCAGGAACATACGGCCGAGGTCCTCGAACCGGTAGCGCTTGGTGAAGACCGAAGCGCTGTCGAACGCGGGACTGGCGGCGACCGACTTGAAGGACTGCAGGAAGCGGCTGTCGCTGGGGTATTCGAGGTATTCGTGGATGGCGTGCGGCCCCGCCTCCACCGCGAGCCCGCCGGGCACGCCTTCCTCCTGCCAGAAGCACAAGGCGGAGCGGAACACCTCGCCGCTGCCCTCGGGGCCGTCCAGCGCGACGAGGCGCGGCTGCGGCTCGGCATCGAGGGAAAGGGCGGCGACGCTGTTGGTGGTGCCGAAATCGATGCCCGCGCCAATGCGCTTGCGAGCGAGGTTCATGGTCGTTGCATGGCCCGATGATGGGAGAGGGACGCGGCCCACGCTCGTGCCCTCGCCCGCAGGGCAGCGTCAAGGGCCTGCCGCCGCGCCGGACGAATTAATCCGCCGCGAACCGGCTGTTGGCGTAAACCGGGTCGCTCCTGCCCCATTCGCCGATGGGCCTCAGGCTGGCATGCATCCCTTCGTCGCGGATTTCGTTCGAAGGCCGGGGGTCGTTCCAGTCAGTGATGACCTGCCGGCGCAGGATGCGCCACTCTCCTTCGCGACGCTCGAGGCGGTCGAGATAGCGGCCGGCCATTACGAACATCGCGTTGTCCGGGTCCAGTCCATGACCGGCAAGGCGGCCTAAGTAGCGGCTTCCGAGCAGGGCCTCGATCATCCCGGCCCGAACCCGGCAGGCGGAATAGAGATAGCTCTCGGCAACGGCGAAATCGCCGGACACCTCGATGTGGATGTTGAGCAGGCAATGCGTGCCCATGGCGAAGTACTGCGTGATCTCGCCGATGATGAAGGGCACGAACTCGCTGGCACGGCCTACATAGATGCCGTGGATGTCCTCGCCATCGGGCCAGTACACGGTCTTCATGAGGGCGAGGTCGGCGCGGTCGAGGGCGCGGCAGTAGCGCGTCAGAACGGCTTCCACGTCGCGCGCCGCGACGAGTTCGGCAAGCCGTTCGCGGGCGGAGAGGGCGGGGCTCACGGGCGGTTGGCCCAGACCGGGTCGCCCGGGCCGCGTTCGCCGAGGGGGCGCAGGGTGGCGAACATGCCCTGATCAAGAATCTCGTTGGAGGGGTGGTTGTCGTTCCAGTCCATCACGACCTTGCGGTGCAGGATGCGCCATTCTCCCGCGCGCCGCTCGAACTGGTCAAGATAGCGCCCACCGAAGTAGAAGGTGTGGTGCGCCGGATCGAGACCTTGCCCCGCGAACATTCGCATGTAGCGCGAACCGAAGATTTCCTGCGCCTTGCTTTCCCGTACCTTGTGATAGGCGAAGAGATAGGTTTCGGTCGCGGCGCGGTCACCCGCGATCTCCATGTGCACGTTCATGAGGCCGTGCATGGTGACCTCGAACCACTCCTGGATTTCGCGCACGATGAAGTCCGCGAAGTCGGCCGCATTGCCGTCGAAGACGCCGTGGCTGTCGGTGCCGTCGGGCCAATAGACGCTGCGCATGAGGTCCACGTCGCAGCGGTCCAGTGCGCGGGAATAGCGGGTGAGAACGGCATAAATGTCGCGTCGCGCGACGAGATCCTCAATCTCGGCATCGGTGACCATAGGGCCTCTCCTATAGTGGTCGGCAGCATGCTTTGGACGCCGATCCATGTGGTCGAGGATAAGGTTTCGATAAAATAAAACAATCGTGATTGTTTATATAATTGCATGGCCGGCAACCAAGGCCCGGCGGAATGTAAGCCCGATCTTAACCATAGATTATGGAATATCGCCTAGTCGCGCCTCTGGATGGGAGGCCGCTTGTGCGTGTCTCGGGACTCAGGGGGAAGATTTCTATGGTTCGTATGGTCAGTCACGTTGCGCTGGTCTGTGCGGCTGTCATGAGCACGCCGGTCATGGCGCAAGAGCAGGCTCCCGGTGCGGCGGATGCCGATGGCGACATCATCGTCACCGCCCGCAAGCGCGAGGAACGCGCGGTCGATGTGCCAATCGCGGTCACCGCGGTCAGCGGCGCGGCGCTGGAGAAGCGCGGCGCGGCCAATCTGGCGGACTTCCTGCAGGAAGCACCCGGTGTCGGCATCTATGACGGTGGTTCGGCGCTGGGCACCAAGATCACGATCCGCGGCATCTCGACCTCGCTGGGTGCCAACGAGAACGGATACTACCTCGATGACCTGCCGTTCACCGGCGTCACCGTGCCGCTCAGCCCGGACGTGCGCGCCTGGGATCTCGACCGCGTCGAAATCCTGCGCGGGCCGCAGGGGACGCTGTTTGGCGAGGGTTCGATGGGCGGCACCGTGCGCATCCTGACGCGCGGCGCTGACCTCGACCAGTGGGAAGCCAAGGGTCTGGGTATGGTCTCGGACACGCGCGGAGGCGGCACCAACGGGGGGGCTAAGGGTGCCTTCAATGCACCTATCGTGCCCGGAGTGCTCGCCGTTCGCGTCGCAGGCACCCATGAACGCTACCAGGGCTGGGTGGACAACAGCAGCACCGGCGCAACCAACGTCAACGACCAGACCTACGACACCTTCCGTGCGAGGCTGCGCTTCGATCCCGTCGACCGCCTGTCGATCACCGGCAGCTACTGGTGGTCGAAGTCGGACTTCCCGGCGGGCGGATCGAGCGCACGCGACGACGATCAGCAGACGCGCGGCACGGTGCCCTACAGCAAGAGCCGGATGGAGCTTTATGGCGCCACCGCCCGTTATGATCTCGGCGGGGCGGAGCTGTTCTACTCCTACACGCACAGCGACTTCGGGGTGCCGCAGAGCGGCATGTCCTCGATCGGCAGCATCGAGACGAACATCGACATCGCACTCGACGCTCACGAACTGCGCCTTGCCTCGACCGGCGACGGCCCGCTCAAGTGGACCGTGGGCGCCTATGCGCGCGATTCCCAGCGCAACGACACCGTCAAGTTCCCCGCACGCGGCATCGACAACGACGCGCAGATCAACTCGCGCGCCCGCGCCCTGTTCGGCGAGGCGACTTACACGCTGCCCGGCGTGCCCGTCGATCTGACCGCCGGCCTGCGCTACTTCGAGGACCGACTGCGCGGCTTCGAGGCGAATTCCGGCGTCGTTACCGACCAGCCGGGTGACACCTACAAGTCGTGGAACCCGCGTTTCTCGGTGGCTTGGCATCCGGTGGAGAACACCACGATCTATGCCAGCGCCGCCAAGGGCTTCCGCTCGGGCCAGTTGCAGCCGACGGTGCCGCTGATCCTCGGTCCGATCTACGGCGTCGAACTGCCCGCGGCACTGAGCCAGGATTCGATCTGGACCTATGAAGTGGGCGCCAAGGCCGAGCTGTGGGAGCGCAAGCTCTCGATTGAGGCTGCGGTATTCTACAGCGACTGGAAGGACGTGGCGGTCCGCATCCCGATCCCGGGAACGTCCTTCAACGGACTGGTCAATTCCAACGGCACCCACACCAAGGGCGCCGAACTGAGCCTCGTCGCGCAGCCGGTCTCGGGCCTGACGCTCTCGGCGGGCGGCGCATACGTCGATGCCGAGTACACCGACGCGGTAGCGGGCACGGCCATCGTCAAGGGTTCGGCCGTGGACGACGTGGCGAAGTTCACCGCCAACGCCTCGATCGACTATGCGGCTGCGATCACCGACACCGTGCAGGCGTTCGGCCGGGTGGGCTGGCAGCACAGCTCGCCGCGCCGCAATTCGTCCTACGCCGCGTTCCTGCCGGGCGACACGATCGACCGCGTGGACGCGCGGATTGGCGTCGAGTTCGCGCAGCTGACCATCGCCCTGTTCGCCGACAACCTGACCGACGAGAACGGCGCCACCAGCTTCCGTCAGGTGCAGCAGATCGGTCCGACGAGCTTCGACATCACCTCGAACCGCCTGCGCCCGCGCACGCTGGGCGTGGAAGCCAGCTTCCGCTTCGGCGGCCCGGCGCGCTGATGCCTAACCGCCCCGCCGCGAGTCGATCGCGGCGGGGCACTCTTGCGATGCGCGAAGCCTGCGATATATGGTTCATATACGAATCATATATGGAACTTCCCGATGGGCATCGTGAGCATCGATGACGACCTGCACGAGCAGGTCCGCCGCGCGAGCAAGGTTTCCTGCCGCTCGATCAACGCGCAGGCCGCGTACTGGATCAAGGTCGGCATGCTGTGCGAGACCAATCCCGGCCTCAGCTTCGCCCAGATCATGGAGCGGGAACTCAGCTCGGCCGGGGTCCTGCCGCCGACGCTGGCCCAATCTTCACCGTTGAGGATTGAGGCGGCGTGACCAAGACTCCCGAAGAACTGGCGCTGATGGCGCAGGCGGGGCGGCTGCTGGCCTCGGTTTTCGAGATGCTCGACACCGTGCCGCTCATCGGCAAGTCGACGCTCGATATAGATACCCTCGTCGAGCGGTTCATCGTCGATGATCTCAAGTCGCGCCCTGCCAGCAAGGGGCAGTACGGTTACGGCTTCGTGCTCAATTCCTCGGTCAACGACGTCGTCTGCCATGGTGTGCCGTCGTCGTCGGACGTGCTGCGCGACGGAGACATCGTCAATTTCGACATCACGCTGGAGAAGGACGGTTTCATCGCCGATTCCAGCAAGACCTACATGGTTGGCAATGTCGATCCGGCAGCGCGCAGGCTGGTCCAGGTCACTTACGAGGCCCTGTGGATAGGCATCCGCACCGTCCGTCCGGGCGCAAGGCTGGGCGATATCGGCGCGGCGATCGAGAAGCACGCCAAGCGCCACGGCTATTCGATCGTGCGCGAATACTGCGGCCACGGCATCGGCCGCGAGATGCACGAGGACCCGCAGATCCTCCACTTCGGCAGGCCGAACACCGGGATGATGCTGCGCGAGGGTATGGTCTTCACCATCGAGCCGATGCTCAATCGCGGACGCCGCAGCGTCTGGACGGAAGACGACGGCTGGACGGTGCGGACGAAGGACGGCTCGCTGTCCGCCCAGTTCGAACATACCGTCGCCGTCACCGCCACCGGCGTATCGGTGCTGACGCTACGCTCGGACGAGCGCGAGATGGTGCGGCGCAGGAAGGCCGCCTGAACTTTTCACCAACCTCGTCATTGCGAGCGTAGCGGAGCAATCCAGGGCGGTTTACGCGGCTCTGGATTGCTTCGCTACGCTCGCAATGACGAGGTGATGGTCCGGAGTTATTCCTCCGGCTTCACCCCGTGGCGTTCGAGGAAGCCGAAGATGCTGTTCCACAGGTGCACGCTGATGCGCGGGCCGCGCACGGCGTGGGTCTGGCCAGGATAGAGCATCATCTCGAACGGCGTCGCCTCACCCTGCATCTTCGCGATGAGGGTGGTGCTGTTCTCGAACACCACGTTGTCGTCCGACATGCCGTGGATCAGCAGCAACGGATCGGCGATCTTGCCCGCATCGTCCAGCGTGTCGGCCTTGCGATAGGCATCGGCGACCTTGCGCGGATCGCCCATGTAGCGCTCGGTGTAATGGGTGTCGTAGAGTTCCCACTTCGTCACCGGCGCGCCGGAGATGCCCGCCGCGTAGAGGCCCGGATCGGCCTCCAGCATCTTGAGCGTCATGTAGCCGCCGTAGGACCAGCCGTAAGTCGCGATCTTGGCCGGGTCCACGAAGTCCAGAGTCTTAAGGTACTCGGCCCCGGCACGCTGGTCCTGCACCTCCACCGTGCCCATGGCCTGATGGATCTGCGATTCGAATGCGACACCGCGATTGGCGCTGCCGCGGTTGTCGATCTCGAAGTAGATGTAGCCCTTGTCGACGATCGCCTGCGCCAGCGCGCCCTTCCATCCGCGCGTCACCGTCTGGACGTGCGGGCCGCCGTAATGCTCGAAGAACACCGGGTAGCGCTTGCCGGGCTTGAGCGGCGGGGTGATCATCATCCAGTGCAGGTCGGAGCCGTCCGCTGCCTTGATCGTGCCGAACGTCGTCGGTCTATGGCTGGCCATGTAGGGGCCATAGGGATGCGTGGCATCCAGCTTGTTCTCCTCCACCCAGGCAAGGCGCTTGCCGTTCTCGTCCGCGATGTAAGTCTGCGAGGGCTGGGTGGTCGAAGACCGGGTTATGAGCACCGTCGATCCGTCCCGGCTTCCTGAAGCGGCATTGGCCCAACCTGCCTCGGTCAACTGCTTCGGCGTGCCGGGCTTCGCGAGGTCGATAGCATACAGCTGCGGTGCCAGCACGTCGTCGCGGTTGCCGAGGAACAGCACACGGCCTTTCGCCTCGTCCACGGAGACGAGCTTGGTCACCATCCACTTGCCCGAAGTCAGCTGCTGCCACTTGCCGTTCCGGAAATGGTAGAGGTGCCCGTAGCCGTCGCGCTCCGACCACCAGACGAGGCTGCCATCCTTCAGGAAGCGATAGTTGTCGGTCAGATTGACCCAGCTGCCCTTGGCCGCCTCTTCGGTGAACAGGACGCGGCTCTTCCCAGTCGCGGGATCGACCGCCAGCATGTCGAGGCGGGTCTGCTCGCGGTTCTGGCGCTGGACGTAGAGCGTGCGCCCGTCCCGCGCCCAGTTGACGCGGGTGAGGTAGATGTCGCGGTCGGGGCCGAGGTCCACTTCGACACGGCCGCTGCCGTCCGGCTTCATCACATGGAGCGAGACGAGGGCATTGGGCGTGCCCGCCGCCGGGTAGCGCTGCTGGTAAGTGTGCGTGCCCTCGGCGCCGATCGCGGTGCGGGTGACCACGCCGACCGGCGCCTCGTCATAGCGCTCGACGGCGATGAGCCTGTCGTCGGGCGCCCACCAGTAGCCGTCCATGCGCGCCATTTCTTCCTGCGCGACGAACTCGGCCTCGCCCCAGTGGACGGTGTCGGCGGTTTCCTTCGGGGTGATCGGCTTGTGCTCGGTCCCGCCGAGCGGGCCGACGTAGAGCCGCCCGTCGCGCACGAACGAGACGTAGGCGCCCCTCGGACTCAGCGCGGCGTTCAGCTCGTCTTCGGGAGAGTCGGTCAGGCGGCGCACGGACCCGTCGATCCCGGCGAGGTAGAGGTCGCCGTCGAGCGGGACCAGCACGGCTTCGCCGCCCTCGGTCCACTCGTAGGAGATGATGCCCTTGAGACTGCCGACGCGCTGGCGTTCGCGCTGCATCTTCTCCGCCTCGCTCAGCGCGCGGCCGGAGCCGAGCTTGAGGGAATCGACGAGCATGCGCCATTCGCCATTGCGGCGGTCGTAGGCCCACAGGTCGTAGCGGTCCTTGTCCTCGGTGCGGCCGCGCAGCAGCGTGATGTAGCGTCCGTCCGGAGAGACCTTGACCGCGCGCGGCTGCGGTCCATCCAGCGAGGGGCTGGCGAAGACGCGGTCGAAGGTCAGGTCTGGTACGGTTTCGGGCATGGCGGAAGCGCTCCGTTCGGCGGGGGCAGCGAAGGCGGGAAGGGCGGCAGAAGGCAGCGCGGCGAGGATGCAGGCGCTCAGCAGACGGGCTCTGTTCATGTCCCATGTCCTAATGACAGGTCCGTGCAAGGGAAAGCCATTGGCGCTGCCCCTGGCATTTCTTATGTGGAGCGTCATGCGCTTACCGGTCGGCGGGGAGACCACAGTTTGAAGAAGATGTTGGCGGCGGGCCTGTCGATGGGGCTGCTTGCGCTGGCCTGTGCCGGAAGCGCGCGTGCGCAGGACGATGCATGGGCACCGCGCGCCCGCGCGGCTGCGTCCTATCTCGACGGGCAGTGGGGCAAGCCGGACGGCTGGGCGCAGAGCGAGGCGTGGCAACGCTTCGTGATCGTCGATGCCCTGCTTGACCATGCGCGCCGCACCGGGGACGATCGCTGGAACGCGCGCGTTTCTGCAGCAGTGCGTAATCGCTCCGGGCTCTATCTCAACGACGACGACTTGTGGGCGGTGATCGCCAACGTTCACGCTTGGCAGGTCGATCGCGATCCCGAATTGCTCGACTATGCCAGCACGACCTATCGGCGCATCGTCACCAGCTATTGGGACGATCGCTGCGGCGGAGGTATCTGGTGGGACCGCAAGCGGACGTACAAGAACGCGATCACCAACGAACTCCTGCTCTACGCCTCGACGCAGCTTTACCTTGCGACCGGCGAGGCGAGCTATCGCGACTGGGCCTTGCGGACATGGACGTGGTTCGAAGGATCGACGATGATCGACGGCGATGGGCTGGTGAACGACGGCCTCGATGCCGCCTGCCACAACAATGGCCAGCCGCGCTTCACCTATAATCAGGGCGTGCTGCTGGGTGGCCTGAGCGACCTCACCCGCATCACCGGCGATGCACAGTATCGCGCGCTGGCGGTCAGGACGGCGCTCGCGGCGACCCGCAAGCTGTCCAACCCCGGGGGCATCCTGCGTGAGCCGGTGCCCTCGATCGGTGCGGACGGGCGGATGTTCAAGGGCGTGTTCGCCTTTCATCTTGGGCACTTGCTTGACGATATGACGAATGAGCCTGAACGCGCGGAACTTGCCGCCTGGGCCGATCGCAACGCCGAAGTAGTCTGGACCCTGAGCGATGGCGGCACCCGGGCCGTCGCAGGCGATTGGTCGGAGGCATCGTCCCCGACGGACGCGGCGGCGCAGACCTCGGGCCTTGCGATGCTGCTTGCTGCATCGGGGGCAAAGCGTGAAGCACCGCCAAGGCAACTGGGCGCGGATCGCTAATTCTATCGCCGTCATTCGCGCGACAGCGGGAACCCATCTCCTGCGGTTTCCTGTTGCGCCCTCATCAGATGGGTCCCCGCCTTCGCGGGGATGACGATGATTGTTTCAATCGGCCACGTTCACGCTGGACTGAACGCCGGCGCAGCAGCGGTCAGACCAGCACTTCAGCGGTCTGGCGCCCGGCTTCCCCGAAGATGCGCAAGTAGCGTTCGATCTCCGCCGGGGTCCCGGTCGCCTTGGCGGGATTGTCGGAGAGCTTGACGGCCGGACGGCCGTTGGCTTCCACCACCTTGCAGACCAGCGAGATCGGATCGAGATCGTCCGTCGCGAAGGGCGCGCAGCCGCGGAAGTCGTTGGTCAGGTTGGTGCCCCAGCCGAAGCTCATCCGTACTCGGCCGTGGAAGTGGCGATAGGTCGCCTCGATGCTGTCGATATCCATGCCGTCGGAGAAGATCAGCAGCTTGGTCCGGGGATCGCGGCCCTTGTCCTGCCACCAGCGGATGATCTGCTCGCCTCCTTCGATCGGCGGGGCACTGTCGGGGCGGAAACCGGTCCAGTCCGCGACCCACTCGGGCGCATGGCGGAGGAACGACGCGGTCCCGAACGCATCCGGCAGGGCGATGAGCAGGTTGCCACCGTAGTGCGCCTGCCAGTCCTCGAGCACGCGGTACGGGGCACTGGCAACCGCTTCTTCCCCGTCGGCGAGGGCGGCGTAGACCATCGGCAGTTCATGCGCGTTGGTGCCGATCGCCTCGAGGTCCGCGTCCATTGCCAGCAGGACGTTGGAGGAGCCGATGAAGCGCTCGCCCAGTCCTTCCTTCAGGGCCTCGACGCACCAGCGCTGCCACAGGAAACCGTGGCGCCGCCGCGTGCCGAAGTCCGAGATGACGAGGTCGGGCAGGGCTGAGAGCCGCTCGACCTTTTCCCACAACTTGGCCTTGGCACGGGCATAGAGCACATCCAGTTCGAACCGGCCGCGCCCTTTCATGCCCGCGCGCGAGCGCAGTTCATTGATGATCGCGAGCGCCGGGATTTCCCACATCATCGTGTGCGTCCAGGGGCCGTGGAATCGCAGTTCGTACTGGCCGTCGCGCCGGTGAAGCTCGTACTCCGGCAGGCGGAACTCGCCCAGCCACGCGATGAATTCCGGGCTGAACATCTGTCTGCGCCCGTAGAAGCTGTTGCCCGCCAGCCAGATCAGTTCCTTCTTTCCGAACCGCAGCGAGCGCGCATGGTCCAGTTGCGCGCGCAGTTCCGCCTCGTCGATGATATCGGCGAGACGCACGCTGCGGGTGCGGTTGATCAGTTCGAAGGTCGCGTTCACTTGCGGGTGAAGCTGCCGGATCATCTGGAGCATCAGCAGCTTGTAGAAATCGGTGTCGAGCAGGCTGCGCACGATCGGGTCGAGCCGCCAGTTATGGTTGTAGGTGCGCGTGGCGATGTCGGTGAAAACCATGGTGGACCTGCTCAGGCGTTGGGGATGATCGGACGGAAACGGAAGAGTTCGGCGGGGCGGAACGAGGCCCCGGTCTCGCGCTCGCCGGTCGGCTCAAGCCAGCCCCGGTCGAGCATGCGGCGGCGGAAGGCCGACTTGTTGAGCGACTGGCCGAGGATCGCTTCATGCACGTCCTGCAGGGCGCGCAGGGTGAACCGCTCGGGCAGGAGCGCGAAGGCGAGGGAGGAGTAGTCGATCTTGCCCCGCAGCCGCTGCATCGCGACGCCGAGGATTTCAGCGTGGTCGAAAGCCAGCGACAGGCGGCCGTGCTTGCCCGCAGCCTGCGCCTTGCCGTCGCCCGGCATAGTGATCCGCGCCAGCGACAACGCGGGATCGGCCTCCAGCGCGGCAGCGAAGCGATCCGCCGGAAGCAGGGCGAAATAGGCCACGCTTATCACCCGCATGCGCGGATCGCGTTCGAGGGCTCCGAAAGTGTAGAGCTGCTCGACATAGGCGCCGTCCATGTGCGCCTTGTCGGCGAGCACCCGGCGCGCGGCCGAGTCCAGATCCTCATCGACCGAAACGAACCCGCCGGGCAGCGCCCAACTGCCTGCATGAGGGTGCTCATCGCGTCGGACCAGCAGGGCCGCCGGGGCTCCATCGACTATCGACATGAGCACGAGATCGACGGCGACCGAGGGGCGATCGTAGCCTTGGGCATCGTAACCCGCCAGAAATTCGGCCTCATCCTGGAGCACGTCCTGAACCCTTATGCGCAAGATGCGCTTTACTTATGTTCACAGTGAGTATATGTCAAGCGCATCAGCAGTACCCGGAGGGTCCGATGAGCGGTTTCGTGATTGTCGTGGACATGCAGCATGATTTCGTGCGGAGTTCCGGGGCGCTTCCGGTCCCCGATGCCGAGGCGATCGTCGCGCCGATGCAGGATTGGCTGGCCTCGCTCGACCCGCGCGAGGTGGCAGGCGTGCTCATGACGTTCGATACCCATGTCGTTGCGGAATATGTTGGCTCTGCAGAGGCGGAACAGTTCCCCATTCATTGCCAGAAGGGCACCGCAGGCTGGGTAAGCGTGCTCGACGTAGCCGCAATAGATTCTGCCATCCCGTTGTACACACTGGAAAAGGGTGTGTTCGACATGTGGCAGCAAGCGGACCTGCGCATCCGCTCCGGTCAGGGCGAGGAGTTCGAGCGGGATGCGTTCTTCCGCGATCTCGCCGGCCGAGGAATCGACTGCGTGACTGTGGTGGGAGTGGCCGCTGACTTCTGCGTGCGCTGGGCCGTGGAGGGTCTGCTCACGCGCGGTTTCAAGGTCGAGATGCCCGCTTCGCTGACGCGCGGGATCGGCAAGGATGCCCATGTCGTGGCGCAGGAACTTGGCCATGAGGATCGCCTGTGCCTGGCCGGATGAGCAACTGTTGCACCGATAGATAAATCCTCACTGTCCGGCGGTTTGCCGTCCAGTGGATAATCACCGTCGCTTTCGTGATCTCGCCTTCCGATGGGGTAAGGGTCGGTACGCCCCCATCTGAGGAACTACCATGACGCGACTTGACCAGCCCGGAACGGACAGGGCCATCGGCCCCGCCGTCGCCTGGGTCACCGTCGGCACGCTCTTTCTGGCGCAGATCGTGTCCACCATCGATCGCGGGATGCTGGCTCTGGTGATCGATCCGGTTCGCCGCGATCTTTCGATCAGCGAGATGCAGTTCGCGCTGCTGCAGGGGTTCGCGTTCTCCATCTTCTACGTCACCGTCGGACTGCCGCTGGGCGCCGTGGCGGACGTGGTGAACCGGCGCCGCCTGCTTATCGGCGGGATCGTGATCTGGAGCGCGGCGACGATCGCGGGTGGTTTTGCGCAGGGGTTCGGATCGATGTTCGCCTCGCGTCTGTTCATCGGCGTCGGCGAGGCGGTGCTGGGGCCTTGCGCGGTGACGATGATCAGTGACCTGTTTCCGCCTCACCGGCGCGGACGGCCCATGGCGCTTTACGTCTTCGGCAGCATGATCGCCTACGGCCTCGGCTCGCTGGTCAGCGGGGTGATCCTGGACCTGGCCCCCAAGGGCGTGTTCGCGGGCCTGCCGATCATCGGTGAACTCGCCCCGTGGCGCATCGCCTTCGCGCTTGTGGGAGCGTCCGGCCTGCTGATCGTGATTCTGCTGTTCCTGCTGCGCGAACCCGCACGCCGCAGCGATGCCGTCACCGGGTCGGAGCCGAAGCTCTCCTTCGCCGAGGGGCTCGGCCTGCTGGCGGCGCAGCGCGGGGTGTTCCTGCCGCTTTACGGATCGCTGGCGCTTTATGCGATGGGCGGTTCGGTGGCGACGGGATGGGGCGCCGTGTTCCTCACGCGCGCTTTCGGGTATCACGTCGGCGCGGCCGGAAAGGGCCTCGGCACCAGCCAGATCGCATGGTCGGTCGCCGGAGCGCTCGTCGCCAGCGTCGTCGTCGACCGTGTCGGCGCGCGCTCGGGAGCGCGTGGGCGGACGCGGCTTGCCGGAGCCCTGTCGCTGCTCGGCATTCCTTCGTGCCTGCCGCTGCTGTCCGGCAGCGCTCCGCTGGCCATGGTCATGCTGGGCGAGATCATGCTGGTCAGCGCCATTTACGGAACCACGATGCTGTCGGTGATCTCGGAGATCACGCCCACCAAGGTGCGCGGTTTCGCGGTTGCGCTCTATGCCTTCGTCATGACGATCATCGGCGCCTCGCTCGGCCCGCTGGCCGTGGCGTGGCTGACCGAGTCCGTGTTCGCCTCCCCGGCGGCGGTGGGTCGATCCATGGCGATCGTCGGGCTTTGTGCCTTCATCGCGGCGTCGCTGCTCGCTTTCCGCGCGGCTTCGCGCATCACCTCCGACCAACGGAACTGACCATGTCCAAAATCCTGCGCGGCTATGCGCCGAGCCGCTTCGGCCAACTCCACTATCGCATCGCAAAGTGCGACACCCCTGACGCCCTGCCGCCGCTGCTGTGCCTCCACCAGACGCCTAGCAACAGCGGCGACTGGCTACCGGTGATGGAGCCCTTGTCGGCCAAGCGCACCGTGATCGCCGTCGATACGCCGGGCTACGGCATGAGCGATTCCCCGCCCGAGCCGGTCACCATCGAGGATTTCGCCGAAATCATGGCGCAGTTCATGACCGACCTCGCGGCCGGGGGCGTGATCCAGGCCGGTCAGTTCGACGTCATGGGCTTTCACACCGGCTCGATCATCGCCACGCAGCTTGCCCGCAGTCTGCCGGAGCGGGTTCGCCGCGCAGTGGTCTTCGGCCTTGCCGCCTTTCCGGCCGAGCAGCGCGAAGCCAAGCTCGCCAACCTGCTCACGGCGTTCCCGCCCCCGGGTCCGGACTTGGCGCATGTCGAAAAGCTCTGGGCGATCATCGGCGAACTGAGCGACCCGCGCATCTCTTACGAAGAGCGTCACATCAGCATGGCCGAGTGCCTGCGCCTCGGCGGGCGGATGCCATGGGGCTATATCTCGGTCTATCGCTTCGACTTCCTCGGCGCGATGGCCGAAGTGGCGCAGCCGGTGCTGGTGATGAACCCCGAGGATGACTTGTGGGAGCCCACGCTTGCCAACTCGCACCACTATCCCAACGCCCGCCGCGTCGATCTCCTCGGGGTGAAGCATGGCGTGCTCAAGCTGGAAAACGCGCGCGTCGTCGGCGAGATCGACGCTCACCTGAGCTGATTACTTGAGCCGGGCGGCGGACATGCCACATTGTCCGCCGATTAGGTCGCCAAGGCAAAGGAAAACCCGTGAACCTCGTGCAGCTCAAGCGAATGATCGCGATCTACGAGAGCGGGAGCCTGCGCAAGGCGTCGAAGATGGTCGGCATCACGCAGCCCGCACTGACGCTCAGCATCCGCCAGCTGGAGGAGGAGTTCAACACCAGCCTCTTCGAGCGCGGCCCCAACGGCGTGCGCCCGACCGAGATGTGCGAGAAGCTGGTCCAGCGCGCGCGCCTCATGCTGATGGAGGAGCAGCGCATTCTCCACGACCTCGCGACCGCCAACCGCGTGCCCAAGGTGGCGGTGGGGGTGCATCCGATCATCATGAACGATACTATGAGCCGCGCCATGCGCCAGTTCGTCGAGCAGGCGGGCCACGTGGATATGTGGGTGCGCGAAGGCTACACGACGCAGCTGCTGGACCTGCTGTCATCAGGCGATCTCGACTTCGCGTTCTGCGGATTGCCTGAAGGTTACGCCGACGATGCGCTGGAATTCGAGCCGCTGTTCAAGCGCGAATATGCCGTCGTCGCCGCGCCGGACCACCCGGTTTTCGCTCTGACGGAGGACGATTTCGCCAGGGGCACCGACTTCGTCTGGGCGCATGTCAGCGCCTACGAGACGGCCGATCCGATCGACAACGACGACGTCGTGAACATGCTGCGCCGGTTCGGCTACGGACCTCAGAGCAAGTCGGTGAAAGCCTCGTCCACGACTTTCGTGAAGGCCATGATCCTGCACTCGGGCATGATCGGCATGGTCGCGTGCGAGGCTGTCGCCGACGAACTGGCGAGCGGCACTTTGAAGCGTCTGGCGGGCTCGGAAATTCCGGCGCCCGCCTTCGGCTTCATTACTCTCAAGGATCGCTACGAGACCCGCACCGTCCGGCTGCTCAAGGCGACCATCCGGCAATGGTGCGCTCGCAAGCCGAACTGAGCGCCAGTCACGTCTCGTCGAGGAAGGCCTTCAGCACACGGGCCGTGGCAGGCGGATTGTCCTGCATCACGAAGGCGCCCGAGTTCTCGACTATCATGGTCTTGCCGCGCTTCAGTTCGGCTTCCGCGGCGCTGCGGAACTTGAGGTAGGCCTTGTCGAACTGGCCGTAGACCAGCAGCGTCGGGGCTTCGATCCGGTTCATGGTTCCGGCGATCTCGGTGATCGCGACACCGCGTTCGGAAGGCTGGATCCACTTGCCCGCCGACTTGCGGCTGAGGATGCCCTCGGCATTGATCGGGCCGGTATTGATGATGCCGAAGGTCTTTGACAGCAGTTCCGGCGGCGTCGGAACCGGGTCGCCATTCTTGTCGAACAGGGTGCCCTGCTTGTCGTCCACCGCAACCTTGATCTCGGCCAGTGAGCGGCGATGGCCGAGAGCACAGGAGACGAGCGCGAGCTTGCCCACCCGCTCCGGCCAGAATGCGGCGAGCGGCACGGCGAGGCAGCCGCCGAGCGAGGTGCCTATCAGGTCCACCTTGTCGAAGCCGAGTTCGTCGAAAGCACCGACCAGCAGCGCGGCCGTCTCGCCAAGACTCTGGATGTAGGGCGCCGGGCCGTCCCAGCGCGAGCCGCCGTGACCGGGAAGGTCGAAGGCATAGACCTGCCGCCCCTCGGCCAGCATCGGCGCGACATGGCGCCAGTCGGACAGCCAGCCACCCAGCTTGTGCAGCAGCACCACCGGCAGCTTGCCTACAACCGGCTCTCCGATCACGGCATAGTGCAGCACGCCGCCCGCACGGCGCAGTTCGCCGAAGCGGGTCCACTGGCCTTTCGGGGGCGTCGGCAGGCTGGCAGCTTTCTGCGCGGCGAGGGCGGGAAACGCGCTGACTGCTCCGGCCAGACCTATACCCCGGGCAACATCACGACGGCTCAACATGGTCCTATTCCTCTTCGAAAGTGGCTGTAGCGGTCAGGCCCACATGCGGGGTTCGCACCCCAGCGCGGGATTGGCGACGAAGGCATTTTCCGGGCGCGGCAGGCCGAGGTTCTCGCGCAGGGTATCGCCTTCGTACTCGGCGCGGAACAGGCCGCGCTTCTGAAGGATGGGGATGACCTGGTCGACGAAATCCTCCAGCACGCCGGGCTGGTAGTTGGGCGAGAGCGAGAACCCGTCCGCAGCGCCCGCGCGGAACCAGTTCTCGCACAAGTCCGCCACCTGCTCGGGCGTGCCGGTATAGGAGAAGCTGGCGCGCGAGACGACGACGCGCCGGGCAAGCAGCCCGATCGGCAGGTCTTCCTCGCGGGCCATGCGGATGATCGACTGCTGCACCCACTTGCCGCCGTTGGTCTCGGGCAGGTCGGGCAAGCGATCATTGACCGAGAGGTGCGAGAGATCGACGCCGAGTTGCAGGCTGAGGGTGCGAAGGGCCAGAGCCTCGGGCACGAGGTCAAGCAGTTCCTCGTCGGCTCGGCGGGCCTCCGCCTCGCTGGCGCGGACCATCAACTGGACCGAGGGGATGATCTTCACGTGATCCGGGTTGCGGCCGAAGGCGGCGGCGCGGGCGCGCATGTCGTCGCGGAACTCCTTCGCGACTTCCACTGAACTGGCGGCGGTGAAGATCATGTCCGCGGTGCGCGCGGCCAGCGCGCGGCCGGGGCCGGAGCCGCCCGCCTGCACGATGATCGGGTGCCCTTGCGGCGGGCGGGCGACATTGAGCGGACCGGCGACGGAGAAGTGCTCGCCCTTGTGACCCAGTTCGTGGACCTTGGCGGGGTCGAAGTAGCGCGCCGCGTCGCGGTCGCGCAGGATCGCGCCGTCCTCCCAGCTGTCCCAGAGGTTCTTGGCTACGTCCACGAACTCCTCGGCGCGGGCGTAGCGGGCGTCGTGGTCCATGTTCAGGTCGCGCCCGAAGTTGCGCGCTTCGCCGTCGCTGGCGGAGGTGACGACGTTCCAGCCCGCGCGGCCCTTCGAGATATGGTCGAGCGAGGCAAAGCGGCGGGCGATCGCGTAAGGCTCGTTGTACGTGGTCGAGGCGGTGGCGATCAGGCCGATGTGCTTCGTGACGACGGCCAGCGCGGCGAGCAGCGTGGTCGGCTCCAGCTTGCCCGCGTAATCGGTAGCGGCGAAGGCGTCCTTGCCGGAAATGCTCGGAAAGCCTTGGGAATCGCCTGAGAAGTAGCAGTGCATCTTCCCGCGCTCGGCCGTCTGGGCGAGGTGAGCGAAGTGGGCGAAGTCGTGCTGGTCTACGGCAGGCGCGCCGGGCCAACGCCATCCGCCGGGGTGCGCGCCGCTGTTGTGGATGAAGGTGGCCAAAATCATCTGGTTGGGGTCGGGCATGGTACGGGCTCCGGAGAGATCACAAGTGGCTGGCGCCGATGACGCGCGCCAGTTCGCCATCCGCCGGGGCGGAGCGATAGGCGCGCGCGGCGGCCGCGAAACAGGCCGCCGCCAGCACGAGGCAGGGCAGGACGACGAGGACGAACGAGGCGGCGATGCGAGATGGATCGCCGAGCACCTTCTCCGAGACGAAGGCGATGGCGAACGGCCCTCCGGCGCCTGCGGGCAAGGCCGCGACGACGCTGAGGAAGGCGTAGGAGAAGCCGCGCATGTCGTTGGGCACGATCTCCTGCACGGTCGCGTTCATCGCGACGTTGAGCATCGGCGTGGTCAGGCTGATCGTGGCGAGCGCCGCAATGGCAAGGCCAAGGCCTGGCGCATAGCCCGCGAACGCGGTGGGCAGGGCGACCAGCGGCAGCACCGCCATCAGCCCGATGCGCCCGGCCTTGCGGGTGTCGGCCGCGAAGCCGCCGAGCAGGTAGCCGGAGACCCCAGCGATAAGCATGCCGAGGCCGAGCAGGTTGGCGATCTGGGGTAGCGTCAGCCCATAAGTGCGCATCAGCAGCGGCGCGGTCCATGAGGTCACACCGACGAAGGCGAGGTAATAGAGGCAGAAACCCGCAAACAGCGGCACGACCAGCTTCCGCTGGCGGCCGAGATAGGCCAGCTTCTCACCCACCCGCGCGGGCGCTTTTGCCTCAGCGGTAAGGCCGCGCCGGACGGGCTCGCGAATGGTCAGGAAGGCGAGGCCCACGGCCGGGCCGACGATGCCGCAGAGCAGGAACGCGCTGCGCCACGGGACGACGAGGCCATAGCCCGGCAGCGCGATATGCACCTGCGCTGCAAGGATCGCGCCCGGGATCACCGAGGACAGCGCGGTGCCGATCGTCGCGCCGATGAGGTAGGCGCTCAGCGCCCGGCCGCGCCGGTCGGGCGGGAACATGTCGGCGATCAGCGACATGGCGGCAGGCGCGACCGCCGCTTCGCCAAGGCCGACGAGGGCCCGAAACACGAAGAACGTCTCGAAATTCGGCGCGAGGCCGCCGAGCGCGGTGGACACACTCCAGACGATGATCGCGCCGCCCAGCACGCGCTTGCGTACATGTCGGTCCACCAGAGAGCCCAGCCACAGCCCGCACACTCCGCTCAGCAGCGAATAGGCGAGGCCCATGAGCAGACCCATGCGGATGTCGTCGATGCCGAGGTCGGCCTTGATCGGCTCGGCCAGCACGCCGACGATGGCCTTGTCAATGCTATAGAAATTGGCCGCGAGGAAAAGCAGCAGCATCGGCCAGAGCGTCTGGCGGAGCGGAGGGAAGGGCGCCGGGGTGTCAGTCGACACGAACGGTGCGCCCGTCGATGCAGGCCATCAGGCGGCCGTCGGCATCGTTGAGGATCTCGACCGTGTCGCCGTCGAGGTAGATGATGTCCTCGAAGTGGAACTTGCCGATCTCCGGGCCGATCCAGGGCAGGTCGCAGCTCAGGACCATGCGGTCTACTAGTTCGAAACTGTGCATGCCTCCGCCCGGATGCGGGTGATCGGTGTGCTCCAGCCCGACCGAGTGGAGGCCGCAGGCGCGGAACTCGGGGTTGCCGTGGGCCTGGATCGAGGCGACGACGGCCTTCTCCACGTCGCTGGAGAGGCGACCGGCGCGGAACTCCGGCAGCGCCGCCTGCCAGCCAAGCCGCGTAGCATTGTAGCGCTTGAGCTGTTCGGGCGAGGGCTCGCCGATGACTGCGGTGCGGCCGATGTCGCTGGTGTAGTGCGAGAACTCGGCGGTGGCATCGAAAGTCACCATGTCGCCCTGCTGCAGTTCGGCATTCTTGGGCAAGCGCCCGAAGCCGGGGCGGTAGGGCGTGATGAGCAGGAACACCGGGCGGCCGCCCGCCAGCGCGGCGGCGGACCAGAACACCCGCTCCGCCTCGGCGCAGGTGGCCCCGGCGGCAAGCGCCTCGGCCGAGAGCTGGAGCGACAGTTCGGTCTTGCGGGCGGCGGCGCGCATGTTGGCCATCTCAGCGGGCGTCTTGACCATGCGCATGTCGCGCAGGAGATCGCGCGCCGGGACGACGTCGATGGTGCCGCCGAGCAGTTCGTTGACGTCGAGGCCGAGGCCGCGATCCTCGAACGCCACGCGCGAGCGGTCGAGGCCGAGTTCGCGCAAGTATTGCGCTACCGCTTCCTGATGGTTCTGCGGCAGGCCCTCAGCGGTCAGCGCGGCCTGCACGCCGCCCGCGCCGATGCCGGGCTTGCGGGCGTAGCCGCGCACCGCCATCCACGTGCCCTGCCCTTGCTGGGGCTGGCCCATGTCGACCTCGAGGGTCAGCACGGCGGCATCGAGCGCATGGTCGCGCGGCAGGATCGCCAGCGCGAGATCGCCGAAGCCCCAACTTGCGTCGGTCGCCCAGCTGGAGAGGTAGTAGGTATTGATCGGGGTCGAGGCGACGACGACCGCGATGTCCTCGCAGTCCATCAGGGTGTCGGCGCGGTCTCGATTGATGAGCATCAGGTCAGTTCCGTCTGGAGGTATCAGGCGACAGGCGCGGAGCGGCGGCCACGCACGAGGCGGCCGGGCAGGGCACCCGTGGGGGTATCGTCGCGGGCGGTGACGACGCCGGAGAGGATCGTCGCGGCGTAGCCGCTCGCCCCTTGCGTCAGGCGGCGGCCACCGGCGGGAAGGTCGAAGCTGGCGCGCGGCGGGGCGAGGCGCAGGCGGTCGTAGTCGATGACGTTGAGGTCCGCCTTGTAGCCCGGCGCGATGATCCCGCGATCGCCGAAACCGCCGACATGGGCGGTGTGGCCGGTCATCAGGCGAACCGCTTCGGGGATCGACAAGCGCTCGCCCACGCGGTCGCGGGTCCAGTAAGTGAGGAGGAACGTCTGCATGCTGCCGTCGCAGATCGCACCGACATGCGCACCGCCGTCGCCGAGGCCGAGCACGGTGTCCTCGCGCCGCAGCATGTGGTGGACGACGTCGAGGTTGTAGTGCGTGTAGTTGCGCGCCGGGAAGTAGAGGATGGCCTGGCCATCCTCCTCCAGCAGGGCGTCGTAGGCGACTTCGTGGACGCTGCAGCCGCGCTGGGCGGCGATAATGTCGAAGCGGGCGCTTTCGGGCGGGGCATAGTCGGGGTTCTCGCCCATGGCATAACACTGGGAGACTTCGCGCATGAACGCGGGATACGTCTTTGGGTCGAGCGGCAGGCCCATTTCCGAGAGGATCGCGGCTTTTATCTCGGGCTTGCGCATTTCCAGCGCGCGGGCGACGAGGGGCAGGTGCTCGATGGCGTCGTAAGTCGGGCAGCCCCGGAAGGGATTGAGCGACAACTGGTGGCCGAACAGGACGCCGACCGGGCGGCCGACGACCTGTCCATAGATGTCGATCCCCTGCGCCCGGCTCGCGGCGCAGGCGTCGGCGATCTCGCGCCAGCGATCGGGCGCTTCGTTGTACTGCAGGAGCGGGAAGGTCACCGTCTGGCCCGAAGCCTCCGCCACGCGCGAGAGCATGCGGAATTCGGACGAGAAGCCGTTGCCGGTGTCGAATTCGGAAGCCGACATGAACAAGTGGCGGCCAAATGGCTTCATGGCCATGGCGATGGTGAGCAGTTCGTCCTCGCTCGCGGTGGTGACCGGGAGCTGGTCGCCGCTCGCGGTGCGGTGGCCGATGACGCGGGTGGTGGAGAACCCGAAGGCGCCTGCCTGCAGCCCTTCGCGGACGATGGCGGCCATGGCCTGCATGTCGGTGCCGGTGGCGGGTTCACGCTCGATGGCGCGCTGGCCCATGACGTGGACGCGCACCGGAATGTGCGGGACGGCGACGGCGAAGTCGGCATCCATGGGGCGCTGCTCGATGGCGTCCATGTATTCCGGGAAGCTCTCCCAGTTCCACGGCAGGCCCTCGGCCATGACGATGCCGGGAATGTCCTCGACGCCTTCCATGACGTCGATCATCTGCTCGCGCATGTCGGGTCGGCAGGGGGCGAAGCCGACGCCGCAGTTACCCATGAGCACGCTCGTCACGCCGTGATTGGTCGATGGCGAGAACTGCGTGTCCCAGGTGACCTGGGCGTCGTAATGGGTGTGGATGTCGACGAAGCCGGGCGTGACCAGCTTGCCGCGCGCGTCGATCTCCTCGCGCCCGGAGCCGGAGATGGCCACTGTCGCGACAATCTTGCCGCCGCGCACCGCGACGTCGCCTTCGAAAAGATCGGCTCCGGTGCCGTCGGCGACAGTGCCGCCGCGAATGACCAGATCGTATTCGCTCATCGTCGTATCCATCTGCTCGAGTTGAAATACCGTGTGCAGCGGGGTGCAGGCAGCACCTCGCCGCACATCGGCACTCGTCAGAACTTCACGGTTGATCGCACACCGAACGTGCGCAGGTCGCGCAGCGCCACCGCGACGCCCGAGAACGGCGAAAGGTAGGAGTTGGTGCGCTCCAGCAGGGTGAAGTCGATGGCAGCCGGATAAGCCTTGTTGTTGAACAGGTTGGTCACGAAACCTTCGAACGTGAAGCGATCGTTCGCGAAGCCTGCGCGCAAGTTCACCTGCGTCATGTCCGGCGTCTTCGTCAGGTTGGAAGCATTGGTGTAGACCCCCGACTTGTAGGTGAAGTCGGCGCGGGCGAAGGCCTCCACGTCACCGCGCAGCGGCATCGTGTAGTTGGCCGAGACCGAGCCCGACCAGCGCGACGCCAGCGGATTGTGGTTGCCGCTAAAGTCGGTGATGCCGGTAAGGGCGGTCACCGTGGGCGCGCTCAGCTTGCGGATGTCGCTTTCGTTGTACGAACCGTTGGCCGAGAGGGTCAGGTGGTCGGTCGCCGCGAAGGAGAAGTCGCCTTCGAGGCCGTACATCTTGACCTTGCCGGTGTTGAGCTGGGCCTGGATGTTGTAAACCACGCTCGTCGTCGGATCGACGAGGGTGATGACGTTGGCGTTCAGCTGGTCCTTCCAGATGCCGTAGTAGGCGGCAACGGCGTAGCGCACGCGGTTGTTGAACGCCTTGCCCTTGGCGCCGATCTCGAAATTGTCGAGCTTTTCCGGTTTCACCGCGATGCGCAGGCCCGCGTCCGCCGCCAGAACCTGTGCCGCCGGGCTCAGGTTGGAGAGGAACACGGTGTTGAATGCCGCCGGGTTCACGCCCTTCGAGTACGAGGCATAGACCATCATGTCCGGTGTCACGTCGTAGTTGACGATCACGCGCGGGGTGAAATTTTTGTAGGTCTGCTTGGCGAGAACCGAGCCTTCCTCGTAGAAGCCCGGCGTCGCGAAGGCGGCCGAGGCGATGGTCTGGCCGCCCGGGCGGGCATAGGCATACATCGTGTCGATCTGGTAGCGGCCGTCGAAGTTGATGCTCAGTTCCGGCGTGATCTTGTAGCCGAGGCCGAAGAAGGCGCCGAAGGTGCGGTTGCGGGTCTTGCCCGAGACGACGCTGAACTGGCTGGTGCCGAGCGCGCCGTTGTTGCCGCCGCCGCCGCCCTGGAACGTCGCGTTCAGATAGCTGCCGCCGAGCGTGGCGGTGAACGGCCCGCCATCATCATAACTTGCACGAAGTTCCTGCGAGAAGTCCTTGCTTTTGGCTTCGACGAGGTAGGGATAGTCGAAGTAGCTCGGTGCTCCGGGCGCCGTGCCGACCGCGTTGGTCGAATTCGGCGCAGTGGTGTTGTAATAGAGGTCGAGGTCCGACAACTGGCTGCGGCGCTCGTTGTTGTAGCCGGTGAGCGAGGACAGAGTGATGCCGCTGCCGACCTCCCAGTCGACGTTGAAGTGCAGGTGATAGAAGCGGCTGCGCAGGCCATAGCCCTGCACGCCGTCCTCAGGGTTGATCAGGCGGCCCTTAGGGTTGGCGAGGAAGTCCTTGATGAAGGGCGTGTTCACCGTGTTCATCGAAGGCGCGCCGGCGGGCAGGCCGGGCAGGGTGCCACAGAAGTAGCGGTTGGCGCCAAAGGCGCAGTTCGAGGAATCCGGCACGATCAACGCGCCGTTCGAAGGGTTGGTGACGGCGTGCGCCGCCAGCAGGCCGGTCGCGTTCGGACCGTCATTGTTCTTCGAGATCATCGCGAAGGCCTTCGCCTTCAGGTTCGAGGAAGGGGTGAACTCCATCGCCAGCGTCGCGGCGCGGGTGCGCTGGTCGCCGAGCGTCTGGCCGGGCACGCCCTGGTTTTTCCACGAACCGCCCTTGGCCATTTCCTGCACGGTCGCGCGGAAGCCGACGAGGCCCTCGATCAACGGCGCGCCGATGGAGGCCTGGATGTCATGGTTGTTGCGCGTGCCGACCATGCCCGAGAAGCTGCCTTCGAGGCGGTCGGGCGTGGACTTGGTCACGACGTTGACGGCACCGGCGAAAGTCTGGCGGCCGAAGTAGGCGCTCTGCGGGCCTTTCAGCACTTCGATACGCTCGGGATCGGAGATCGTCTGGATCGCGGTGGCGGTCGAGACCGGCACGCCGTCGATGAACATCGAGGCGGTCTGGACCGAAGCGCTGGAGGGCGTGAAGCCGCGGATGATGACCTGCTGGAACGAGCGGTCGTTGCGGCCCGAAGAGCTCGACACGATCTTCATGCTGGGCGTGAAGGAGGCAAGGTCGGTGACCGACTGCACGCCGCGCTTTTGCATGTCCTCGCCCGTCAGGGCGGTGACCGAGATCGGGGTCTTGAGAATGTCCTCGCCGCGCTTGCGGGCAGTCACGACGATGTCGCCGGGCGCACTCGCAGTCGTATCGGCGCCGGATGCCTGCGCATTGGCGTTGGTCGAAAGGCCCAACGCGACGATCATCGACGTGCAGGACAAAAGAACGGCGCGATTCAGCGCCGACGTGCTGGTCATGATTGCTTTCCCCATTTCGATCCCTGACCATTATTGGTCTGAGTTTTGAGATCGTTCTTCCTGCGTGAAACTTTTATCGTGTTTCTTTATTAAGCATTGCATCGAGCACTGGACGGCTTGCTGTCATCAAATCGCCGCTTGATAAGTGCAAGGTAACATCGGTTTTTTCCGCTTCGGAAATCAGAACCCCTTATCACCTCCAAGGAATCCTGATTGGCGTGGGCGGCCAAGTCGTGCTCGTTATCCGCACATGTCAGGGGGCAAGGGTGGCTTCGGCCGCCGTTCCCGACGAGGGTGATCCCCGACAGGCTCAATTCTTCGACGCGAGGCGCCAAAGACGTCATGAAACTGCTTGCGTTCCTGATGCAGACCGGTGGCCATATCGCCGGTTGGCGTCACTCCCGCGCCGCCGACAATGCGCTGTGCGACGCCGACTATTTTCGCGCACTTGGCCGCACTGCGGAGAAGGGGCTGTTCGACGGCGTCTTCCTGGCCGACTACCTCGGCTATCATCCGGTCCGGGGCGCTTCGGTCTTCGCCGGGCTGGAGACGCCCAAGCTGGACCCGCTCGTGGTGCTGGCGACGATCGCGGCGGAAACACGGCACCTCGGCCTGATCGGCACGGCGTCTACCACGTACAACCATCCCTACGATCTGGCCCGCCGCTTCGCCTCGCTCGATCACATGAGCCGTGGCCGCGCGGGCTGGAACATCGTGACCTCCACCATGGAGAACGAGGCGCACAACTATGGTTTCGACAGCCATCTCGCACATGGCGATCGCTACGCCCGCGCGGAGGAGTTCGTGGCGGTTGCGCGCAAGCTGTGGGACAGCTGGCAGGAAGGCGCCGTCGTCGCCGACAAGGCGAGCGGGCGCTACACCGACCCTTCGCGTATCAGCGCCGTCGATCACGAGGGCACGAACTTCAGGGTCGCCGGGCCGC
Organism: Novosphingobium resinovorum; assembly: GCF_001742225.1. Classification (NCBI taxonomy): domain Bacteria; kingdom Pseudomonadati; phylum Pseudomonadota; class Alphaproteobacteria; order Sphingomonadales; family Sphingomonadaceae; genus Novosphingobium; species Novosphingobium resinovorum. Next base: position 504,753 of record NZ_CP017076.1, on the reverse strand, counting down.
TGACCGTACCGCGTCCGCCGCAGGGTCACCCGGTCCTGGTGCAGGCGGGGGCCTCGGCCACCGGCCAGCGCTTCGCCGCAGCGACCGCCGAAGTCATCTTCACCTCGCACCCAACGATCGAGACGGCGAAGGCCTTCCGCTCCGCGATGCACGCGCAACTGGCCGGGTTCGGCCGCACGCCGGACGGTCTCAAGATCATGCCTGCGGTCACCCCGGTCATAGGACGTACCCTTGCCGAAGCCGAAGATCTCAAGCACGAACTGGACGACCTGATCCCGGCCGAGATCGCCATCTCCAAGCTCGAAGGGCTGCTCGGCAATATCGACCTGTCGCAGGCAGACCCCGACGGTCCGCTGCCGCCGCTGCCGGAAACGGCGCTGGCTGGCCAGAACTCGACGCGGGACCGCGTGCTCGAACTGGCGGAGCGCGAGGGCCTGCCGGTGCGCGAGCTGGCGCGCAGGGTCGCGGCCGGTCGGACCGGGCACACCATCGTCGGCACCGCCGAGGACGTGGCCGGGACGCTTATAGAGTGGGAGAAGCAGGGCGCCGCCGACGGCTTCGTCATCTCCGCACCGTTCCTGCCGGGCGGGCTGGAGGACTTCGTCGATCACGTCGTCCCGATCCTTCAGGATCGTGGCCATTTCCGCAGGGAATACGAAGGCGCGACCTTGCGCGAGAACCTGGGTCTCACCGTTCCCGTCAATGCCTTCGACCTCGATCCCGGCCTGAGGTCCCGTCCCGAAATCTGGTGAGCCGTAAAACCCCGTCCTGCGCGCGGCACGTCGGCTGACGACGCCGCGCCTTTATCCGTGCCTCAAGGAAACGACTGTCCCATGCCCGCGCTTGCGCCCCTGATGAACCGTGCCGTCGCCGAACGTGTGCTCACCGAGAGCGGCGTGTCGGCGCTGGTTCTGTCCGACCCGACGAACATCTACCACGCGACCGGCTTCTGGCCGCAGATGGTGCTGATGGGCCAGTCGGGCGCGGTCCTGGCGGTCGTCCCGGCGGCGGCCGATCAGCCGGTGATCCTGATCACCAGCCAGTTCATCCATTATCTCCACGACGTCGAAGACCCGGCCGAGGACGGCCCGCTCGACATCTTCCTCTATACCGCGCCCGAGGGACTGGAGGGCGACGCTGCAGCGCCGATTTTCCTCGACGAACCGCCGGGCGGGCGCGCCGATCCGCTGGACATGATCAGCCGGACTGCAACACTGGGCGTGCTCTCGCGCAGGCCCGCCTATCCCGATGCCGCGTCGGCCCTGAGAGCGGCGGTGGCCGCTTATGGGACGAGCTTTGCCGTCGATACATTGAATGCGGCGGCGGCTCTGGGGCTGAGCGGCAAGTGCTTCCCCGCAGAGCCGCTGCTTCGCAGCATCCGCATGATCAAGTCGCCGGTCGAGATCGCGCTCATGCGCCATGCCGCCGCCAACAATGCCGAAGCCGCCCGCGCGGCGATCCTGTCGATGCGAGCGGGATCGACGTACGAGGAGCTGCGGCTCGCCTTCTTCGCCGAGACCGGGCGGCGCGGCGGCATACCCCTCTTCGTCTCGACCGACAGCATGGCCATGCGGCGACGGGACGGCGTGATCAGGGACGGACGCAGCTTCCAGATCGATGCGGTCAGCCACTACGCCGGATATCACGGCGATTTCGGGCGGACGGTATTCGTCGGCACGCCCGATCCCATCGTCATGCGGATGGTGGAGGCGGCTGTCTGCGCCAACGATGCCATCGCCCGTGAACTGCGCCCCGGACTTCACTACTCCGATATCCGCCGGATCGGGCATGATGCGGTGGCACGCGGCGGCTACGATGTGGCCGTCTCCTGCGCCACGCACAGCGTCGGCTTGTTCCATACCGACGAGGCGTTCAAGGGCGGTGCGCTCAACTTCGAGAAGGGCGACCACCGTGTCGAGGCAAACATGGTCGTCAGCGTCGATTGCCCCGTGCTGCACCTCGACGCCACCGGGAACGTGCACCTCGAGGACTTGTGGCTGATCACCGAAGACGGCTGCGAACCGTTGAACGACCGCAGCGAGCCTTTCCTTATGATATAGCTATATATCTTTATTTTCAACATGATAAGATAATTACGTCAGGTTGCTTATAGCATTGCAGCGTATATCTCAAAATGTTAGCATAAATTTACCATATCTATATGAAAAATCATGTTTTTATATGCAATTCAGTTTTGAAATCCCCTGTCTGTGAATATGTCGAGCGCGGGGGGTGGCTGTTCAGGCCTGCAGGTTGTCCACGACCGCACCGAACTCGGTCGAGGTTACGCGGTTCCGGCCTTGCTGCTTGCTTAGGTAGAGTTGGCGGTCCGCCTCCTTCATCCACATCTCGGGGGTCATGTCCGGCAGGCAGCGGGCACTGGCGACGCCAATGCTGACGGTAATGAACGGGCTGATCTGCGAACGTTCGTGCGGGATGTTGAGGGACTGCACATGCAGGCTGATTTCCTGCGCCACCAGCGCCGCGCCTTCGGGATCGGCACCGGGGAGAATGCAGGCGAACTCCTCGCCGCCGTAGCGAGCGGGAAGGTCGGACGCGCGCTTGACGGCACGGGTAAGCGCCGCGCCGACCATAACGATGCAGCGATCTCCGGCCGGGTGACCATACGTATCGTTGAACTGCTTGAAGAAATCGATGTCGATCATGATGACCGTCAGCCAGTCGCCGGTACGGCCGAGGCGCCCCACCTCGGACTTGAGCGCCTGCTCCATCTGGCGGCGGTTGCTGAGCCCGGTGAGGGCATCGGTCACCGCCATGCTGGCCAACTGGTCACGCAGGCGCTTGAGTTCGATGTGGTTGCCGACCCGGGCGCGCAGGATCGCGGGCTGGATCGGCTTTGTCACATAGTCGATCGCGCCCAGCGACAGGCCGCGCATCTCGTGGTCGGTATCGCCAAGTCCCGTTGTGAAGATCACGGGAATATCAGCGAGTTGTGGGTCATCCTTAATCTGACGACATACTTCGAAGCCGTCGATCCCGGGCATCAGCACGTCGAGCAAGATGAGGTCGGGCGGCGTGGCCCGAGCCGTATCCAGCGCCTGCTGGCCGGAAGTGGAGAACAGGACTTCGTAGTCGTCCTCCAGCACCGCATTCATGATCTCGATATTCGAGACCTCGTCGTCGACGATGAGGATCGTGCCCCTGCTCATGCCGCTGCTCCTGCCTGGTCGACTGTCTCGGCGGCGGCTTCTTCCGCGTCGAGGAGGTCGATTGCCGTATCGTAGTCGAGTTTCTCAAGGGCGCGATTTACCGGGTGTGCCGCGCGCTCGTCGTCGTTGAGGCCGATCGCGGCGGCGTAGCGCCCGAAGCTGGCCCTCGCGCCGAGGCTGCGGCGACGCAGCAGGCCACGCAATTCGTCGCGTGCCGCCGCCGCTGCGCTCATGTCGCGATCCCCCTCGGTCGCCGGGGCGGCTGCCGTGCGGTTCGCAGTGAGGCTGCGCGCGGCGGCGACGGCCGGAGCCAGCAGCGTCTCGAGGTCGACGATCGCGGACTGCGCCTGCAGCGCATCCCCATCGGCGAGCATCCGCTCGATCTCTGCCGCCGAGCGTTGGATGTCCGGCAGTTCCAGCGAACCTGCCACGCCCTTGAGGCTGTGCGCAAGGCGGCGCGCGTCGGCGAGCAGGCCGCCAGCGATATGGGTGCGCAGGTCCTGCCCGACGTTCGCATAAGTCTCGCCGAAGGTGATGATGAGCTTGCGCAGGAGCGAGGCCTTGCCGTTCACCCGCAGCAGGGCCGCGCGCAAGTCGAACGGCAGCAGGGTCTCTGGCAGGACGACGTCCTGTACGGGAGCTTGCGCCGCCACGACGACCGGAGCGGGTGTCGCCACCGGCATTCCGGTGGCGACCGGCCTCAGCCAACGCTCGAGCGTGCGCATCAGCATGGCCGGATCGACGGGCTTGGAGATATGATCGTTCATCCCCGCGTTGAGGCAGCGCTGGCGCTCTTCCTCGTGCGCGTGGGCGGTCATGGCGATGATCGGCAGGCGGTCTGCGGACCATGTCTCGCGGATCAGGCGGGTTGCGGCAATGCCGTCCATTTCCGGCATCTGCACGTCCATGAGGACGGCCGCGTAGTTTCCGTTGGCGGCTTGCACGCGGTCGCAGCCGATGCGGCCGTTTTCCGCCTGGTCCACCACCAGACCGGCCTGCGTAAGCAGTTCGATGGCGATTTCGCGGTTGATCTCGTTGTCCTCGACCAGCAGCACGCGCGCGCCCTGGAACTGGGCCGCCACGCTTGGTGCATCTTCCGGAGTGGCATCGCCGGCCGGTCCGGCATCTTGCGAGGCCACCTCGATGATCGTCTCCAGCAGCGCGCGGGGTGCGATCGGCTTGGTCAGGACCGCGGCGACGTGGGCGGGGGTGCCGCCGGGCAGCAGGCTGTCGGCGCCGTAAGCGGTGACGATGAGGGTGCGGGGCAGCGGCGCGGCATGATCCATCGCCTGCATCGCCTCGACCGTCTGGAGGCCGTTCATGCCGGGCATCTTCCAGTCCAGCAGAACGAGGTCGTAGGCATGGCCGGCCTCGTCCGCGCCGCGGATGGCGCTGAGTGCTTCGTCACCCGACGCGACGAGATCGAGCGGGATTTCCCAGCCTGCGAAGATGTCCTGAAGGACCTGACGCGATGCCGAGTTGTCGTCGGCAGCGAGCACGCGCAGGGCGCGGATCTGCGGAGGCACGGCCGGCTCAAGCGCGGCGGTCTCATCCTCGCGCGCCATCTGCATGCGGGCAACGAAGGTGCTGCCTTGTCCGGGCGCGCTCTCGACGCGGATCGAGCCACCCATCTGCTCCACGATCTGGCGGCAGATCGCGAGGCCGAGGCCGGTGCCGCCGAAGCGCCGGGTGGTCGAGCTGTCCGCCTGCGAGAAGGACTGGAACAGCGCCGCCTGCTGCTCGGCGTTCATGCCGATGCCGGTATCGCGTACCTGCAGTTCGACGGTGAACTGGTCGTCGACTTCCGCGACGATGTCGAGGCCGACGGTGACGCTGCCGTTTTCGGAGAACTTGACAGCATTGCTGACGAGATTGAGCAGCACCTGGTTGAAGCGCAGTTCGTCGCCCATCAGGCGATGGGGCAGGGCGCGGGAAATCTCGGACGTCACGCGGACCCGCTTGGCCTCGGCATCCCCTGCGACCAGCTGCAGCTGGTTGGCGACCGCGTTGCGCACGTCGAAGGGGTTGGCCTCCAGCGTCAGCTTGCCAGCTTCGTTCTTCGAGAAGTCGAGGATGTCGTTGATCAGGCGCAGCAGCGACATGCCCGCCTGCCCGATCTTGGAGACGTAGTCCTTCTGCTTGGGGTCGAGGTCGGTTCGGCCGATCAGGTGGCAGAAGCCGAGGATCGCGTTCATCGGCGTGCGGATTTCATGGCTCATGTTGGCCAGGAACATGCTCTTGGCGCGGCTCGCCTCTTCCGCTTCGCGGGTGCGTTCGCGCAGGGCGAAGGATTCCACCAGCTGGTCGCTCAGCAGCACCAGCACGCTCGCCTGGAAGGTGACGATGACGGCATGGAGCAGCACGCGGCCGAGGTTGCCCCCGCCCGCGAAAACGACCGAGGGCAGCAGGTAGAGCAGCAACAGGTGATGCAGCGCCACGGCGGTCGCGGCGACCAGAACGGCGCGGCGATCGCACCAGCCGATGGTCAGCGTCAGCATGGCGAAGAAGTACATGTGCATGTCCATCTGCCACGGATGGCCGCGCAGCAGGACGAGCAGGATCGCCGGTTCCGCCATCAGCGCCACGGCGGAGAGGTAGCGCGTCGCGGGCGCGATGCCGTGCCGCAGCCACATCACGTGGTAGCTGCCCGCCACCAGGGTGCCGGCCAGCGCGGCGGCGAGCGCATTGTGGCTCGTCAGCAGCGCCACCACGGCGAAGAGGGGCACGTGCGCCCAGAATAGCCAGAGGAGCAGGCGCCCGGACTTGCGGCGCAGTTGGTCGAGTTCGACGTTCAAGAGGTCTGCTCCTGCGAAGAAGGGGCGCCGCATCCCGCGACGGCCGGAACGGAAACAGCGAGCCACGCGCCCGCCTTGCGAAGCGACGCGGCGAAGTGGGCCTGGGAAGACCCGGCTATCACGACATTGGGCAGCGAACTGGTGGCTGCGAGGCGGCCGCCGGTCCGGGTGACGAGATTGACGCTATCGACCAAGGAGGAGGTCGGCGCCATGACCACGAGGTATTGGCCCGACTGCGTGCCCGAAAGCAGCCAGCCAGCCGTCAGTCCGACGAGCCCCGCGGCGAGCAGTCCGGCAGCGGGTAAGAAGTCGCGCAGGCCACCTTGCGGGGAAGGGCCTTTCCGCGACGCGCAAGCACGCGACTCCGCCCGACGATGTATTGTCCAAGAAATCATGCCCACCGCCTACGAGACTATGGCTATTTTTGGTTAAAGAGGTGCAGGATTCCCGTTCGATCCGGCACATTTCACTATTGTAACCGTCCGCCGGCCAGTGTGATTCCTCGCCCGCGTGGATGCGCGGCCATCAGGACCGCCGCCGCATCGCTCGGTACGGCACGGGAATAGAAGAAACCCTGACCCAGCGTACACCCAAGCGCCATCAGCTTGCGTGCCTGTCCGGCCGTCTCGATCCCTTCGGCGATGACACGGATTCCGAGCTTCGTCGCGATGTCGATTATCCCCTCGACGATGATCTGGCTGGGGGCATGCGAAACGATGCGATCGACGAAGGACTTGTCGATCTTGATGTAGTCCACCGGCACGCTCATCAGGTGCGTGAGCGAGGCGTAGCCGGTGCCGAAATCGTCGAGGGCCACCTTCAGCCCCTTGGCGCGCAGGGCTTCCACCGATTTCCGCACGACGCCCGCCTCGTCCATGTAGACGGATTCGGTCACTTCCAGACTGACGTGGCTCAGCGGCACCCCTTCGCGTTCGAAGGTATTGCTCAGCAGACCGTAGATCGAGGCGCCGTGGAAGTCGGCGGACGAGACGTTGATGCTGACTTGCGGGACAGCGATCCCCGCCGCAAGCCATTCACGGATATCGCGCGCGACCGATGCCATCATGCGCTGGGTGAGAGTGCGTGCGATGTGGGAATCGGTCGTCGCTTCGTGGAACGAGGCGGCGGGCACGGCCTGTTCGCCGATGCGCATGCGGGACAGCGCCTCGAGGCCGACGACCTCGCCGCTGCGTATATCGACGACGGGTTGGTAGTGCGCCTCTATCCGGTTCTCGCGCAGGGCTGCGTTAACGTCGCGGATCGCGGTGAGACGCCGGGTCATCCGCGTTCCGATGCCCGGCCAGTAGCGCACGAAGCCGCCGCGCCCCGTCTCCTTGGCGTGATAGAGTGCGAAGTCGGCGTTCTGGCGCACCTGCTCGGCCGTGGTGTCGGCCAGCGAGCACTCGGCGAGGCCAATCGTGGCCCCCGGGGACACGACGTTGCCCCCGCAATTGGCGGTCGAGGAGATTTCGTCCAGATATGTCTGCGCCGTGCGTTCGAGATCGCGCAGCGCCGCCTCGCTCTCTACCACGATCGCGAATTCGTCTCCGCCGATGCGGTAGGCGCGGTCGGGGAAGGCGGCGATGGTCAGGCGGTCGGCAACTTGCCGGAGCAGGAGATCGCCCGCGCGGTGTCCGAAGGTGTCGTTGACGAACTTGAGGTTGTCGAGGTCGAGCAGGAACAGCGCCCAGCTACCCGGCCTGGCGGCATCGAGGTGGTGCAGGGCGGCATTGAAGGCTCCGCGATTGGCGAGGCCGGTGAGCGCGTCGGTATTGGCGCGCCGCTCGTATTCGACCACGCGCCGGTGCCGGTCGAGCGCGATCGCGCATACGTGGACGCAGCGCTCGACGATCTCGCGCTCGAGCTGCGACGGGCCGCGTTTCTCGCGGTAGTAGAAAGCGAAGGTGGCGACGGCGCGGCGGCGGGCGTCGAATATCGGGTGCGACCAGCAGGCCTTGATGCCCAGCGGCAGGACAAGGTGCTTGAAGTCCGCCCAGCGTGGATCGTTGGCGATGTCGGCGGTGGTGATCTCCTGCCCGCGATGGGCCGCGGTGCCGCAGGTGCCGACTTCGGGGCCGATGCCGAGTCCCTCGATGGCCGCGCAGAAGCTTTGCGGAAGACTGGGGGCGGCGAGCGTGTGAAGGCGGCCCAGCTGGTCCACCGTAACGACCGAACAGACTACGTCGGGAACGAGGCGCTCGACTTCGAGGCACAGCCGCAAGGCTGTGTCCGCCAGTGTCTCGCCTTTGGCGATCATCTCGAGGATCGTATTCTGTAACTCGGTCATCGGCTCCCAGCCCGGTCAGCCGGGAGTCAGTCTGGCCGACAATGGTTAATTATTTTGCCATAGTCCTGCGGGGCCGTGCACGGGTCGCCTTCGTTCCGGCGCGGGTTCGACGCGCTTCGTCCTGCAGGCTCCACCCGGCAAGGATATCGCGCCGGATAGCGTCGATGCCTGTGGTCTCGCGCCAGGTCATACCGATATCGCGCGCCTTCGCGCCGGGGCCGTGGGAGCCGGTCTCCCAGAAGCGGGAGTCCTGCGGTCGGAACACCCCGGTCATGGTGCCGTCGCGGGCGGTGCCGTTCATCGTCGTCCAGTGGTCCGGGTGGATATGCCGGTCCATGAAGCAGTCGATGAAGATCGCCTGTCCGACGGCCGCAGGGTCGGCATAGCGCCCGTCGGCGAAGCGCGTTGTCGGATGCCACGGCCGCGCGAGCGCTACGGCGCCGTCGGGCACCCCGGCCTCGCGGGTCAGGCGCGAGCGGTAGACGATGATGCCGTGCGCCTGCGACAACTGGGTCGATGGCGCGGCGATGAAGGACTGGAACTCGCCCGGAACATAAGGCTCACTGCGCGGACGGGAGCGGATCTCGCTGTCCTCGATCAGCAGTTGCCCGTTGCCGAAGATGAAGTCGATGTTGCCCGCCACCAGGCTGCGGCGCACCAGCGCCCGGCCGCCGTTGGTGAACAGCGTATCCTGATAGCCGAGAATTGCCGTGCGATCGACGAGCACGCGGTCGCTGTGCACGTCGAGGAGCAAAGCGACGGCCTGCGGGTTGGCGATGCGCTCCGCGCTGCCCTGCGGGTGGTGGTCGTTGGCGAGGTAATCGAAGGTGTTCTCAATGGTCAGGTCGCGGATCACGACGTCCTTTGCGTCCACCATCAGCGTCGCCGAGCCGGGCGTGCCCCAGCCGTCGCGGTGCCAGCCTTTCGCGGTTTGCGCTACGGCGCCGAAGTGCACACGCGTGCGCTGCGCGCCGCTGCCGATCAGGCGGAGGCGGCTCCGGGAAATCACCGGCTTTTCGGCATAGTCGCCCGGCGCCACGCGGATCGTGATCCAGTTTTCGGAACCGTCGCGCGTTGCCGCGTCGAGCGCACGTTGGATCGACGTGTAGCACGGCGCCGCGCCGTCCCCGCACGACGGCCGCACGACGTACTCGGTCGGCGCCGCCATCGCGGTTCCGGTGGACAGCATCGCTGCCAGTGTGAACGCAAGTCTGCCGATCATTCAGGTGCGCTCCCTCGCGCCGGTTCAAGGGTTTTGAGGAAGCCGTCGATCTGCTCCGCGACGCGGGGCAGCCACGGTTCGAACAGCCAGAAGTCGTGCGGCGCATTCTCGAAGGCGAAGAAGCGATGGGCGATGCCGTGGCGTTCGAGCGCGGCGAGCACCGTGGTCTTGCCTTCGGTGAAGCGCGGGATGCCGCTGCTGACGATAAGCGTCGGCGGTGACTGTGCGCCGACATGGCTGGCGGCGCTCGCGTCCTTCCAGCGTGCGGCGGCGTGCTCGTAGGAACCGCCAAGCCAGCGCGCGGCGGGCGATGCCTCCCCGGCGGCATTCTCGAACTGCAGCGCTTGCGGGGTGGTGAAGTCCAGCACGCCGTCGAGGTCGATCAGCGCGGCGGCGGTGCGCTCCGTGCCCGAGCCGAACAGGCCCGAAGGTCCGGCATAAGCGAGCAGCGAGGCCATCTGTCCGCCGGACGACGCGCCGCCCACAGCGATGCGGGCGGGATCAACGTCGAATTCGGCAGCATGCGCGCGTGTCCATGCCAGTGCGTCGCCGATGTCAATCATCCCCGCCGGATAGGCCGCCTCGACCGATAGACGGAACTCCGGCAGGAACACGGTGTATCCGCGCTGGGCAAGGAGGTTCGCCAGAGCGTAGAAATGCGTCTTCGCCCCGGCGCGCCAGCCTCCGCCGTGGACGAGCAGGATGCCCTGCCGGTTGGCTCCCGCCGAGGGGCGGAACACGTCGATATGAAGGTCGCGGGTGCCGGTGTTCTTGTAGGGCCGGTCGAACAGCACCGACTGGCCCGCTTTCCACGTCACGGCGGGCCAGGCGATCCCGGGAAACTTGTCCCGGTACTGTGCGAAGCGCTGGCCGATCGTGTAGCTGTCATCCACCTCGCGTGCCGGGGCATGGCCCGGCAGCAGCATGGCGGCGAGGGCCAGCGCACATGCGAACTTGCTTGAAGCCGGCACTCTATATCACTCCCGAAAAACGAAAAAGAGGACCGCCGCCCGAGGGGTATTGGGCAGCGGTCCTTCCAGGTATCAGAACTGGTAGCGGGCGCCCACGAACCACTGCGCGCCGGTCTTGGAGAATTCGCGCACCAGATACTGAGTTCCGTCGCCGGTGCCGTAGATGCGCTCCCGTTCGTTAGTGATGTTGATCCCCTGGAGGTTGACGCTGATCTGCTTGGTCAGGTTGTAGTAGGCCGAGAAGTCCACTTGCGTCGGCCCGTACTTGCGTTCCTGCACGTGGCCGTTGCCGCCCGGTTGGCTCAGCAGATAGTCGTCGCGCTTGTTGATCGAGAGGCGAAGGCCAAGGTCACCGGTGTCATAATAGGCCGTGAAATTGTAGGAGTTGGGCGACAACCCCGTGGAATCGCGGGCAGAGACATGGGTGTAGTTCGATGCGATGCCGAAGTACGAAAGCGCACCCGGCAGGAAGGTGAACGGCACGTTGAGCGTCGCCTCCAGCCCCTTCACGCTGTTCCCGTCCGATGAGTTCACGGTGCTGTAGAATGTGTACTGCGCGGTCGCCGGGTCCGCCTGGTACGAAGCGTCGTAGCGCGGATCGGCGTAGATCGCGGCCCAGTATTCCTGCGGGACCGACTGCTGCACCACCGAGGTCGTCAGCGAGCTGATGATGTTCTTCTTGAACACGCCTACCGAGAACAGGCCGCCCTTGCTGAAGTACCACTCGAAGCCGAGGTCGAAGTCGTTCGACAGGTAGGGCTTGAGCGCGGGATTGCCGAGGTTGCTCACCGTGCGCGTGGTGTACTCGAACACGGGCGCGGCGATGTTGAGCGAGGCGAGGCCCGGCCGCGTCATCGAGCGGGCATAGGCGAAGCGCGCAACGAGGTCGGGCGTGATGTTCAGCGCCGCGTTGAACGAGGGCAGGAAGTTGTCGTAATGCCGCTTCACGTCGACCGGCGATCCGGAGATCACCGCGCTCGATTCCACGTCCGTCCGCACCCAGCGCGCGCCGCCGTCGAGGCGCAGGGTCATCGAACCGATGTCGATCTCGCCCGTCACTTCGCCGTAGCCGCCGGTGGTCTTTTCAACCACTTCCCAGCCCGCCGCGACATTGGTGGTGTAGTTGCCCGAGAAAAGGCCCGACGATCCGATCGCGTCGAAGTCCATCACCGCGAACGTCGGCAGGCCCCCGGAAACCACGCCGCTGCCGAAGTGGCTGTACGGGAAGGCGGTCATGTAGCTGGACGGATCGAAGGTGGGCAGCTCGCCCTGAGCCTCTGAATAACGCACGAGGCGGCGGTTGTAGGCGAAGCCCGCCTGCGCGGTGAAGCGGCCCTTGGTGAAGGTGGCGTTGGTCTTGGCCGTGAAGTTGTCCTTCACGACGTTGTTCAGGCGGTTGGCGGGGGTCGTCGCGTTGATGAAGTTGGTGGCATCGTTCGGGTCGTAATCACCGTAATCGACTTTGGCCACGTCCTTGCTGCCCGAATAGTCGTAGGCATAGTAGTGCGGCACCGAGCGGGCGTAGAAGCGCAGCTCGGTGCGGTCGGCGGTGTCGCGCGCCTTGCCGACCATGGCGTCGATCTTGAGGTTGCTCGTCACTTCGTAATCGCCCGAGAACACGAACTGGCGGAACTTGGAGGTCGAGGTCTGGTGGCGGCTTTCGTACCACGATGTCACGTCGTCGAAGGCGGCGGCGACCAGCTGCTTGCCGTCAGGCGCTACGGTGAACGACAGCGGGGTCTGGCCGACGAAGTTGCCCGGGGTGCCGTGGGTCAGCAGCCACTCCATCGAGTTGTAGCTGTAGCGGTCGTTGTCGAGCTGCGAATAGAGCGCGTCCAGACTGAGCGTCAGTCCGTCGATAGGCTTGGCCTGGATCGAGCCGGTCAGGCCGAGGCGCTTCTGGTCGTTACCGAAGAAGTCCGCACGCGGCAGGCGCGGCGCCCACAGGCAGTCGAGGCGGTCGGCGGCGCCGCAATCCTCGGGCGTGCCGGTGACGGTCGGGTTGGTGTCCGCCCAGCTGTCGCCGTTCACGTAAGGCGAAGTCCAGCGCACGCTGGAGAAGCCTTCCTGATAGACCGTGCGCTTGGAATAGGCGGCGGAGAACAGCACGCCGATCTTGTCGTCGGCGAAGGTGTCGGAAATCATCACGGTGGCGCGCGGATCGACCTTGCGCGTCATCGTGTTGTACCCGCCCTGCGCCGATCCGACGACATGGAAGCCCTTGAAGTCGAAGGGCTTGGCCGAATAGAGATCGACGGTACCGGCGATGCCGCCTTCTTCGATCGAGGCGCGCTGGGTCTTCTGCACGTCGATGCGGTTGAACAGTTCGGACGCGAAGACGTGGAAGTCGAAAGCGCGGCCGGCATTGATGGTGAAGCCGCCGGAATCGAGGCCGTCGCTGCTGGCAGGCACTTCCATGCCATTCAGCGTCGTGCGTGTGAAGTCGGGCGAAAAGCCGCGCAGGGTGATGTTGCGGCCTTCACCCCCTTCGCGGGAGATCGCGACGCCGGGCAGGCGCTGGATCGATTCCGAGAGGTTGAGGTCGGGCATCTTGGCCATGTCCTCGGCCATGATGCTCTCGGTGAGGTTCACCGCGCGGCGCTTCAGGTCCTGCGCCTTGGCGAGGCTGCCGCGAAAGCCGGTGACGAGGATTTCGGAGTTCGCAGCCGGTTCCTCATCCGCCGCCGCGGCCTCTGCCGCCGGGGATGCGGCCTGTGCGGCGGCGACGGGTGCCTGTACGCTCGGGGCCGAGGTCAGGCTGGTCTGCGTCAGGGTGCGCGGCGACATCGGAGGCGTGGCGCGGGCGACGATGGCATAAGAACCCGGCCCGGTGCGGCGGGCGGTGAGACCGGTCCCCGCCAGCAGGCGGTTCAGTGCATCGTCCACGCTCATCTCGCCGCGCACGGCATTGGTGCGTACGGCATGCGTCAGGCGGCGCGCCGCGATGATCTGGATGTCGCCCTGTCGGCCAAGCTGGCTGATCGCGGTTTCGGCAGGCTGCGCCTCGATCGCGAACTGCCGCGTCTGCGCTGCCGCCTGAACCGGCGAGGCTACTATGCACATGATCGCAGATGATGCGAACAAGGCACTCCGAATGTCCGAAGTATTCATTATCCCTCCCAATGTCCCGATCCGTCAGGTTTCTTTTCACCTGTGCTCTTTAAGAGTCTCCGGAGCGGATATTCCTTCTCGTCATCTCAAAAAAATTTATCATTCGATCCGAATGAGGTTCGGATTGCTGGTGTCGAGCGACACGCCGAGGCTGGCCTTCACCGCTTCGGCGAAGCCTTCAGGGTCGTTGACGCGGAACAGGCCGTCGAACTCCTCGCGGGCGACGCGCGGGTCGGCGATGATGATCTGGCGCTGGTTGTAGCGGTTGAACTCGTCTGCCGCGTCATAGAGCGTGCGCCCGTTGAGATCGATCATGCCGCCGCGCCATGCCAGCGCCCGGTCGACGGAAGAGGAAATGCCGGTCTCGTAGTCGATCACCGCATGGGCGCTTAGCATCGCGCGGTCCCCGGCCTCCAACTTCATGCGCAGGCTCTGGTCGCCGTCCGCCCAGGTTTCCACGATGCCCTCGGTGACGAGGATCTCCACCCCGGTTTCACGCCGCCGCACCGAGAAGGCCGTTCCCACGGCGCGCACGCGGACGTTCCCGGCGGCGACGACGAAGGGGCGCTGCGCGTCCTTGGCGACCTCGAACCATGCCTCACCCTGTGCAAGCTGCACCTCGCGCAGCTTGGTCGCCATGCTGACGGTCAGTTCGCTGCCCGAATTCATCGTCATCACCGAGCCGTCCGGCAGCGGCAGGCGCCGGATCTCGCCGAGCTTCGTCGTATAAGCTGCCGGGCTTTGGCTCCAGCGCAGCCCGACGAAGGCGAGCGCAGCCGATGCAGCCAGCCCCGCCAGCACGCCGCGACGACCCCAGCCCGAGGGCGCGGGCTCTTCCTCCTCGACCGGGACAGCCGGTGCCTCGACCTCGGGGGTCAGCGCCAGCCACTGTGCCTGTACCTGCAGCAGCAGGCCCTGACGCAGCGGGTCTTCGGCCAGCCATGCCTGAAGTTCGCTCTCGTCGGCCTCGGTCCAGCCGTCGGCGTCCATGCGCGCCACGAACCGCGCCGCCTCGTCGCGAGCCTGATCGCCTGCGAGCGTCACCATGACCGCGCCCCCCGGCGATCGGCGCCGAGCATGCGGTTCTCGCTCTGCGCCTCGGCCTGCGTCCAGGCGTCGCGGACGGCGCGCACGCCGGTCCAGACCTGCTTCTCCACCGCCTTCTCGGTCATGCCGAGATGGGCGGCGATTTCCTTCTGGGACCAGCCTTCGATCTTGCGCAGTTCCACCACGCGGCGGCAGCGTTCCGGCAGGCGGCCGATGATGGCCAGGACCCGCTCGTAGCTGATGCGGCTCGCGGCCTGTTCCTCGGGCGAGGGGGTTTCGTCCTGCCATGTCTCGATCTCGCTCACGGCCTCCAGCACCACGACCTGCTGGCGCTTGAGACGGCGCAGCAACAGGTTGCGGGTGATCGAGAACATGTAGGCCAGCGGCCGGTCGATGTGGTCGACCGAGGGCAGCATCGCGATCCGGCAGTAGGCTTCCTGCATAACCTCGTCCACGTCCTCCGGCGAGAGGCGCGACCGGGCCAGCCAGCGGCGGACCCGCGCCTCATGGGGCACGATCTCGCGCGCGACCCAGAGGGCCGTCCCGCGTCGCCGCGCAAGTTCCTTGTCTGCCTCCCCTGGCGTGGCACCCTCCCTCAGGCATTCGGATTTCCCGTTTGCCATGAAAGAGACACGGCGCGGAAAATTCCTTCCGCGCGGGCGCAGATTTTTTCAGGAGAGGAAGCGGACCAGCAACACTGGGCCTGCGGTGGTGACCGGAGCATCGATCCGGGCACAGTCGAGATAGCCGAGATCGGTGTCGTCGAGTGTTTGCGCTTCAAGTGCGAGGAGGAACGTCGTGCCTGCGGGGGTGACCATTGCGTCGGGGGGCAGGCGCTGCATCTCGCAATTGTAAGTGCCGCGCCGGACCATGGCGTTGAGGTCGAGCACTGCCCCGCCCAGCGGGACGCCCTCGACGCTCGCAGCGCCGTCGAAAGGGAAGGGCGCGCTGACGGGGTCGAGTACTGCGTCGACGGCTCCGGATAAATGCAAGGTGCCTTCGAGCACCGCCAGCGTTCGGTCGATGCCCTCGAATGACGAGAACGGTCCGGCCTGTTCGACGCGCGCCATGCTGAGCCGCCACAGGAAATCGCCCATCCCCGCGCCGGGCGGGCAGACGGCGATCTCGCGCGTGGTGCCGCCGCCGTTCTTCCATGGAACCTCCGGGCAGTCGGCGGCGCGGATGATGCGGGTGATGGCCATGGGCGGATACTCACGAAAATACATTCGTCATTGCGAGGAGGCGAAGCCGACGACGCAATCCAGGGCGGTTTGCGCGGCCCTGGATTGCGTCGCTACGCTCGCAATGACGAGCAGGGGAGAGGATTACGGGATGCCCGGCAGGTCCAGCCCCTTCTCCGCCGCGCAGTCCCGCGCGATCTCGTAGCCCGCATCGGCGTGGCGCATGACGCCGGTGGCCGGGTCGTTCCACAGCACGCGCTCAAGCCGCGCCGCCGCCTCGGGCGTGCCGTCGGCCACGATCACCATGCCCGAATGCTGCGAGAAGCCCATGCCGACGCCGCCGCCGTGGTGCAGCGACACCCATGTCGCGCCGCTGGCGGTGTTGAGCAGGGCGTTGAGCAGCGGCCAGTCCGAAACCGCGTCCGAGCCGTCCTGCATCGCCTCGGTCTCACGGTTGGGCGAGGCGACCGAGCCACTGTCGAGGTGGTCGCGGCCGATCACGACCGGGGCCTTCAGCTCGCCCTTCGCGACCATCTCGTTGAAGGCAAGGCCGAGGCGGTGGCGATCACCGAGACCCACCCAGCAGATGCGCGCCGGAAGGCCCTGGAAGTGGATTTTCTCGCGCGCCATGTCGAGCCAGTTGTGCAGGTGCACGTTGTCCGGCAGCAGTTCCTTCACCTTGGCGTCGGTCTTGTAGATATCCTCCGGATCGCCCGAAAGCGCCGCCCAGCGGAACGGTCCGACGCCCTGGCAGAACAGCGGACGGATATAGGCGGGAACGAAGCCGGGGAAGTCAAAGGCGTTCGCCACACCCTCGTCCAGCGCGACCTGGCGGATGTTATTGCCGTAGTCGGTGGTGGGAACCCCGGCCGCCTGGAAATCGAGCATCGCGCGCACATGCTGCGCCATCGACGCCTTGGCGGCCTTGGCGACCGCTTCGGGTTCGCGCTCGCGGCGCTCCATCCATTCGGCGACGGTCCAGCCTGCGGGGAGGTAGCCGTTGATCGGATCGTGGGCGCTGGTCTGGTCGGTCAGCAGGTCGGGGCGAATGCCGCGCGCGTAGATTTCGGGCAGCAGCTCGGCGGCATTGCCCAGCAGGCCGACCGAGACGGGCTTTCCGTTCGCCTTCGCCTGCTCGATGATGGCCATGGCCTCTTCGATGGTGGCGGCGGACTTGTCGAGATAGCCGGTGCGCAGGCGCATCTCGATCCGGCTGGGCTGGCACTCGATGGCAAGGCACGATGCGCCCGCCATGACGGCTGCGAGCGGCTGCGCGCCGCCCATGCCGCCAAGGCCCGCCGTCAGCAGCCATTTGCCCGAAAGGTCGCCGCCATGGTGCTGGCGGCCCATCTCCACAAACGTCTCGTACGTGCCCTGAACGATGCCCTGCGTGCCGATGTAGATCCACGAACCGGCGGTCATCTGCCCGTACATGGCAAGGCCGCGCTTATCGAGTTCGTTGAAATGCTCCCAGTTCGCCCAGTGCGGCACGAGGTTGGAGTTGGCGATCAGCACGCGCGGCGCATCGGCATGGGTGCGGAACACGCCGACCGGCTTGCCCGATTGCACCAGCAGCGTTTCGTTGTCATCAAGGCGCTGGAGCGTCTCGACGATCCGGTCGTAGCTCTCCCAGTCGCGCGCGGCGCGGCCGATGCCGCCGTAGACCACCAGCTCCTCCGGACGTTCGGCGACGTCCGGGTGGAGGTTGTTCATCAGCATGCGCAAAGGCGCTTCGGTTAGCCAGCTTTTCGCGGAAAGCTGCGTGCCGGTGGCGGGCTTGATGACGCGGGTATTGTCGATACGGGTCATGTCAGGATTCCTGAAGAGCGAAGGCGCGGGCAGCCTTCATGATCTGGGAAAGCGTCTCGGTGATCGCGGCGGCGCGCGCCGGATCGAAGGCGGGGGGCCAGTTGGCCTCGCCGAGCATCTCGGGTTCGTCCATGTAGCCGCGAATGGCGAGTTCCATCTGGATGGCGTGGACGCCATTGTCGGGCTGGCCGTAATGCCGGGTGGTCCAGCCGCCCCGGAAGCGGCCGTTGAAGACGTGGCTCTCGCCCGATTGGGCGCAGATGCCTTCGACGGCGGCCGCCAGCGCGGGATCGCAGGTCTTGCCGCCGTTGGTGCCGATGTTGAACTGCGGCAGTTCGCCGTCGAACAGGCGCGGCACATGGCTGCGGATCGAGTGTGCGTCGTAGAGCACCACGCGGTCATGGACGGCGCGCAGTCGGTCGATCTGGGCCTGCAGCGCGGCATGGTACGGATCGAACCAGAGCGCGCGGCGGCGGGCGATCTCGGCCTCGCCGGGCGCTTCGCCTGAATAGAGCGGCTCGCCGTCGAAGGTCGTGGTCGGGCACAGTTCGGTCGTCGCCTGCCCCGGATAGAGCGAGGCGCCCGAAGGATCGCGGTTGAGGTCGATCACGCTGCGCGAGATGCACGTGCTGACAAGGGTTGCGCCAAGATCGGCGGCAAAGGCGTAGAGTTCGTCCACCCACCAGTCGGCATCGCGCCGCGCCAGCCACTCGGACGCGAAGAGGTGTCCCACGTCGGCAAGCTGGGTGCCGACGTGGGGGAAGGCGACGATGAGGGGGGCGTCGCCTTCAGTGATCTTGAGCCAGTCGCTCACGCTACACCGGGGAGGCTGTCACCTGCGGAGGCAAGCAGCGCGCCCGAACGGATCAGCAGGTTGGCCGCCTCCATGTCGGGGTGGAAATGGCGGTCGTCCTCCAGCGTCGGCACCTTGTCACGCAGGGTCGCGCGGGCAGATTCGAGCGTAGCGCTGGACGCGAGTGGGGCATGGAAATCCACCCCTTGCGCGGCGGCGAGCAGTTCGATGCCCAGTACCCCCGTCGCGTTGTCGGCCATGTCGAGCAGGCGGCGCGCGCCGTGGGCGGCCATCGAGACGTGGTCTTCCTGATTGGCCGAGGTCGGGATCGAGTCCACGCTGGCCGGATAGGCGCGCTGCTTGTTCTCGCTGACGAGCGCGGCAGCGGTCACCTGCGGGATCATGAACCCCGAATTGAGGCCGGGGCGCGGCGTCAGGAAGGCGGGCAGGCCGGACAACGCGGGGTCCACCAGCATGGCGATGCGGCGCTCGGCGATCGAGCCGATCTCGCAGATGGCCATGGCGATCATGTCGGCGGCGAAGGCGACCGGCTCGGCATGGAAGTTGCCGCCCGAAAGCGCCTCGTCGGTCTCCGGGAAGATCAGCGGGTTGTCGGAAACGCCGTTGGCCTCGATCTCCAGCGTGGTCGCGGCCTGGCGCAGAATGTCGAGCGCGGCGCCCATGACCTGCGGCTGGCAGCGCAGGCAGTAGGGATCCTGCACGCGCGCATCGTTCTCCAGATGGCTGGCGCGAATGGCGCTGCCGGTCATCAGGCCGCGCAGGGCATCGGCGACCTCGATTTGACCCCGATGACGCCTTAGCGTGTGGATGCGCGGGTCGAACGGGGTGTCGGAGCCCTTGGCCGCCTCGGTCGAGAGCGCGCCGGTGACGAGCGCGGAGCGGAACAGCAGTTCGGCCTCGAACAGCCCGGCCAGTGCGTTGGCGGTCGAGAACTGGGTGCCGTTGAGCAGCGCCAGGCCCTCTTTAGGCCCCAGTTGAGTGCTGGTGAGTGCCGCTCTGTGCAGCGCCTCGGCGGCGGGCAGGCGTTCGCCTTCGTAGAAGATCTCGCCCACGCCGATCATCGTCGCGGTCATGTGGGAAAGGGGGGCAAGGTCTCCGCTCGCACCGACCGAGCCCTGGCATGGCACCACCGGGGTCAGCCCCTTGACCAGCATCGCCTCCAGCAGCGCCACCGTCTCGGGGCGCACGCCCGATGCGCCTTGCGCCAGGCTGGCGAGCTTCAGCGCCATCATCAGCCGGATCACCGGCACCGGCGAAGGCGCACCCGTGCCCGCTGCGTGGCTCAGCACGATGTTGCGCTGGAGCGTCGCGAGGTCCTCGTCCCCGATCCGCACGCTGGCGAGCTTACCGAAGCCGGTGTTGATGCCGTAGACCGGCGCGCCCTTCGCCAGAATGCGCGCAACGGCGGCGGCGCTTTCCGCCACGCGCGGCGCGCAGGCCGGGTCGAGCGTGACGGCGGCGCCGCGATAGACCGCGCGCCAGTCCGCCAGCGGGACACTACCAGGTGTGAGCAGGACAGGATTCATTGACCACTCCAGATGCGGGCATGGAGCGGATTGAACCCCATGCGATAAACCAGCTGCGCGGGACGTTCGACGTCCCAGATGGCGAGATCGCAGCGCTTGCCCGCCTCCAGCGTGCCGCGATCCGCAAGCCCGAGGGCGCGCGCGGCATTGCGAGTGACGCCTGCAAGGCATTCAGGCACGGTGAGGCGGAACAGCGTCGCGCCCATGTTCATCGTCAGCAGCAGCGAGGTGAGCGGCGACGTGCCGGGGTTGCAGTCGGTCGCCAGTGCGATGGGCACCCCGGCGGAGCGCAGGCCCGCGACCGGCGGCAGCTTAGTCTCGCGCACGAAATAGTACGCGCCCGGCAGCAAGGTGGCGACGGTGCCTGATGCGGCCATGGCGGCGATCCCGGCCTCGTCGAGATGTTCGAGGTGATCGGCGGACAACGCCCCGTGCCGCGCCGCCAGCGCCGCGCCGTGGAGGTTGGAAAGCTGCTCGGCATGAAGCTTCACCGGTAGGACGTGGCGCGCGGCGGCGGCGAACATGCGCTCCGTCTGCGCCGGGGTGAAGCCGATGCTCTCGCAGAAGGCGTCCACCGCATCGGCAAGGCCGAGCGCGGCGACCTCGGGCAGCACTTCGTCGCAGAGCAGGGCGATGTAGCCGTCCGCGTCGTCCGCGAACTCGGGCGGCAGGGCATGCGCGCCGAGGAAAGTGGTGGCGATGGACACCGCGCGTTCTTCACCCAGACGGCGGGCGGCGCGCAGCATGCGGATCTCGCTGTCGCGGTCGAGGCCGTAGCCGGACTTGACCTCCACCGTGGTCGCGCCTTCCGCGATCAGCGCATCGAGGCGGGGCAGGGCGGCGGCGACGAGTTCGTCCTCGCTCGCGGCCCGGGTGGCGCGCATGGTGGAGACGATACCGCCCCCGGCCCGCGCGATCTCCTCGTAGGAGGCGCCGCCCAGGCGCATCTCGAACTCGGCCGCGCGGTCACCGCCGTGGATCAGGTGGGTGTGGCAGTCGATCAGGCCCGGGGTGATCCAGCGGCCTTTGCAGTCGACGATCCGCTTCGCATGGAGGGCCGGAGCCTCCGCAGCAGGCCCGGCGTAAGCGATCATGCCGTCCTTTGCCGCGATCACGCCATGGTCCACCGCGCCCATGCCTTCACCTGCCATAGTGGCGAGCCGGGCGCCTTTCCAGACGGTGTCGTACAGCATGATTCCGTGGCCCTCGTTTGCCTCGCCCATTGTGATTGCACCGTTCGAAATTAATGTATAGACAAAAAATCGAAGCAAGGAGCAGATTCATGTCGGCAAGGTCGGATGGGCGGCACAGGTCATTGTTTTTCGAGCATTGTCTGCTGCCCGAAGGCTGGGCGCGGAATGTCCGCGTTACGCTGGAGCAGGGGCGGATCGCCGCTGTCGATGCAGGTGCGGAACCCTCGCCTGGAGACGAGCGCCACCCTTGCGCGCTGCCCGGAATGCCCAACCTGCACAGCCATGCCTTCCAGCGCGGCATGGCGGGCCTTGCCGAGCAGCGCGGCCCTGCGAACGACAGCTTCTGGACCTGGCGCGAGATCATGTACCGCTTCGTCCAGCGCATGACCCCGGACGACGTGCGCGCCATCGCCGCGATGGCCTATGTCGAGATGCTGGAAGGCGGCTTCACCCGCGTCGGCGAGTTCCATTACCTCCACCACGACCGCGAGGGCGGCGCCTTCGCCGACGTCGCGCAGATGAGCGCGGCGGTGCTGGCGGCGGCCGGGGACACCGGCATCGGCATGACGCTGCTGCCGGTGCTCTACAGCTACGCCGGGTTCGGCGCGCAGCCGCCAGCCCCTACGCAGGCGCGCTTCGTCAACGATCTGGACCGCTACGCACGATTGTTCGAAGGCGCTCAGGCCCATGCTCGCGCGCTGCCTGATGCCGTGGTCGGTGTGGCGCCGCATTCCCTGCGCGCCGTTTCGCCCGATCAGCTGCGCGATCTCGAACCGCTGGCGAAAGCCCGACCGGTCCACATCCACATCGCCGAGCAGGTGAAAGAAGTGGACGACTGCCTCGCATGGAGCGGTCGGCGCCCAGTCG
Organism: Novosphingobium resinovorum; assembly: GCF_001742225.1. Classification (NCBI taxonomy): domain Bacteria; kingdom Pseudomonadati; phylum Pseudomonadota; class Alphaproteobacteria; order Sphingomonadales; family Sphingomonadaceae; genus Novosphingobium; species Novosphingobium resinovorum. Next base: position 482,760 of record NZ_CP017076.1, on the reverse strand, counting down.
AATGGCTGCTGAACAATGCCGAAGTGGACGCGCGCTGGTGCCTCGTCCATGCCACGCACATGACGGAAAGCGAAACCGTTGCCGCGGCGCGTAGCGGTGCGGTGGCAGGGCTATGCCCGATCACCGAGGCGAACCTCGGAGACGGGCTGTTCCCGGTGGAAGCGTTCCTGCAGGCGGGTGGCCGCTATGGCATCGGCAGCGATTCCAACGTGCTGATCGACGCGGCCGAGGAACTGCGCCTGCTCGAATACGGCCAGCGCCTGACGCGCCGCGCGCGCAACGTAATGGCCCGGGAAAGCGGCCGCTCCACCGGCGCGGATCTTTACGCAGGCGCGCTGACGGGCGGGGCGGCGGCATTGGGCGTCGAGGGCGGCATCGCGGTCGGCCTGCCTGCCGACATCGTCAGCCTGAACCTCGATCATCCGGCGATGGTGCACCGGGCGGGCGATGCGATAACCGACAGCTTCGTCTTCGCCTCCGGGCGCTCGGCCATTGACTGCGTGTGGCGCCATGGCGACAAGCTGGTGAGCGAAGGGCGCCACCATGTCCGCGACCGGGTGGTCCGCGACTATGCCAAGGTACTGGAGACACTGATCGCGTGAGAATGCCCCTTCACGAACGCATTCGATCGGATTTCGAGGGCCGCATCCTCGGCGGCGAACTGGCTCCCGGTGACCGCCTGCCGATCGAGCAGGAGCTGATGCAGGAATACGGCTGCTCGCGCATGACCGTGAACAAGGCGCTCTCGGCGCTCGTCGCGGCGGGGCTGATCGACCGGCGCAAGCGGGCGGGGACGTTCGTGGCGCGTCCGAAGGTCCATTCAATGGTGCTCGACGTGCCCGACATCGCCGCGCAAGTGCGCGAGCGCGGGCAGGACTATGCTTTCCAGCCCATCCGCCGCCGGGTCCGGGCAGCGGGCGATGACGAGGAGGAAGTGCTGCTCGCGGGCGGCGGGGAACTGGTCCACATCGATGGCCTGCACCTCGTCGATGGCGCGCCGCTTGGCGTGGAGTTCCGCCTGGTAAGCGCTCTGGCCGTGCCGGAGATCGTTGGCGCCGACCTCGACGCGGTTCCTCCGGGGACGTGGCTCCTGCGGCACGTGCCCTGGACCGAGGCGGAGACGCGCATCTCGGCCGTCGGCGCGCAAGTCGAGGAAGCGGAATGGCTGGGCGTGGCGGTCGGAACGCCGTGTCTGTGCGTCGAGCGCCGGACGTGGCGCGGCTCGGAGCGGATTACTTACGTGCGCCAGCTGTTCCTCGGCGATGCCTACGACATGGTGGCGCGCTTCGGCCCGGTGGCGCCATTCGGCGGTATGCCGCGGGAAGGTATGAAAGTTTGAATGGATGGGGAGCGGACCTGTCCGGATAAAGTTCAGGGTGACGGCGGATTTGGGTGATGGGGTGGACGCCCCCCGACGGCATCGATGTGCCATAGTGGAGGTGTTGAACACCACTTGAGGAGGCGTCCGTGTCGGAAGTTACCACAATCGGTTTGGATATCGCCAAGAATGTTTTCCATGCGCATGGTGCGGATGCGCGTGGGCGAGCGTTGTTCAGTCGCAAAATCAGCCGCACCAAGCTGCTGGAATTCTTTGCCCAGCATCCGCGGTGCACGGTGGCGCTCGAGGCTTGCGGAGGCGCGCATCACTGGGGCCGCGAACTCACGGGGCTAGGGCATGACGTGAAGCTCATTGCGCCAACTTACGTGAAGCCGTTCGTGAAGCGGCATAAAAATGATGCGATAGATGCCGAGGCGATCTGCGAGGCGGCACAGCGGCCAAACATGCGGTTTGTGGCGATCAAAAGCGAAGAGCAACAGGCATCCGGGCTGGTGTTCCGGACCCGCGATTTGCTGGTGCGTCAGCGTACGCAACTGATCAATGCGATCCGAGGGCACCTCACTGAGTATGGCTGGGTGGCGCCAAAGGGGCCGTCGCACGTTGCGATGCTTGGTGACCTGCTCGAAGACGAGATTGGCTCTTCGCTTCCTGAGGCAGCCAAGGCGATGTTTCGCACGATGCTAGATCTTTTGGAGGAACTGAACGACAGGATCGGTGATCTCGACAAAGAGATCGCACGGCGAGCACGCGAGGATGCGATCGCGCGACAGCTCATGACGATCCCTGGCGTGGGCCCGATCACGGCCACCGCTATCGCGGCGCTGGCCCCGCCGGCCGAGACCTTTGCAAAGGGGCGCGACTTTGCCGCCTGGCTCGGTCTCGCACCTCGGCAATTGTCGACGGGAGGCAAACAGAAGCTGGGCTCGATCACGAAGATGGGCGAGCGAACACTCAGGCGGCTACTCATCATCGGTAGCAGCGCTGTCGTGCTACAGGCGAGCAAACGAGGCGCTCCGGCAGGATCATGGCTCGAACAGATGCTGGCCAGGAAGCCGCGCATGTTGGTGACCGTCGCGCTTGCCAACAAGACTGCGCGGATCATCTGGGCGTTGCTCATGAGCGAAGAGGATTACAGAGTTCCGGTCGCAACTGCGGCGTAAGCCACAGCGGACCAGGGGTCGTCGGAGGACGTAGTCGGTCGAAGGAGGGTATGGCACAACAGTCGGCGAGACGGGGCTGGAAGAACCAGTGCTAACCACCGTGCCACATGCACGCTTAGGGTGAAGTGGTTCCAGTCCGCGAACTCCCATACGGGCCCGCAGCCTCCGGTGCTGCATCAGAGGCCGGACAGATGGCAGCATCCGACTACGTGCCTATTCTCCCGAATACCGCTTGCGTTCGTGCGGGCGTCCACAGATGGGTAGCGGACCGAAGGATTGCTAGCGTTCCTCGTTCTTTCGCTATGGGGCTAATCGAATGGCCATCGAGAAGTCGAAAATTTTGAAGATGGGCATCCCTCTCGCCGGGTCCACATTTATTTTAGCTCTTGAATGCTTTCGCTACGGGCTCTCATGGCGCATCCTTGCTACACTAGGAGTCTTTGTTGGCAGCTACTTCCTCGCCTCAATTATTCTTGGTCGGAAAGCCAATCGACTATGACGGCCTGACACAGGCCCTTGCGGCTATCGTGGTCACGAACGGGCTCGTCCACACAGGGGCGCGGGCGGTCAGGCAGCCTTTCTTCGCGGGCGGGCGGAAACGGACAAGCGGGAATGGAGCGCGGCCCCCGGCCCCTAAAGGACCGAAAGGGGTGGAAAGCAGCCATGGCGCGACATATGGTTTATGAATGATACAGGATCGTAAGCGCAGTCCCTACGTCAAAGCATGTGTGTTCATGCTTTACCTGATCGTTGCCCTGTTTGTGATCATGTGGGTTTTGCCATCGGCTTTAACGAACCTCGGCGTTCCATCCGACTTGGTTATGTGGATCGAATTCGCCTTTGGGCTGCTATGGTTCGTCGTCGGGGGTGTGAGATCATTCATGATCGCCTGCCCGAATTGCGGGAGATCACGGGACTGTCAGGAATTCCGTGTGTGGGCGGGCGGTTGAACATTACGCTGCCATGGCCTTGATGAAGCGTTCTCCGAACAGCACGGCGAACTGGGCCTTGGCCATGGACCACTCACGTGGCGGCATTTTCCACTCTTTCTCGGATCGGTTCAAGATCAGATAGAGCAGCTTGGTCGCTGAATCGTCGCTGGGAAAGTGCCCCCTGGCCCTGACCGCCCGTCGAAGCTGGGCATTCAACGCCTCGATGGCGTTTGTCGTATAAACGATGCGGCGGACCTCGTCGGGGAAGGCAAAGAACGGGATAACCTCGGCCCATGCACGGCGCCAGCTCTGGCCGATCGCAGGATAGCGCCGACCCCATTCGCCGGCCTCGAAGGCTGTCAGGGCCTCCTCGGCAGCGATGGCATCGGTGGCGCGGTAGACGGTCTTCAGTGCACCAGCGAGCGCCTTGCGGTCCTTCCACGACACGAAGTCCATCGAGTTGCGCAGCAGGTGGACGATGCAGGTCTGGACGATCGTCTCTGGGAACACGGCGGTGATGGCCTCTGGAAAGCCCTTCAGGCCGTCTACGACGGCCAGCATGATGTCCTCAACACCGCGGTTCCTCAGCTCGTTCATCACCCGCAGCCAGAATTTGGCGCCCTCGTTCTGCTCGATCCACAGGCCCAGGACGACCTTGCCGCCATCGGCACGCACGCCTAGCGCGATGTGGATAGCCTTGTTGCGGACCAGACCTTCGTCACGGATCTTGACCCGGATCGCGTCGAAGAAAACCAGCGGATAGGCCGGATCGAGCGGTCGGGCCTGCCAGGCGGCGACCTCTTCGAGCACGGCGTCGGTCACCGTCGAGATCAGGTCCGGCGAGACGTCGATACCGTACAGATCGCGCAAGTGCCCGACGATCTCCCGTGTGCTCATGCCGCGCGCATACATCGAGACGATCTTGTCGTCGAAGCCCGGAAACCGGCGCTGGTACTTGGCGATCAGTTGCGGATCAAAGCTGGCCTGACGATCGCGCGGCACCTCGATCTCGATCTTGCCGGTGTCCGTCACCACCGTCTTGCGGCCATAGCCATTGCGGCTGTTCCCGACCTGCGAGGCATCGCCAAGGTGGTAATCCATCTCGGCGTTGAGCGCCCGTTCGGCCAGCGCCTTCTTCAATGAATCCAGCAGGCCGCCCTGCTGGAGCGCACTGGCCGCATCGCTGCCGGCCAAGAGTTGATCGAGTAAATCAGCCGGGATCGCCGGCTCCTTGCGTCGAGGCATACAGGGTCTCCTTCTTACCCATTATGCCCGCTCACACACGGAATTCCTGACAGTCCCGAGATCACTCTTCATTCGTCACGGTTTTATCAGCGTACTGTGGCCTCCGAAGCGTTGCAGCAAGTGTGATCTGAACTTGATTGAAGGTGACGCATGACTGCTATGGGGCGCTTCCGGAAAGTCCGCTTTCCTACAAACATCGCTGTCCGATACCTTGCGGGCTATGACCGGCTCGTCCATCTCTATCCGCAAAAGGTTACACTGCAAGGCTACACATCGTCTTCGCAAGGTGACACATCGCGCGCCAAAGGTGTCACCTTGCCCCCTTCAAGGTGACATTTTCTGACACAAGGTGACACGTTTTCTCTGGACGGTGTAAACCGTGTAAACCCTGTCACCTTGTGAGAAAGGCCATGGTGGACGATCGATCGGGAAGGAGCGCTATTTTCGCGCGCGCCGCGGACGCATGGCGTCGCGCATCGCGAAGCTGGAGTTGATGCGGGTGACGCCCGGAAGTCGCGACAGGACCTCCCCGTGGATCGCCTCATAGGCGGCAACGCTTTCCGTGCGCAGCCGCAGCCAGTAATCGACGTTGCCCGTCATCAGGAAGCATTCGCGCACTTCGGGACACTGCCGCACCGCGTTTTCGAAACGCGACAGGTAATCCTCGGTCTGGCGGTCCAGCGTGACCTGCACGACGATATCGACCCCGCGCTCGTCATCGTCTTCCGGCCCGGTGAGCACGGTGTAGCCGCGAATGACGCCGCGGTCCTCGAGCAGGCGGATACGGCGCAGGCACGCGGACGGCGAAAGGCCGACTTCCTCGGCGATCTCGGAATTGGGCCGCCTGCCGTCGAGACGCAACAGGCGGATGATCGCGCGATCCACGGGGTCGGAGGTCACTGGCATGATCTTGTGATTTGTCCGCATTATCGTGTGCAAGGCCACATAATGTGGCACAATATACATACATTCGGCAGCCTATTCGCTTCGTTATGCGATACGATGCATTAATCGGATCGCCAAGGGGGCTTCGTGATCACCGCTGCACGCCTGACCATCGACCTGGAGGCTCTGGCCGCCAACTACCGCCTGATCCGCGACCGCGTCGTGCCTGCGCAGACGGGCGGGGTGGTCAAGGCGGACGGCTATGGCCTCGGCGCGGTGACGGTCGCGCGCACGCTGATGGCCGAAGGTTGCCGCCATCTCTTCGTCGCCCTGTTCAGCGAGGCGGAAGCGCTGATGCCGCAACTGGAGAGCGGGGCCGAAGTCTACGTCCTCAACGGCCTTCTTCCCGGACTGGAACCGCGGTGTGCCGGGCTTGGCGCGATCCCGGTGCTCAATTCGCTGGACCAGGTCTCGCGCTGGTCGGCGCAGGCGCGTCAGAGTGGCCTGGCATTGCCTGCGGTCCTTCAGATCGACACGGGCATGTCGCGCATGGGCCTGCCGCCCGAGGAGGTGGAGCACCTGATCGCCACGCCGGCTTTGCTCGACGGTATCGAACTGCGCTTCCTGATCAGTCATCTGGCCTGCGCCGACGATCCGGAAGATCCGGCGAATGCGGCGCAGGAAGCGCTTTTCAACACCATCGCCGCGCGGTTCCCGCAGGTGCCTCGGGCGCTCGACAACAGCGGGGGAACGTTCCATCGACGCGGGCATTTCGACCTCGTGCGCGCAGGTATCGCCCTTTACGGCGGCAATCCCGGGACCGGGCCGAACCCGATGCAGCCGGTCGTAGGGCTGGAGGCGCCGATCGCGCAGTTGCGTACGATCCCTGCGGGAACCGGTGTCGGCTACGGCCTGACATTCCATGCCGCACGAGAGACGCGGATCGCGACGATCCCAGTCGGCTATGCCGACGGCTGGCCGCGCTGCCTCGGCAATCGGGGCGCGGCCTACGTCGCCGGAGTGCGGGCACCGATCGTCGGGCGGGTCTCGATGGACAGCATCACGCTCGACGTCACCGACGTGCCTGCCGGGCATTTGTATCCCGGCGCTCCAGTCGAACTGATCGGCCCGAACCAGAGCTTAGACCAGGTCGCGGCCGATGCCGGGACCATCTCCTACGAAATCCTGACCCAGCTCAGCCGCCGCTACGACCGGGATTATCTTCCGGTTCGTGCGCCCGCCCTCGACCGGAGCACCATCGCATGAAGATCGCCATTCTCGGCAGCGGCGTTATCGGCGTCACCTCGGCATGGTATCTGGCCAAGGCGGGCCATGAAGTCACCGTGATCGACCGGCAGGATGGCCCCGCGCTGGAGACCAGCTTCGCCAATGCCGGGGAGATTTCGCCGGGCTATGCCTCGCCTTGGGCTGCTCCTGGCATTCCGATGAAGGCGGTCAAGTGGCTGATGATGAAGCATGCGCCGCTGATCCTGCGGCCCCATGCCGACATGGCCATGCTGCGCTGGCTCGTCGCCATGCTGGGCAACTGCAACGCGCGCGACTACGCGATCAACAAGAGCCGCATGGTGCGCCTCGCCGAATTCAGCCGCGACTGCCTGATCGCGCTGCGCGGGGAAACCGGCATCCGCTACGACGAGCGCAGCCGGGGCACCTTGCAGCTCTTCCGCGAGCAGAAGCAGCTCGACGGCATCGGCAAGGACATCGCCGTGCTGCAAGCTGATGGCGTGCCTTTCGAGGTGCTCGACCGCGCAGGCTGCATTGCCGCCGAGCCGGGTCTTGCGGCCAGCACGGCGCCGATCGTGGGAGGGCTGCGGCTGCCGAACGACGAGACGGGCGATTGCTTCAAGTTCACCAATGCGCTGGCGGCGATGGCGGCAGCGAAGGGCGTCGAATTCCGCAATGGAATCAACATCCAGCGGCTGATCGAGGAGGGTGGCCGGATCGTCCGGGTGGAGACGGACAAGGGCAGCGTCTCCGCCGACGTGTTCCTTGTCGCGATGGGCAGTTTCTCGCCCCAGTTGGTGGCGCCGCTGAGCATTCGTCTGCCGGTCTATCCGGTCAAGGGCTATTCGCTGACGGTGCCGATCGTCGATGAGGCGCGGGCACCGGTCTCGACCCTGCTGGACGAGAGCTACAAGGTTGCGATCACCCGCCTCGGAGATCGTATCCGTGTCGGCGGAATGGCGGAAATCTCGGGATTTTCTCGCGACCTGCCGCCCGAGCGGCGCGCCACGCTGGAGCATTCGGCGGGCTCGCTGTTCCCCGGCGGCGGCGATCTGGAGGCGGCGAGCTTCTGGTGCGGACTGCGCCCGATGACGCCTGACAGCACCCCGGTGATCGGACCGACGCGCGTTTCCAACCTGTTCCTCAACACTGGACACGGCACGCTGGGCTGGACGATGGCCTGCGGTTCGGCGCATGTCATCACCGACCTCATCGGCGGTCGTCGTCCCGCGATAGAGGCTTCCGATCTCGCCATCAGTCGCTACTGAGCGGCACATAAACCGACATAGACCGACAGGGAACGACCACGCATGACCATAACCCGCATCGATCAGGGCACTCGCATGAGCGAAGCGGTGGTCCATGGCGACACCATCTACCTCGCCGGCCAGATCGGCAATCCGGGTGAGAGCGTCGCCGAGCAGACCCGCGTTGCGCTCGCCGAGATCGATGCCTTGCTCGCCCGGACCGGTAGCGACCGCGACCACTTGCTCTCGGCCACGATCTGGCTCGCCGACATGGCCGACTTCGCGGAAATGAACGCGGCCTGGGACGCATGGATCGCCGGGCACCCCGCACCCGCCCGCGCGACCGGCGAGGCGAAGCTGTTCGAGCCCGGCTACAAGGTCGAGATCATCATGATCGCCGCCAAGGCGTAACCGCGCCGCGCATGAGCGCCTGTCAGGGCAGGCGCCTCAGCGTGGCGAGATCGATGGCGTCGCCCATCGCCTTCAGCCCGGCGTCGTTGGGGTGGAGGTGGTCGCCCGGATCGAATTCGGGCCGCAGGTCGGCGGGCGCGGCGGGGTTGCGTACCGCAGCCTCGAAATCCACGATCCCGTCGAAGACCTTGCCGCTGCGGATCGCGGCGTTGACCGACTGGCGCACCCGCTCCTTCACCGGCGACATGTACCCGGCGCGCAGAGCGGGCGTCATCGTGCCGCCGATCACCTTGATCCCCAGTGCATGCGCACGCTCGACGAATTGGCGGTAGCCGTAGAGCAACTGCTCCGCCGTCACCGCATCGGGGCCGGTTTCCGTCCCTGCGCCGATGTCGTTGATGCCTTCGAGGAAGATCACGTGAGTGACGTTCGGCACGCTCGCCACGTCGCGCCAGAAGCGGTCGAGTGCGGACGTCGCGCGGCCCGCTTTCAGCACCCGGTTGCCGCTGATCCCCATGTTGACGACACCGCAGCGCTGGACGGCGGGAAGGGCGGCGAGGCGCTCGGCCAGGCGCCCCGGCCATCCGCGCGTCTGGGGTGACAGGCCGAGAAACCCGTCGGTGATCGAATCCCCGAATGCGACCACGGTGCAGGGTGTCTGCGCAGAACGCACCGATACCAGCGAGAGATAGGGCCGTACCTTGATCGGGGTGAAGGTCGCCCCCGGCGTCGCGGGCGCGAAGGCCATCTCCATGCCGAGATTGGTGCGCCCGGGCCGCGACGGGGTGGAGAACGTTACGCTGACGATCACGTCCTGCGCATTGTGGAACGGCGCGAGGATCGGGTCGCTGATCACCGTCCCGCCTTTGGACAGTGCCACGGCGGGGAGCCCGGAGAACCGGATCGGATGCACCGGGTTGGTCCCGATTTCCGTGCCCACCGGCCCGGAAGGGCTGGCGATCGTCACCGCGCCTATGGCGAGCGGCTTGTCACCTTCGGCATTGCTGAAAGTGAGCTGCATCGCGTCGCCCGCCTGCGTCAGCCGCACGCGGTAGCGATAGGTCCCGGCGGGCTGCTCGGGTTCGTTCGCGCCGCTGTCGGCGGGGGCATAGCCCCATGCGCCCGCCCACTTCGGGGCTGCATGGGCAGGGGTGGAAATCAGGGTAGCGCCGCAGAGGGCGGCCAGAAACGTCGCGGTCTTCATGCCGCCTCTCTTGTCGGACCGGTGCGCCGCTTGTCCAGTCCTGTTTCATCGCATTGCAAGTGGATGAGCGAGGTGGCTGCGCCACCTCGCTCGCCTGGTTCAGAACCGCTTGGTCACTTCCACCATGACCGTACGAGGCAGGGTGCCGAAGCCCAGCTGGTCGGCCTTCACGCCCGCCGCAGTGCCGGTGCCGCCGCCGGTCGAGGGGCCATCGACCACGCCGGTGACGTAAAAACGGTTGGTCAGGTTCTTGCCGATCAGGGCGATCTGCCAGTTGTCGTCCTCGGCGCCGAAGCGCACGCCGGCATCGAGCGTCACGTACTTGCTCTGGCGCGACAGCGGGTTGCCGAAGCCGGAAGCGAGATAGCTGGCCGAGTACTTGCTATCGACGTTGAAGCCCAGCTTGTTGGCCGATCCGATCGAGACTTCGTAGCCGATGCCGAGGTTGCCGGTCCAGCGCGGGGCCACCGAAAGCGGTGCGCCGGTCAGGCTCTGGCGGCTGTTGCCCGACAGGTTGCAGCCTTCCGCCGGGGTCTGGCCTGCATAGCACGGTGCCAGCGGGAAGTCGGTGTAGGTCGCCTTGTCGTAGTTGATCGAGCCATGGATATCGAGCCCGGCGATGCCGTTGGGCGCGAACTCGAACTCGGCCTCGATGCCCTTGGTGCGCGCGTCGGCGGTAAGGGTCTGGAATGCGAAGATCGGCGAGTTGAAGAAGTCCACCTGCAGGTTGCGGTACTTGTAGGTGAACGCCGTGACGTTGAAGCGCAGCTGGCGATCGAGCAGGGTGGACTTGAAGCCAATTTCGAAGCCTTCCGCCTTCTCCGGATCGAAGGTGAGGTCGGCGGTGGGATCGCTCGAGAACTTCGAGTTGATGCCGCCGTTGGAGAAGCCGCCGGACTTGTAGGCGGTCTTGTAGGCGCCGTAGACCATGAGGTCGGGCGTCGGCTTCCAGGTCAGCGTGGCTTCCGGCGACCAGTTGGTGAAGTGCTGGCGCGCGGTCACGACGCCAAGGCCGTCGGGGTCGTTCTGATCGCGGAAGATGCCGAGGACCAGCGGGTTGTTGTAAGGCTGCGTGAAGAAGCTGTTCTTCGTCTCGTCAGTGTAGCGCACGCCGCCCGCGAGTTCGAGGTCGGGCAGGATCTTGTAGGTCATCTGGCCGAAGACGGCCATCGTCTCGCCCTTGGTGAAGCTGCTCTTCGCGGTGGTGACGTATTCGTAGCCCTCGGGCGCATCCGAATTGGAGACGCCGCCAGTCAGCACGAACTGGTCGAAGTCACGCCGCGTCTTCTGGTAGAGCATGCCGACCATCATGTTGAACGGCCCGTCGAACTGGGTCAGCGCGCGCAGTTCCTGGCTGAACGCCTTCCACGAGGAGTTCTCGGTCGCCCAGGTCGGGCCGATGCCGTTCTCGCTGCCGCCCGACTGGAAGTCGCAGGCGCAAGCCCAGCGGTTGTTGTTCCACTGGTAGTTGGTGACGGAAGACAGCTGCAGCTGGTCCGCATCGTACGTCAGGTTAAGCGTGCCGCCCGCCGAACGGTACTTGTTGTAGAGCGAGCCGTCCTTCTTCGCGTAGGGATAGGTCGCGGCGATGTCGGCGGGCATGTTGTTCTGGTGGGTGACGAAGTCCTTGCCGCAGGCATAGCCGTTGAGCTGCGAGGTATCGCCGTCGCCGCACCGGTAGGCCACGTAGTTCCACGAGGAGTTGTTGACCGTGCTCTGGTCGAAGCTGCCCTTGAGGGTGGCGGTGAAGCGGTCGGTCGGTTCCCACTTCAGGGTGGCGCGGGTGAGGAATTCCTCTTCGCCCGGCGCCTTGCGTGCGGCAGGCTGGGCGACATGGGTGGTCGCATCGCCGGTGCCGCCTGCGAGGATGCTGGCGGAGTCGATCTCGGTGTAGTTGATGGGATCGGCGACGTTGCGATAATAGCCGCCGTCCATCTTGGTATAGCGCGCGGCCAGACGGAAGCCGAGGGTGTCGCTGATCGGGCCGGAAAGGTAGCCTTCCAGGCGGTACTGCTGGCTCTTGATCTCGTAGCCGCCCTTGACCATGCCCTCGAACTTGTCGGTCGGGTCGGCAGTGGTGATCGAGATCACGCCTGCCGTCGCATTCTTGCCGAAGAACAGCGCCTGCGGGCCTTTCAGGACCTCGACGCGGGCGAGGTCGAAGAAGCCTTCGTTGATGACGCGGCCCTGCCCATAATAGGCGCCATCGACGACGACCGCGACCGACTGCTCGATGCCGATCGAGGTCGAGGACGAACCGATGCCGCGCAAGGTGAGCTGCGCGCCCGAACCGTTCGAGGCGCGGCCGACGCTGAACTGCGGGGCGATCGCGGTGATCTTCTCGACGCTGGTGACATCGCGCGTGGCGATCTGCTCGGCGGAGATGGCGGTGACGGCAACGGGCACGTCCTGCACGGATTCCTGCCGCTTGCGCGCGGTGACGATGATCTCGTTGAGGCCGCCCTTCTGCTGGGCCGCGTCATCCTGAGGAGCGGCAGCCGGTGCCTCTGCAGACGTATCCTGGGCCATGGCCGGAGACGCCACCATCGTCAGCGCCGTGGAGACGAGCAGGACGGATTTGGGGACTCGCATTTCAGAAACCTCCCGTTTTGTAATCGTTCTTGGCTGCTGGTTAGACCCGTCGCGGTTGGGGGGCGTCCTGTGCAAACGGATAGCCCTATCAGTTTGGACAGGTGGCCTCGGCGGGGCTGCGCGCGAGGGTCGGGCAGAGGAGACCTGAATTGACGCGCTGCCGTTTCTGGCGACTGGATCGCCACCCCGAAGGAAATACCGATTTCGCCCGTTTCCTGAGCTTGCAGGAAGAAGACTGCGCGCCGCTGGCCGATGGCGAAGTGCGTATTGCCACCGAGTGGCTTTCGATGGACGCGGGCACGCGCATGTGGATGAGCCCGCGCACCGACGGCTATCAGCCGCCGCTGCCGCTGGGATCGAAGATGGTCGGCCTCGTGCTCGGCCGCGTGATCGAGAGTGCGGACGCGGGCTATCCGGTCGGCGCGCTGGTGCGCGGCTTCGGGCAGTGGGCGGACGTCGCCACCGTGGTCCCGGCGCTGACCGGGCTGGAAGTGGTGGACGAGACGGTCGCCGATCCGCGCCAGCATTTCGGCGCGCTCGGCATGAATGCCTGGACGGCCTATGTCGGCGTCAAGGAAGTCGCGTCGGTGAAGCCGGGTGAGTGGCTGGTCGTCTCGGCGGCGGCCGGAGCTACGGGAAGCCTCGCCTGTCAGGTCGGCCGGAACCTCGGGGCGAAAGTCGTCGGTATTGCGGGCGGGGCGGACAAGTGCCGCTACCTGACCGAAGAGGTCGGTGTCGACATGGCGATCGACTACCGCAATGAGGACGTCGACGCGCGATTGGCCGAAGTGCCGGGCGGGGTGAACGCCTTCTTCGACAACGTGGGCGGGCCGATCCTCGACGCGGTGCTCGGCAACATGGCGCATTACGGGCGCGTCGCAGTGTGCGGAATGGTCGCGGGCTACGACACCGATGCGCCGATGCCGGGACCGGCGAAGTTCGATCAGGTGCTGATGCGGCGCCTGCGGATCGAGGGCTTCTTCATCCCCGACTTCCTCCATCGCGGCGCCGAATTCATGCCGCAACTGCGCGAATGGCTCGATGCCGGGAAACTGGCGGTGCGCTTCGACGAGACCGCCGGGCTGGAGAATGTCCTCACCGCTTACGAACGGATGCTGACCGGCAAGAACATCGGCAAGGTGGTCGTGAAGCTCTGATGCCGACGATCCGTCATCGCGCTCCGATCCAGTGCCTGGTCGCCGTACGCGGGCATCCGTTCGATCGTACTGCCTTTGATGCGCTGTTCCAGTCGATGGAGGGTATCAGCGCGACGATGGTGGACCAGCCCGCAGCGGCCAAGCTTATGAACACTGACGGGATGCGCGGCTTCGATGCGCTGGTGCTCTACGATATGCCGGGCCTCGATTTCGAGGTAGAGGTGGGAGCGCCGCTGCATCTTGATCCGCCACCGGGACTGGCTGACGGCTTTCGCGCGTTGCTGGAGGAGGGCAAGGGCGTCGTCGCGCTGCACCACGCGCTGGCGGGCTGGCCGACTTGGGACGAATATCACGAATGGCTGGGCGGGCGGTTCCTCTACCATCCGGGCACGGTGCGCGGACGACCGGTGCTCGATAGCGGCTATGCGCACGGCGTAACATACGATGCGGTGGTTCTGGCGGAGCACCCGGTGACGGCCGGCCTGCCACCGCGCTTCACGTTGACCGACGAGACCTACCTTGCGGAGATCTTCGCAGAGGATGTGACACCTTTGCTGCGGGCAGACATTCCCTTCACGCGCGAGCAGTTCTTCTCCGCCGAACTGGCGGTCCGGGGACGCATGTACGACCGCGAGGACTGGGACCATCCGCCGGGCAGCGATCTGATCGGCTGGACGCGTGAGGTGGGACGCAGCAGGCTGGTCTACCTCCAGCCGGGTGACGGGCCATCGGCTTACGACGATGTGAATTACCGGCGGCTGGTGGAGAACGCGATCCGCTGGGTCGCGTGAGCGTTCAGTCGTTCGCGGTGAGCCGATCCAGCCAGGCGCGGGCCTGCTTGGGCTCGCCCACGGCCTGCGAGTCCACCGGGCCGCGCTGGCGCAGGAATTCCTGGTGGAGTTCGAAAGGCTCCATGAACAGCTGTTCGCGCGCGGTGTCGATCTCTTCGGCGAGTTCGGTCAGTTCGGCGATCGTCGGAGCTACGGCTGCGCGTGCAGCGCGGTCGGCATTGTGGTCGAACAGGCCCCACTTGCCTGCCGCACAGACCTTGAGCGCGGCGATCAGCGCCTCGCGGTAATCGACCTCGAGGTCGGCGCGGCGGGTGTCGAGGCGTTCGAGACGGTCTGCTTTGGCCATCCGGCGGCGGTAGAACGGGGCAGCGCGGACTGCAAGTGCCGCAATCCTCCCCATCGCTGCGCGACAGGGAGGATCAGGAGCGATCACATCGCGGTCACGCCGCCGTCCACGGTGAATTCGCAACCGGTGACGTAGTTCGCCTCGTCGCTGGCGAGGAACAGGTTCATGTTGGCGATGTCGACGGGGCTGCCCATGCGCTTCATCGGAATGCCGGAGACAATCTCCTTGAAGCCCTCGGGGTTATCCTGGCGGGCGACGTCCTGCATGGCGGTCTCGATCATGCCGGGATGGACCGAGTTGCAGCGGATGCCCTCGGCAGCGCATTCCAGCGCCACGACCTTGGAGAACAGGCGCACACCGCCCTTGGCCGCGCCGTAGGCTCCGCACATCGGCACGCCGACCAGCCCGCCGATCGAGGAAAGGTTCACGATCGAGCCGCCGTGGCCGACCTTGCGCATCAGCGCCACCGCGCGCTGGGTGCCGAGGAACACGCTGTCGAGGTTGACCTTGTTCTGCTTCTCCCAGTCGGCGAGGGAGAGTTCCTGCAGCGGCTTGAGAATGGCGATCCCTGCGTTGTTCACCAGCACGTCGAGACGCCCGTGGCCCTGCTCGATCGCAGAGATGGTGTCATCCCACGAGGCTTCGCTGGTCACGTCCTGTGCCAGTGCCTCGGCCTGGCCGCCTGCCTCACGGATCGACGCGGCGACGCCTTCGGCGTCTTCCAGCCTGAGATCGGTGACGTAGACGAAGGCACCTTCCTCCGCGAAGCGCTGCGCGGTGGCGGCGCCGAGGCCCCGGGCGTTGCCCGCGCCGGTTACCAGAGTGATCTTGCCTTCGAGACGGCCCATTTCATGTACTCCTTCTTCAAAGTGAAGGGTGCCCGGCGCCGCCCCCAAGGGACTGACGCCGGACACCCCATTTCCCCCGCTGGGGTAACAGGTCAGAATTTCACGCCGACGGTGGCTCCGTACGTGCGCGGTTCCAGTGCCATGCCGAACGAGAACAACCCGGCCACGGTGAACGCGTGCGTCGTGGTCTTCTCGTTGGCGAGGTTGCGGCCGAAGACGCGGAAGTAGGCTTCCTTGTCGCCGACATCGAAGTTGAAGGTCAGGCTGGCATCGACGAGGTCCTGCGTGGTGGTACGCACGCGGGCATCGTTGCCATTGACCGTCACGCCGGTCACGTCGCCGCTGCCGTCGAGCGTCGGCGTCAGGGATTGTTGCGAGATCTGCTCGTCATAAGGGCTGATGTGACGCCACCCGGCGGTGGCGACGACCTTGCCGAAGCTGGTCGGGATCTCGTAGTCGGCATTGACCGAGCCGGTGAACTTGGGCGCATAGATCAGGCGGTTGGCGGAGTAGTTGAACGGAACCAGTCCGGCGCCGCAGCTGTTGGCCGCCGCCGTGCCCCCCGCATAGGCGCCGCAGGTCACGAAGTTGCGGAAGTGCGACTTCATGTAGGCAGTCGAGGCGGTGATCTTGAACTGCGGGGTGATGCGCAGGGTGGCGTCGGCCTCGATGCCCTTGATGATCGCGCCGCCCGGCACGTTGCCGGTGATCGTCTGGTTGCCGAGCGGGCCGCCGGGAACCGTCAGGTTCTGCTGCATGTCCTTGTAGTCGGACACGTAGCCCGCAACGTTGAATTCCAGCTTGCGATCGAACGCCGAGAGCTTGGCGCCCACTTCGTAGGCGTCCACGGTCTCGGGCTGGAACGGGGTGCTCGCGGTGGCGGCGGTGGCCGCGCGGGGGCTGAAGCCACCCGAACGATAGCCGCGCGACCAGCTGGCATAGAGCATCACGTCGCTGCTGGGGCGATAGTCGATGCCGACCTTGGGCGTGAACTTGGTGAAGTTCGCGTCCCCGGAACCGATCAGGCCCGCCGTGGCGAAGCTGTTGGTCAGCTTCTTGTTGTCATGGCTCCAGCGACCGCCGAAGGACAGGCGCCACTTGTCGGCGAAGGCCCAGTTGAAGTCGCCGAAGAAGGCGTAGCTGGTGGTCTTGCCGACGTTGGTCTGGGCGTTGGTATCGAACTCCATCGGCGGAATGCTCGGATCGAAGCCGAAGAAGCGCGTCCACTGCGTCAGGCTGTACTTCGAATGGAAGTAGTACCCGCCGACAACGTAGTCGAACCCGGTGAACAGGTTGCCTGCAGCGCGCAGTTCCTGGCTCCACTGCGTGTACTTCTGGCGGCGATCGACGTAGTAGAGATCGCTCGACGACCCGTCGAAGTCCTGGGTCTGCGCTTCCTTGCTGTGCCGCCAGCCGGTGATCGAGCTGAGCTTGATGCCGCCCAGATCATAGTTCATCTGCAGCGTGGCGTTGGGCGCCTTGTAGGTGCTCTTGGCGGGCAGGGTGAACACCGTATAGAGGTCGGTAGTGTTGTTGCGGCCGCATTCGTTGGCGGGGATCAACCCGCAGAACAGTTCGGTGCTGTTGGTCAGGTTGCTGACCACCGGCTCGAAGCTCTGCACCACGTTCTCGACCGAAAGCTGGGCGTCGAAGCCCGATCCGGCAGGCTCGAACAGCAGGCTGGCGCCGTAGCTGTCGGCCTTGCTGCCGCCCGCGCGGGTGTTGCGGATGGCATTGCGGTAGAAGCCGTCGGACTCGTTGTGGAAGTACCAGCCCTTGATGCCCCAGGTCTCGCCGTCGCCATAGTTGACGATGGCCTTGCCGGCCCAGGTGTTCCAGCGGCCGTAGGTGAATTCGGCCTTGCCGCCGGGCTCCATGGTGGGCTTGGTGCGGGTGATGTTGATGACGCCGCCGATGGTGTTGGCGCCGAACAGCGTGCCCTGCGGCCCGCGCAGCACTTCGATCTGGGCGATGTCGAAGGCGTCCTGCAACTGGCCGGTGTTGGTGCCGATCGTCACCCCGTCCACCACGACGCCGACGGTCGGGGTCTGCGACTTCTCGATGTCGGCATAAGTCAGGCCGCGGATCGAGATGTTGGCCGCCTGCGCGCCTGAATTCTGCTGGGTGATGAGCAGGCCCGGCGCGGCGCCCTGCAGGTCGCCGATGTTGGCCGAGGCCTTGTTCTCAAGCATCGCCGCGCTGACGGCGGTGATCGCGATCGGGGTTTCCTGCAGCGTTTCCGAGCGGCGGCGGGCCGAGACGATGATCTCGTTCGGATCGACCACGGCGGTGTCGGCCGCCTGCGGGGCGGCGTCCTGCGCGAAGGCGGGTGCCGAAATACAGGTCAGTGCGCTGGATGCGAGTGCGAGCTTGATGAGCGCGGTGTTCCGCGCTCCGCGAACATGTGCGGATGCCATCAGTTTATCCTCCCGGTGCGGCCGCGATTCTGTGAGGCCGTCTTCCGGTGGTCACTATGCATCGGATCGTTTCGCGCCCTACCTGTCGATTTGCACAGGTGCAGGTTTGCGTCCGAAATCGGACCACTCGCATAAATAGAGGAGATCGATGCCATGGCCGAGAACCGGCGATTCCTGCTTGCGCGCAGGCCGGAAGGGGAACCCGTTCCCGAAGACTTCATGCTGGTGACCGAACCTGTCCCCGCGCCGCCGCCCGGCGGTATCGTGGTGCGCAACCATTACGCCTCTCTCGATCCGGCCCAGCGCGGATGGATGGACGATACGGAAAGCTACATGCCGCCGATCCCGCTCGGCGATCCGGTGCGCGCAACGACGGTGGGCGTGGTCCATGCCTCGGACAACCCGGACTTCGCGGTCGGCCAATGGGTCATGGGGCTCAACGCACTGGAGGACTACTCCGTCGCCATGCCCGGCGGCTTCACGATGCCGATCGATGTAGAGGCCGTGGCGTCGCCGTCGAACTTCCTGTCCGCACTCGGCGCGGTCGGGCTCACGGCCTACTTTGGGCTGACGGAAGTGGCAAAGCCCCGGCCGGGTGAGACTCTGCTGGTCTCGGGCGCGGCAGGCGCCGTAGGCTCGGCCGTCGGCCAGATCGGCAGGATCATGGGCTGCCGCGTGGTCGGCATCGCAGGTGGTGCGGAAAAGTGCCGCCGCCTGATCGACGACTACGGCTTCGACGCCGCCATCGACTATAAGGGCAAGGACCACGCGAGCCTCGTCTCCGAGATCGCGGCGGCCGCTCCCGACGGCGTCAACGTGGTGTTCGAGAACGTCGGCGGCCCGGTGCTGGAGGCGGAAGTCTTCACCCTTGCGCATCACGCCCGGATCGTCCTGTGCGGCCTCATCGCCGAATACAACACGCCCGAAAAGCTGGGCCTGCGCAACTTGTGGCAGATCCTGGCCCGGCGCGCGACGATCCACGGGTTCCTGATCGCCGACTACGCGCACCGCTTCGCTGAAGGCGGCGCGCAGATGGCGCAATGGTTGGCAGAAGGAAAACTGCGCGCCGACGAGGACGTGCAGGAAGGGCTCGAGAACGCCTACCCGGCCTTCATGCGGCTGTTCTCCGGCGCGAATACCGGCAAACTGGTGTTGAAGATCGCATGAGCGCGGGCAGGCTGGCGGGCCGCAGGGCCATCGTTACCGGAGCAGGCTCGGGCATCGGTGCGGCCGTCGCCGCGCGGCTGGCGGCGGACGGGGCGCAAGTCTTCACCGCCGACATCCAGGGCGAGGTGGACTTCATCGCGGACCTTACCGAAGCGGATGCCAATGCGCGGCTGGTCGCCGCCGCGATAGAGCGGATGGGCGGGCTGGATACGGTTGTCCCCTGCGCCGGGATCAGCGCCTTCCATCCTCTGGAGGGGCATGACGACGCGTACTTCCAGCGCGTGCTCGACGTGAACCTCGTCGCCGTGTTCCGTCTGGTGCGCGAGGCTACTCCGCACCTGAAAGCACACGGGGCAGGGCGCATCGTCACGATCGGCTCGACCACCTCGACATATGGGGATGAGGGCCTGTGTGCCTATTCGGCATCCAAGCACGCAGTGCTGGGCTTCACCAAGTCCGTCGCAGCGGAGCTGGGGCCTTTCGGCGTCACCGCCACGTGCGTCCAGCCCGGCGCCATCGACACGCCGATGACGGCTCCCGCTTTTGATCAGATGCCGGAATACCGTACCTTCTGGGAAGGCAAGGCCCCGCTGCGCCGCCTCGGGCAAGCCGGGGACATCGCCGATGTCGTGGCCTTCCTGTGCAGCGAGGACGCGCGGTTCGTTTCCGGCCATGGCCTGTGGGTGGATGGTGGCGCGATGGTGCGGCATTGATCGCCAAAGGTGGGGACGGAGCAAGACCCAAAGCCGATCGGGACCTGGCGAGATAAATCCGCCGCAATCCCTCCCGCCGTATGTTCGCGGGTTGGTCCGGCACGCCGAGCCGACGGCGCTGCGATCGGTCGATAAAAGGTCAGCGCGGCGCGTTCCTGCACAACCTGCTGCGAAGCATGTCCCGCGCTTGGACAAGAATGGCAGGGTCCTGCCATATGTATGAACCGACATAGGTCACGACCCCTGAGGGCAATGCGAAGGCTATGATCCCCAGTGGCGATATGGACGCTTCGCTCGTCCGCACACATGCAAGTATCAGCACAACCATGAGTGCGCTGCTGGTCAGCGCGGGCCTAAGGCTTGCGAAAACGTCGCGAAACGGAATTTCCAGGCGTTTGCGCAGCAAATAGAGGCCATAAGGCAGAACGAGATAGCCACGAACCACTCCCGTCATCAACATGGCCTGCCACCCCCAGTCGTGGACCGCTGCCGCGGCCGCCAGACCAAGCACGATCTGCGTGGAGGTCCATGCCAGAACGGTCCGGGATTCTCCTGCCGAGGCGATGGCCGCCACGACAAGGGTGTTCATCTGCGAAGGAACTACGGCGCACGCGAAAATCCGGATCGCGTCGGCCACGGGTTCCCATCCCGGACCGAAGACAAGGTCCACGACCTGACGTGACAGAGCCAGCGTGCCGAAGAAGGCGGGGAACATGACGAACGCCGACAACCGGCTCATGCGCAGATACGTCGTTCGCATGGCCTGAAGATCGTGTGCCGTTCGCGCCAGAACGGGCAGGGCGATCTGCTGGAACGGCGCATAAGTAACCTGGTTCAACACCTCGACGATGCGTGATCCGGCCCGAATGAATGCAACGGCCGCCGGGCCGACGAGAATGCCGGATATGACCTCGGCGCTGCGGATGTTGATCTGGTTGAGCGTGCCGGCGATGCCCAGATGAACCCCGAAGCGCATCATATCGCGGCAGGCGGCGCATTTAAACCTCGGCCTTGGCATCCAGCCGGTACTTATCCACGCACTGACAGCCATGGCGGCAGAAGCACCGATCCGTTGTCCGACAAGAGCCCACGCGCCAAATCCGGCCAAGGCAAGGGGCAACCCGACCAGCGCGCCCGCCAAAGAAGCGGCAAGGCTTCTTGCAGCCACGGAGCGGAAGCGCAGTTCACGCTGCAGGCGCGCGGTGTGTATGGTTCCGAGCGGGGTGATCGCGAAGATCGATGCGAGCGCAGCGACGATGGGGGCGAGTTCGGGCTGGTCGAATAATCGTGCGAGCAGCGGGGCGGCGGCGACAGTAACGACGCAGCATAGAAGTCCGCATGCCAGGTTGGCCCAGAACGCGGTGTCGGCGTCTTCTTCGGTAAGTGAGCGGCGCTGAACCACTGCTTCATTCATGCCGATGGTGCTGAGCGTCAGCAACAAGTCGATGACGAGGGCCGCCATCGCGACAAGCCCGAATGCAGGTGCTCCCAGCAAACGTGCCAAAATGGCAAAGGTCAGGAACGACAACGCTTGCGTCCCGAGGCTTGAAGCCGTGGACCAGAACAGCGGCTTCGCGACGTCAGGCGAAATTCTGTTCATGATCGGTTTCGGACTTTTGGATCGGCGTCCAGGTCGGGGCGATTGTCCTCCAGCCACGCGATGAACGCGGCATGGCAGACTTGTGGAGAAAAGTGCGTTCTGGCCGCCGATAATGCAGCGGTGCCCAGAGCCAGACGGTGTTGTTCATCCTCAAGCGACAATACCGCTTCGGCGAATGCTTGCGCTTCGTCCGCAACACGTATGACGGGCCGGCATTCGTGCTCCACACCTTGCAAAGTCACGCTGGTAGCAACCACGGCCTTGCCTTGCGCCATCGCTTCGACGAGCTTGATCTTCAGTCCCGACCCAAATGTCAGCGGCGAGATCACGACTGCCGCCGCCGCGTAGATCGAGGCAAGATCGTCAATTATTCCGTGGAACCTGACCCCTTCTGGTGCTCTTCCAGGAAAGGCGAGGGCCACCGATCCGACGACATCCAGCGTTGTCTCCGGAGACCTTGATCGGACGGTTGGCCAGACGTTTTCGAAGAACCATTCGAGACAGACGACATTGGGCGCGGTGTTGCTTCCCACGAAGAGGAGGCGTCCGGTCGCTCCTGGCTGCGCGGCCTCGACGGGACGGACTGCCATTGGCGCCAGTATCGATCTGGCCGCGGGCACATGTTCGGATACGAAGCCGGCCTCGTCGGCCTGGATCGCCAGGACTGCGTCGGCGCGGCGCAATAGTGCAATTTCCTGATCGCGATCGAGGTGACATACTGAATCGCGGCCGCCGGATGCGATTTTGCGGCGATGGAACAAGTCGTGCATCACGATTGCGCCGGGCAGGTCGGGCAGGAGGTCGAGAGCTTCCGCCTGAAAAGCATAGTCGGCGATGACAAGGTCCGCGCGCGCTCTGGCGTGCCTGATCACGAACGACCGGTCGGAATTTCGCCACGCGGCCGCTATGGAATATGGGCGTGGTCGATCTTTCAGCCATGTTGCGGTCAGTCCCGCACGCCGAAACCATCGGATCATGATGGCGAGAATGGCATCGCGAAAAACGCCGGGATCGAGTGATATGACCCATGATCCCAATTTCAGCACGCTGCGGATTTCATGCGAGTGAAACACACTCATTTCAGGCCGTAAGCGCATGACCGGCCATCGTCCCATAAGATCTGGAGACGGCTGCAACAGGTGAGGCGTAAACCCGGCACCTTTGGCCGCGTCAGCGAGATCCAGCAGATACGCGCTGCTGCCGTTCGTGCGGCCGATGATCCTTTGCCGACTTATGAAGAAAATATCGCCTTTTGAAGGCATACGATTTCGGTAAGAGTTATCTTTATTGATGAAATTTCCGGAAAATGAGATAAAATCCAGAAAAAATTTTTTCGGGTGCAGAAAAAATGCTAATGATGTTTGCGCGCTGGATAGCATAAAATTATTCATATATTTTGCATACGTTTCAGAGAATGTGATTTCGAATGCGAATGAAATTCCAAATTTTTATCTATAAATTTATTGGCATAATTTCGAGATATTGAATCAATTTTTGTGATTATTGATGCTGATATAACAACAAATAAGGCGCATAAAGGAAGTGTAAGCGTGTACTGGAAGTTGGATATAGCCTCCATCACGTGCTTAATGGGCGCATGTAGCGCGTATATCGGGTAAGATACTGCTCCTAGCCAATCTAAAATTGCACGGTTGGCTGGCGAAGGTATTGATTTTGCCCCAAGCATTACAAGTAATGGTGAAAAAATCATTACAAATGCCAGATCGTAAGCCGCTCTCGCACGCCCATCAAAATCAGGGATCAAAATTAAGACACAGATCATCAGGAGAACAGGAGTCGAAATGCATGGCACCTTTGGAACCCAGTACCTCCGGGTGCCATCAAGCACTACGCCAAAAGAAAACGAGAACGATACCCGCGACAATGCAACGAACCAATCTTGTAATACCACTCCATGATCAAGGTCACCGAAAATAACTACCGATAGGAGCAACCCCGCGAGACCCAGTACCATCCAGCACAGCAAGCCGATCGCCGTTTTGCGAGCAGAGGATCGCCGCGTTCGTGTCAGCCTTGCCGCGTATATCGCGTTTGCCACGAGTTCGTAGAACAGTGACCATGCGGGCGGATTGAAAAGAAATATGCCCCACGGAACGAACACGTTAGGCAGCATCAGCAGGTTGGCTGGTAATCCGGTAACGATGGCGAACAGACCGGGGCCTTGATCGGGACTGAACAGGCTCCGGCTCAATGCGAGCGAGAGTCCGATGAGCGTCCCGATCGCCATGACGGGTTGCAGGCGTACAAAACGCATCACCAAGAACTCGCGCAATCCCATGCCTTCTCGAAGCCGGGTTCCATAAGCATGGGCAATCACGAAGCCGCTTAGTACAAAGAAAAAATCCACTGCCAGATAGCCGCTTGCGAACAGCGAGCCCGCTGCGGCCGGCCGCCCTAGTGCCGCAAGAGTACGTAAGTGATAAAACAAAACCGAAAACGCGGCGATGCCGCGTAGTGCGTCCAGCGCAGCAAAGCGCTGGGGGGCTACAGTGTCCTCAGTCGACATAGTAGCCCTTGAATTTCTTGTGGTAGCCAAATGCGTCGGTGAGCCCCGCGCTGGCGAATTCCTTGATGTTCACCAGGCTGAGCGCAACCCCTCCCACCTTGCCGCCCCCTTGAGCGAGGAGGTCAAGAGTCGTCCGCACCGCTTTTTCCGGCGTTCGGCGCCAGCGTGCGATGACCAGAGTCTTGTCCGATAGCCTGGATACCATCCGTGTTTCGGCCACGCCCAGAACAGGTGCAGAATCGATGATGATGATGTCGAAACCCTCCCTCAGGCCAGCGATCAGGCGCGCCATGGCATCTTCCGTTATCTGGTCTTCCGAGCTCCGTTGGCCGAGGGTTGGCAAGATATGCAAGCCGGTACGATCTTCGCGCACCAGCGCTTCGTCGATCCGGATCGTACCATCCAGAACACGGAACAGCCCTTCGGCATTCCTGCCGGGTAACAGGGCGTCGGAAGTCGAGTGATGGCGTACGTCGGCGTCCACCAGCACGACACGCTGCTTGCCGATGGCCAAGGTTCGAGCCAGGCACATCGAAGTGGTGGACTTGCCCTCCCGGGGAAGAGCGGATGTGATGGTGAGGACTTTGGCCGTGCCGTCCGACATCGTGAGTCCAAGGTAGGTTGCAAGATTACGAAGGCTTTCCGTGAACAGCGACATCGGCCGCATTGTCACATAGTCCTGAGGCAGGATGCTTTCCGCTTTTGCACGAGTTGCTGAGGACAGGGTCGGAATGGCTCCTGCATAGACCGCGCCTAGGCCCGTCTCGATGTCGGCGCAGGTCGCGACCGTATCTTCCAGATATTCCGCGACCGCCATGGTCAGGCAGGCAGCTATCGCTGCTGCTGCCAGCCCGGCAAGCGCACCGAGAAGATAGCGGGGTGAGGAAGGGGTATCTGGTACACGTGCCACAGACGCGATCGTCGCGTCTGCGTTGGGCAACGCGCCGACCTGCGCGGTCTCTTTTTCACGCGTGAGGTAGGCGTTGTAGATCGCCCTGCTTGCCTCGGCTCGTCGCTCGAGTTCCAGGCGGCCCACTTGTGCCGAACTGTTCTGGGCCAGCGAGCCTTTCGCCTGTGCGCGACTTGCGAGCAATGAACCAAGCCGGGATTCCGCAATCTGCACATCGCCGCGCAGGCCGGAGATGATGCGCGTCAATTCGGCACCGAGTTGACTGCGTACGTCGGCAAGTTCATCGCGAGCTTCGACCACGTCGGGATGGAGCGCTCCATAACGCGCATCCAGTTGGGCCAGGCGGGCACTGGCCTGCGCTTCCTGCTGCCGCAGTTGCCTGACCGTTTCCGACGCAAGCGCGCTGCCGGTATCGGCCCCGCCTCCACCGCGCGCGATCTGGGTCTGAGCAGCGCTCAGCTTTCCGCGCTGTTCGGCCAGTTGCGCCTGCGAGTCCGCGATCTGGCGATTGAGTTCGGAGACTTCCTGCTCGGCCATGGTCGCGCCTTGCGCGCTCATGAGATTGTTGCGGATCATGTAGTTCTGAAGCGCCGCATCATCGGCGACCGCCTGGCGCTGCAGAGTGCTTGCCTGTCCTTCGACGTAGCGCGCGGACTGGCTGTTGCGCAGTTGCTTCTTGGTGCTGTCGAGTTGGATGTAGCGCCCTGCCAGCGCGTTGGCGATCCTTGCCGCGTTCACAGGGTCGGTGGAAGAGACCGAAATCTCGACGAGATATGTCACACCAACACGCCGAACATGACTTTGCGCCAGAAGGATTTCGGCCGTCCGGCGCTCGCGCTCTGCCGCGGATGCGGCGGTATCGATCTTGCCGCCGAACTCGCGTGTGCGTGCGAGACCCAGTTGGCGCACCACGTCCAGTGTCAATGCCAGCGAGCGGACCACTTGCACCGCCGTGTCGATCAGGTTGTCATCCGCAGGTGCCACGAAGCCGCGGTCGTTGATCTTCACCGGTTCCGCCTGCCGCGGCTCCAGCAGAAGCGTGCTTGTGGCGGTATAGGTGCGGGGCAGCAAGGCCAGTATGGTTGCGGCGATCGTCAGAGTGATCACGAAGGCCGAAGCGAAAGCCCACCTGCGCCTGAAGAAAAGCGCGCCTATTTCAGACGCCTCGGGAAATAGTCGAGCGGTTGCCCGGACGGATATTTCATCCGCTGCGGCGCCATGAATCCTGTTGCTCAAGGCGTTGCTCCAAATAGGATCATCTAAACATTGAGGCATATGCAGCAATGCCTAAGCATGTCGTCCGTAAAGCGTTGCGGTCGTCCTAGGTATAATGCCGATACGCCCCGTCGCTGGAAACAGAATTTCGCTCCATTTTGAGATGGAGTTTCGGGGTTTTCAGATGGAATTGGATCAAACTGTCAGGGCATCGGTGGCGTATCTCGTGCATGACATGGACGACACCGCCGTTCATCGGAGAGTCGATCTGCTTTTGGGAGAGGGTTTGGCGGTGGCTCTTGGCGGCTTTCGCAGGCGCGCATCGGTGATGGACACCGACATCGCGCATCGGGTGCTTGATCTGCGCCGCACTGTTGATCTGGGCCGCACCATGGATGCGCGATTGATGCAGCGTGCGGCGGCGGTGGCGCGACATCTTCTTGATCCGGCAGCGGTTCGGGAGCTTTGCTACGGAGCTTCGGTGATCGTCGCCCGAAACCTTGAGATGCTCGTGCTCGCGTGGCGTGTGCGCCGGCGCGAGCAGCGTCTGGTCTACGAGTGCCTGGACATCCATCGGCTGATGCTCGGCGGGGGCTGGAAATCCCGTATGCTCAGGTGGCTGGAGCGGTGGTTGCTGGCGCGCACGGACCTGGTGATCGTGAGTTCACCGGCGTTCGCGGATCGCTACTTTTCGAAAAGGCAACGGCGCTCCGAAGGCGTGATACTGGTGGAGAACAAAGTGTCCCGCTCGCGGTCCAGCGTGCCTCCCTCGCCTAGATCCTCCAGTGACGCCCCCATTGTCATCGGGTGGTTCGGAATGCTGCGCTGCCGCCGGACCTTCACGCACCTTGCCCAACTGGCACAGCGGGCGAGAGGGCGCGTGGAAGTGGTGATCGCCGGCATCGCCAGTCCTGCCGAATTCCCCGATTTCGAAGCGGAAGTGTCGAAGATCCCACGGATGCGATACCTGGGAGCCTATCGCCCCGAAGACCTGGCAGACCTTTATACCGGTGTCGATTTCGTCTGGGCCATCGACTATTTCGAGGAAGGGATGAATTCGGAATGGTTGTTGCCCAACCGGCTCTACGAAGGCCTGGCCCATGGCGCGATACCCATCGCCTTGAAAAGCGTCGAAACCGGGCGCTGGCTGGCGCGCCGTGATGTCGGGTTGTTGTTGGACGATGCGGACAGCGAACTGCCCGATCGATTGCTGGGGCTGACCGCCGATGAGCGATGGCGCATGCAGCTCGCCATTGCCGCCTTGCCGGATGGCGCGCTTCATCAGGCCCTTTCCGAGCGCCGTGCCATAGCCGAGGCCATCTTAGGGCGTGTCCGTGCCTGATTTCGACGGTGCCGACATGCTCATCGTCGTACCCTGCCTGAACGAGGAAGCGTACCTGCCCGCCTTGCTGGCGAAGCTACTGCGCAATGTGGGCGGTGCGCTGGTCGTGGTGGCCGATGGCGGAAGTACCGATCGAAGCAGGGAGATCGTCAGAAATCTCGCCTCCAGGCACGATAATCTGGTGCTGCTGGAAAATCCCAAACGGATGCAGGGGGCGGCGGTAAACCTGGCGGCTCGCCGCTATGGCGCCGGACGTCGCTGGCTGGTGCGGATCGACGCACATGCGCGATACCCGGAAGAGTTCGTCCCACGCCTCGTGCTTTCGGCGCAGGGCATGCGGGCGACCTCGGTGGTCGTGCCGATGACCACACGGGGGACGGGATGCTTCCAGAAAGCGGCGGCTGCGGCGCAGAACTCCGTGCTGGGCACAGGCGGCGCCGTGCATCGCCACGTCGGAAGGGGGCAGTGGGTCGAACATGGCCACCACGCCCTGTTCGACCTCGTCCTGTTCATGATGGTGGGAGGATATGACGAGGATTTTGCCGCTAACGAGGATTCCGAACTCGATCGCCGGCTTATCGCCGCGGGCGGCCGCATCTGGCTCGAGCCGGATGCTGCGATCGTCTACCACCCTCGTGCCTCCGTGAGCGCCCTGTTCAGGCAGTATCGCAATTACGGCAAGGGTCGCGCGCGCAATCTCAAGCGACATCCGGCACCGTTGAAGTTGCGCCAGATGCTGCCGATCGGCGTGCTGCCGGCAATCGCCACTGCACTGAGCGCATTTGCGGCGGCGCCTTTCGGGTTCGGAGCGATGGTGCTGGCAATACCTATGTCATGCTGGTTGGCGGTGTCGCTCGTCGGCGGGGCGTTGCTCGGCATGCGCGCGCGATCGGGATGTGCGGCCTGCTCCGGAATTGCCGCGATGACGATGCATGCTGGCTGGTCGCTGGGCTTCATAGGTGAGGCGCTGAGCAGGCGCAGGATGCCGCCGTCACCATCGTCGCTAAGGCTCGATCCATTGCCCGATGAGCCATCGATGGATGAAACACCGCTGCGGGTGGCACAGGCTACCTGATCAGCCGGTCTGGCGCAGCCCTATTTGCTCCACCGTGCTGCGCGCGCAGCCCGTTCTTGCGCGGCGTCAAGCGGATCGCCTGAGGCCATCGCTTGCGCCGCGGCCATGAGATCTCCCGCGGCCGAGCCGGCTTGTCGGTATTCGCCGTGCGTGGTGGCCTCGTTAGTCATCGCCCGGCGCAGGACCCAGCCTTCGCTGTCCTTGCAGGCGATGCCCGAACTGGCGCCGGCGTCGTAGACGCGGCAATAACCGCCGTCACTGCGCCGGAAGCTGGTGAGAATCCGCAGCTTGCCGGTTTCATCGCTGGACGCGAGCTTTTCGTCGAGGCCCCTGGCCAGCATGCCTGTCGCCACAAGCGCACCGCTTGAAGTCACACCGGCACCGTCATCTGCAATGCGCGTTCCGAAGAACAGTCCCAGCACGAGCGAGGCGGCGATCGCTGCTCCCATGCCGGACCAGCGCGGCAGCGTGAAGCGGCGCGAACTGGCGGCGCGGGTCTGCCTGTCCCGGCGCGCGCGCGCGGCGGTGAAATCGAGAATCCGGGCGGGTTCGTCCGACTTGGCGTCGATCATCTCCGCTTCGACGTCCTCTGCCGCAGCGGCTGCGATCATCAGGGTCAGGCTTTCCGGCACCGGCTCTTCAGCGACGGGATCGAAGTGGCCGCGCAGTAGCGCACGCAGGCGCTGCTGCTCCTGGAGTCGCGACGAAAGCGTGGGGTCGGCGGCAATCGCATCGGCCACCCGCTGCCCGTCGGCGCCGGACAGTTCGCCATCGGCGTAGGCGGCGAATTCCTCCTCGCTCACGGTCATGCGATTTCTCCGAGTTCGCGCAGCAATGCCTCGCGGCCACGCCCGAGCCGCGAGGTGAGCGTGCCCTGCGGCACGCCGATGATTTCGGCCGCTTCCTTGTAGGCAAAGCCCTCGACCAGCACGAGCACTACCGCTTCGCGCTGGTCGTCGGGCAGACGGGCGAGGGCGCGGCCGACATTACCCAGTTCGACCATGTTCTCGGCATCGCGATCACCGGGTGTGCCGACGTTGGCGCCTTCCTCCTCGTGAGTGAAGGTCTGCGAGCGCCGCGTCCTTGCCCGTACTTCATCGATCCACTGGTTGCGCATAATCCTGTAAACCCAAGCGTCAAGCCGCGTGCCGTCCTGCCACGACTGGCGGGACTTGAGCGCGCGCTCGACCGTCTGCTGGCACAAGTCGTCGGCGTCGGCCGCATCACGGGCGAGGCCCCGCGCGAAGCGCCGCAGGCGCGGCAGCAGGGCGGTGAGTTCCTCGCAGAAACGGTCTTGGCTCGTCGATGCGTTCATCGAAATGTCTTGTCCGCAGGATGAAACGGACCGACTGCCGCGTTTCATCCCTGAATGCCACGAAATTTTTGCTATCGGATGGATCGATGAGAAATCGCACCCTTCTTTCGGCCGGGATTGCCGCCATCTTTCTCGCCGCGCCGTCGGTGCCGGTCGAAGCGCAGCTCGGTGGTGGGCTGCCGATGGACCTGCCCGGGACCGTGGGCCGGGTGCGCGATACGCTCGGCGACATTGCCGGGCCGGTGATAGAGCCCGTCGGGCGGATCGTGAGCGACGTGCGCGCGCTGGCGAACGAGCGGGTGCGGCGGCTCACCCGGCTGGTCGCCGATCACGGCGACCGGGTCGAGTGGGACGAGCAGCACCAGCCTGCCGTGCGGGGCGAAGTGCTGATGCTGGACCCCGACGAGGCGGCGCTCGATACGGCCCGGCGGCAGGGGTACAATGTGATCGAGCAAGGTGCGCTGGAAGGGCTCGATGTACGCTTTGCGCGCCTCGAGGTGCCGTCAGGCGCCTCTCTGGCCAAATCGGTGGAGGACTTGCGAAAGACCCTTCCTGGCCGGGAGATCAGCGCGGATCAGTTGCATTTTCCTTCGGGTGGCACCCCCACGCAGGACGGCAAGGCGGTATCCGGCGCGCTTCCACGCGGCGGCACTGTCGGGGTCATCGACGGCGGCATCGGTGGTTCGACGCGGCTTGCCTCGCAGCGTGGCTTCGCGGCGGGAGCGCCGAAAACAAGCGACCATGCCAGCGCGATCGCCTCGCTTCTGACGGGGGCGGGGACTGCGCGTATCTATGGCGCCGATGTCTATGGCGCGGACCCGGCGGGCGGCAATGCGCTGGCGATCGCAAGGGCGCTGGGGTGGATGCAGGTGCAGGGCGTGCCGGTGGTGTCGATCAGTCTGGTCGGTCCGTCCAACCCGCTGCTGGCGCGGGCGGTGGCTTCGGCGCAGAGCAAGGGGATGACGGTGGTGGCGGCGGTCGGCAATGACGGCGCGGCTGCTCCGCCTGCCTTTCCGGCGTCCTATCCCGGCGTGATTGCGGTGACAGGCGTGGACGGATCGGGACGCGTGCTGATCGAGGCGGGGCGTGCCTCGCACCTCGATTATGCCGCGCCGGGAGCGGACATGTCGGCGCTGGTGCCGGGCAAGGGCCGTCAGTCGCTGCGCGGAACGTCCTATGCTGCGCCGCTGGTGGCGTCGCGTATCGCGGCGCGGCGGGCACTCGTCAGAAGTGCCGCAGAGGCGCTGAAAGCCGTGGATTCCGAAGCCATCAAGGGGCAGCGCCGAACCGGACGCGGCGTGTTGTGCAACATCTGCCGATCGGGCCTTTAGAAAAAATCTGAAATAATTTCATCGGCCATGGATGAAAGCGAAATGGCCATCCGTTCCTTCCATCAGACACCCCGGACGGGGCCAACGACAACAAGGAAGGAGCAAATCCCATGAACAAGCTCTCACTTACGACCGCCATCGCAACTCTTGCCCTGATCGCCGCGCCAGGCGTGGCCAATGCCCAACTGCTGGGCGGTGGCGGCCTTGGCGGATCGCTCGGCGGTGGCCTCGGCGGCTCGCTGGGCGGCACCATCGGCGGTGTCGGCAGCTCGATCGACGGGACCATGGGCGGTGCGGGCGACATCAGCGCCTCGCGCGCCAGCCGCAGCGTTTCGTCGCGGGCCTCGGGCAATGCCAGCGGCCACGCCAGGAAGTCCGTGACCAAGCCCTCGGTTTCGGCGCCGGATACCTCGGCGGTGACCGGTGCAGCCGATAGCGCCCGCTCGCAGGCCAGCGGCCTCGTCGACTCCGCCCGCTCGACGGCGGGTAGCGGTTCGGCAACCGGCACGGGTTCGGCCACGGGCTCGCTCGCCGGTTCACTGACGGGATCGGGCGCGAACGGCTCGGCTTCGGGTGCGGGCAATCTCGCCGGTTCGGGCAGCCTGCCTGATACTTCGGGCGTGACCTCGCAGGTTGCGGGCACCGCGACCGGGACGGCTCAGGCAGCCCGCTCGGCCGCGGCAGAGAAGGCGCAGGCGGTCGGCAGCCAGGCCCGCGATGCGGCGTCCAGCGCGGCGAACAGCTCAGCCTCGGGTTCGGGTAATGGTTCTGCCAACGCGCAGGCGGGCAAGCGCAGCGCCAACGTGAACGGCTCGGGCAGCGGTTCGGCTTCGAAGAGCGGTGCGAATGGTTCGGTCGGCCTCGGTGCCAGCACCAGCCGCGACCAGTAAGTTCCGCAGATAAGCCTTCGTCAGAAAGGCGTGCCTAACACCGCCGCGTCGCTTCCATCCCCCACCGATGACGCGGCGGCCTGCGCCCCCGGGAGAGACCACTCACTCTCGGGGGCGTTCTCATGCGTGCGATCAGGCGGCAGCGCGGATGGTGACCGGGATCGACTTGTAGGCCGGGGTGCCGCTCGCGGGGTCATAGTTGTCCAGCGGCACAAGGCAGTTGGCCTCCGGATAGTAAGCCGCCAGCGAGCCGCGCGCGATGGCATGGCGGACCAGCGTGAAGCCCTTCAATGTGCGCCCGGCCGGGGTGGTGACGTCCACCTTGTCGCCCTCGGCCAGACCCAGCATGGCAAGGTCCACTTCGTTGGCGAAGATCACGTCGCGGCGGCCGGTGACGCCGCGATAGCGATCGTCAAGGCTGTAGATGGTGGTGTTGTACTGGTCATGGCTGCGGATCGTGGTGAGCAGCAGCGAGCGCTCGACCTGTTCCTCGGCGTGGGGGTGCGCGATGAACTGCGCCTTGCCGGTCGGTGTCTTCCACGTGCGGGTCGCAGGGCCGATGGTGAGGCGGAATCCACCCGGCTCGCGCACGCGAATGTTGAAGTCGCGAAAGTCGGGATAAACGGCCTCGATGCCGTCGCGGATGCGGTCGTAGTCGGCGACGAGCGCGGCCCAGTCGATGCGGGTGTGCGGCATCGCCGCCTGCGCCAGCCCGGCAACGATCGCCGGCTCGGAGCGCACGTCGGGGCCGGGCGCCTTGAGTTTCCCGCGTGAGGCGTGGACCATCGACATGCTGTCCTCCACCGTCACCCACTGCGGCCCGGCCTGCTGTACGTCCAACTCGGTGCGGCCGAGGCAGGGGAGCACCAGAGTCTCCTTCGCCGTCAGCAGGCAAGTGCGGTTGAACTTGGTGAGGATATTGACCGAAAGGTCCAGCCCGCGCACCGCGGCGAAGCAGGCCTCGGGATCGGGCATGGCGACGGCGAGGTTGCCGCCGAGCGAGATCAGCGCCTTCGAGTGTCCGGAGCGCATGGCGGCAAGGGCTTCGACTGCATTGTGGCCGTGATGGCGGGGCGCGGCGATGCCGAAAGCGTCGTCGAGACGCTGCAGCATGTCCTCGGTCGGCAGTTCGGTGATGCCGACGGTGCGGTCGCCCTGTACGTTGCTGTGGCCGCGCAGGGGGCAGATGCCCGCGCCCGGCTTGCCGAACTGCCCACGCAGTAGCAGCAGGTTGGCGATCGCCTGCACGTTCTGGGTGCCGTGCTTGTGCTGGGTGATCCCCATGCCGTAGCAGACGATCACCCGCTCCGCCTTCATGTAAACTTGCGCCATGCTTTCGATGGCATCGCGCGTCAGGCCGGAGGCGACCTCGATCCAGTTCCAGCTGGTGGCATCGAGATCGGCCCTGAGCGCGTCCAGCCCTTCGGTGTGATCGGCGATGAAAGCGTGGTCTAGGGCGTCGGCCTCAACCACCAGTTTCATCATGCCCTTGAGCATCGCCATGTCGCCGCCAATGCGGACCTGATGGTAGGCAGAGGCGAGCGGGGTGGAATGGGTCGAGAGCATTTCGGTGGGATGCTGCGGCGACTTGAAGCGTTCGAGTCCGCGCTCGCGCATCGGGTTGGCGACGACGATGGGCACGCCGCGCTTCGATGCGGCGGCCAGCGTGCCGAGCATGCGCGGGTGGTTGGTGCCGGGGTTGTGGCCGATGCAGAAGATCGCGTCGGCGAGGTCGAAATCCTCCAGCGTCACCGTGCCCTTGCCGATGCCGATCGACTTGGGCAGGCCGGTGCTGGTCGCCTCGTGGCACATGTTCGAGCAGTCGGGGAAGTTGTTGGTCCCGAACTCGCGCGCGAAGAGCTGGTAGAGGAACGCGGCCTCGTTGGAGGCGCGGCCGGAGCAGTAGAACTCGGCCTGGTCGGCGTGGGCGAGGGCCTGCATCGATGCACCCGCGCGGGCGAAGGCTTCGTCCCATGTGATGGGCACATAGTGGTCGGTCTCGGCATCGTAGCGCAGCGGTTCGGTGAGGCGGCCCGCGTCCTCCAACTGGTGATCGCTCCAGGACCACAGTTCGGTGGCGGTGTGGCGCGCGAAGAAGTCGGGATCGACGCGCTTGACGGTGGCTTCCCAAGTAACGGCCTTGGCGCCGTTCTCGCAGAATTCGAACGAGGAGGTGTGCCGGGGATCGGGCCAGGCGCAGCCGGGGCAGTCGAAGCCGTCGGGCTGGTTCATTTGCAGGAGCGCGCGCGTGTCGGGGCTGGCCTTCATCTGCTCGCGAACGGTACGCGCCACTGCGCGCAGAGCGCCCCAGCCGCCGGCCGGCCCCGTGTAGTCGCTAATGCCTTGGGGGCGGTTCTCGGGTTCACGCGTTTCGCTCATGACTCTGGTACTCGCTGCATGGTGGCGCGGCCGGTTTAGCATCCCGCGTCGGAAAATCCGACGGTACAGGAGTATGCTTTGTGCGCGGACCTGGTTGCATGCTGCGCAGCACAGAGCGGCACCATCAGAGGTCCTCTATCAGCGCGGTGGGCACTTCGTAGCCCCATTGCGCATACTTGCGCGCGATGACGGCGGCCATGAGCGCCAGTTCGGGTGAGCGGTCGCCGGGGCGGTGGCTCATGATGATCGGCGAGGTCGCAGGCTCCACGAGTTCGCGGAAGGCGACGTCGTGGCTGCGGGCGCGGCGGACCGATTCCGGGACGATCGCCATGCCTTCCTGCGCCGCGACGAGGCCGATGGCGATCTGCAGTTCGCGCGCCTCGTGGACCACGCGCGGTTCGATGGAATGGTCGCGGAAGAGCGAGATCACCTGGTCGGCATAGCTGGGGCGCGGTGCGCGCGGGTAGAGAATTTGCGGTTCGTCGGCGAGTTCGCGCAGGGAGATCGGCTCCTCGCCGTTCGCGAGCGGGTGATCCGTCGGGAAGGCGGCGATGAGTCTTTCGTCGCGCAGGATGATGCGCCGTACTGCCGGATCCTCGAACCGGATACGACCGAAGCCGACGTCGATACGCCCGTCCTTGAGGGCGGCGATCTGGTCGAGCGTCGTCGCTTCCACCATGACCAGTTCGACGTTCTCGGCGACCTTGCGGAATTCGCGGATCAGTTCGGGCAGGCGCGCGTATATGGTGGAGGCGACGAAGCCGATGACCAGGCGCCGGCGCCGACTGGTCGCCGCCGCCTTCACCATGGTCTCCACGTCTTCCATGCGGGCGAGCATCTGCAGCGCCTGGGCATGGAGCAGCCGTCCCACCGCGGTCAGCCGCAGCGGCCGGCTCGACCGGTCGAGCAGCGGGGCGCCGACGTGAGCCTCCAGCTGCTGGATCGCGCGCGACAATGGTGGCTGGGCGATGTGCAGCCGTTCTGCCGCCCGGTTGAAGTTACCTTCGTCCGCAACCGCCACGAAGTAACGCAGGAGGCGCATGTCCATCACGAGATCTAAACCCTCCCTCTAGCATCGCTCGGGCTGCAATATACCCAACAGGTATGTAGTGTTGACCGCATTGATCTTTGATAGAAGTATCGCGCAGGCATATCTGTCCCATGAAAGCTAAGCATATGGGAGAGTCGCTGCAATGGCTATGTTAAGCCGCGCTGATACCTTCATCGTCGATGTGCCGACGATCCGGCCTCACGTGCTGGCCATGGCTACCATGCATGCGCAGTCGATGGTGATCGTTCGGCTGATCGACGCCGACGGCGTCGAGGGACTGGGCGAGGGCACCACGATCGGCGGCCTCAGCTATGGCGAAGAGAGCCCCGAGAGCATCAAGTCCGCGATCGACACCTACATCGTCCCGGTGCTGGAAACCTGCGATATCGCGCAAGTCGGCGCGACTATGGCCAAAGTCGCCAAGTGCGTGCGCGGCAATCACTTCGCCAAGTGCGCGGTGGAGACGGCGCTGCTCGACTTGGCAGGCAAGCGGCTCGGGGTTCCGGTGTCCGAACTGATCGGCGGAGGCCGGGTGCGCGGCAGCCTGCCAGTGGCCTGGACGCTCGCCAGCGGCGACACCGCGCGTGACATCGCCGAGGGCGAGGCCATGCTGGAGGCGCGCCGCCACCGCATCTTCAAGCTCAAGATCGGCAAGCGCGACGTGCGCGACGACGTGGCCCATGTCGGCGCCATCTGCAAGGCGCTCGGCGACCGGGCCAGTGTGCGGGTGGACGTCAACCAGAACTGGAGCGAGGCGCAGGCCAAGCTGGGCATGGCGATGCTGGCCGATGTCGGCTGCGATCTCGTCGAGCAGCCGATCGCCGGGGACGACGTCGCTGGCATGGCCCGGCTGTCCACCACGCAGGCGGTGCCGCTGATGGCGGACGAGGCGCTTCATGGCCCCCGCTCCGCGCTGCGTATCGCTGCGAGCCATGCCGCGGGCGTCTTCGCGCTCAAGATCGCCCAATCGGGCGGCCTTTTCGCCACCGCCGAAGTCGCCGCGATCGGTACGGCCGCGGGTATCGGCCTGTATGGCGGCACCATGCTCGAAGGCGGGATCGGCACCATTGCGTCGGCCCATGTCTTCGCGACCCTGCCTGAACTCGCCTGGGGCACCGAACTGTTCGGTCCGTTGCTCCAGACCGAGGAAATCCTTTCCGAGCCGCTGGCCTATGCCGACTTCTCGCTGGCGGTCCCGACTGCGCCGGGCCTCGGCGTCAGCCTCGACGAGGACAAGCTCGCCTTCTTCCGGCGCGACCGGACCGCGCCCGCCCTTCACGCCGTCAACGCAGGAGCCTGACCCCCGTGCTTTTCATGGTCGAAATGGACGTCAACATTCCCCTGGGCTTCGATCCCGCCGAAGCGGCGCGGATCAAGGCCGAGGAAAAGGCCTACTTCCAGAAGCTCCAGGCCGCGGGAACCTGGCGCCACATCTGGCGCAAGGTCGGCTTGTACTCGAACGTCTCGATCTTCGACGTCGAGAGCAACACCGCGCTGCACGACACGCTCATGGCACTGCCGCTGTACCCCTTCATGACCATGAAGGTGACGCCGCTGTGCCGCCACCCTTCCTCCATCCATGACGACGATCGCTGATCGCCACCGCCCGGAATAACGGGCCTAGAATTACGGGAGAGAATGAAATGGACACCAGCTTCGTAAAGACCCCCGAGATCCAGCAGTTGCTCGACCGCGCCGCCGGCGTGAACGAGAGCGGCGGCAGCCCGCGCCTCAAGGCGATCGTGCGCGACCTTACTGAAAGCGTGATGGAACTCATCGTCAGGCATGACGTCTCCGAGAGCGAGTTCTGGCTGGCGATGAAGTACCTGTCGGACAGCGCAGGTGAGATCGGCCTGATCGTCCCCGGCACCGGCCTCGAGCACTTCCTCGACCTCTACATGGACGCCAAGGACGCCGAGGCCGGCCTCACCGGCGGCACGCCGCGCACCATCGAAGGCCCGCTCTACGTCGCCGGTGCGCCGCTCGTGGAAGGCAACGCCAACCTCAGTGTCGATCCCGACGAGGGCACCACCGTGCTGCACATGACAGGCACCGTGACCGGCCCCGATGGCGAAGCGGTCAAGGACGCCATCGTTCACGTCTGGCACGCGAACTCGAAGGGCTGGTATTCGCACTTCGACCCGACCGGCGAACAGACCCCGTTCAACAACCGCCGCCGCATCAAGCTGGCCGACGACGGGCGCTATGCGTTCCATTCGAACCAGCCGAGCGGCTATTCGGTGCCGCCCGAGGGCGCGACCGACAAGCTGATGCAGGCGCTGGGCCGCCACGGCAACCGTCCGGCCCATGTCCACTTCTTCATCGAGGCGCCGGGCTACCGCACGCTGACGACGCAGATCAACTTCGGCGACGATCCCTTCGCGGCCGACGACTTCGCCTTCGGCACCCGCGCAGGGTTGCTGCCAGTGCCCAGTCGCCAGGGTGACAGCGCCTACATCCAGTTCGACTTCCAACTGCAGCGCGCCCACGACGCCGGTGACGAGGGCTTCTCCTCGCGCACCCGCGCCGAAGCGACGCCTGCTCCGGAAGCCGAAACCGTCTGACAACCAGAACACGGGAGACAGGATCATGCACGAACACCTGATGAGCCGCGTTGCGACCG
Organism: Novosphingobium resinovorum; assembly: GCF_001742225.1. NCBI lineage: Bacteria > Pseudomonadati > Pseudomonadota > Alphaproteobacteria > Sphingomonadales > Sphingomonadaceae > Novosphingobium > Novosphingobium resinovorum. The sequence goes on along the minus strand of NZ_CP017076.1, from coordinate 444,803 downwards.
CCGTGGTCGACGACCCCGAGACCGGCCTGTTCCGCTGCCGCCGCGACGTCTTCACCGACCCGGCGCTGTTCGAACTCGAGATGAAGTATATCTTCGAGAGCAACTGGGTCTACGTTGCCCACGAAAGCCAGGTCGAGAAGAAGAACGATTACTTCACGACCTGGATCGGGCGCACCCCGGTGATCCTGACCCGTGCCAAGGACGGCGGCCTCAACTGCGTCGTCAACGCCTGTGCCCATCGCGGCGCCAAGCTGTGCCGCCGCAAGCGAGGGAACCAGCCGCTGTTCGTGTGCCCCTTCCACGGCTGGAGCTTCAAGACCGACGGTTCGCTGATGCGCGCCAAGGACGCCAGCACCGGCGCCTATCCGGACAGCTTCAACCATGAAGGGTCGCACGACCTGACGCGCGCCCGCGTCGAAAGCTATCGCGGCTTCATCTTCGCCTCACTCAACCACGATGTGCTCCCGCTGGAAGAGCATCTGGGCGAAGCGAAAGTCATCATCGACCAGATGGTCGACCAGGCGCCCGAGGGGCTGGAACTGCTGACCGGCAATTCCACCTACACCTTCGACGGCAACTGGAAGATGCAGATGGAGAACGGCTGCGACGGTTACCACGTCAGCTCCGTTCACGAAAACTACCAGTCCACCATGGGCCGGCGTGCCGAAGGCGGGACCAAGGCAGTCGATGCCAACGGCTGGTCGAAGGCTCCGGCAAGCGGCGTCTACGGCTTCGAGCATGGCCATATCCTGCTCTGGACGCAGGTGCTGAACCCCGAAGTGCGCCCGATCTGGAGCCACAAGGCGGCGCTGGACGCACGGCTCGGCGAGGACAAGGCGAAGTTCATTCTCGAACAGACGCGCAATCTAGCGCTCTATCCCAACGTGTTCCTGATGGACCAGTTCTCCACCCAGATCCGCGTGGTGCGTCCGATCGACGTCCATACCACCGAGGTCACGATCTACTGCTACGCGCCCAAGGGGGAGAACGCAGAGGATCGTGCCCACCGCATCCGCCAGTATGAGGACTTCTTCAACGTCACCGGCATGGGTACGCCTGACGACCTCGAGGAATTCCGCAGCTGCCAGTCCGCCTACGAAGGCGCAGGCGAACTGTGGAACGATCTCAGCCGTGGCGCTACGCGCTGGATCCATGGCCCCGACGCCAATGCGAAGGCGATGGGCATGAACCCGCTGCTCTCCAGCGAGCGTAGCGAGGACGAGGGCCTCTTCGTGCGCCAGCACGAGTTCTGGGCGCAGATCATGCTCGACGGCATGGCGAAGGACGCCGAACCGATGCTGGAGGCTGCGGAATGACCCTCGTTCTGGAAAACACTGCCGCCGCGCTGTCCTATGCCGAGATCTGCGCGTTCCTCTACCGCGAGGCGCGCCTGCTCGACGACCGCGAGTTCGACGAATGGCTGGAATGCTATTCGCAGGATGCCGAATACTGGATGCCCGCGTGGACCGACGACGATGCGCTGACCACGAACCCGCAGACCGAGATCTCGCTGATCTACTACGGCAACCGCAAAGGGCTCGAGGACCGGGTCTACCGCCTGAACACCGAGCGTTCGTCGGCCAGCACGCCTGAAGCGCGCACCTCGCACTTCATCGCCAATGTCGAGGTGCTGGAGACGCGCGAAGGTGCGATCGACCTGCGCTACAACTGGCACACGCTCAGCCACCGCTACCAGCAGACGCAGCAGTTCTTCGGAACCACCTTCCTGACGCTGGATACGGCTGGAGACGTCCCGAAGATCCTGAAGAAGAAGATCGTTCTCAAGGACGACTACATTCATCAGGTCATCGACGTCTACCACGTCTGAGGAGGCTGCAGTGATCTTCGCAGGACGGTTCGCAGGCAAGGTCATGGTCGTGACCGGCGCCGCGCAGGGTATCGGGGCAGGTGTTGCCACACGCGCGGCGGCGGAGGGCGCAAGCGTCGTCCTCGTCGACCGAGCCGATTTCGTCGCCGAGGTGGAGCAGGCCATCGTCGCGGATGGCGGCAAGGCCGTCTCGGTGCAATGCGACCTTGAAACCTACGAGGGTGCGGCCGAGGCGATGGCGGCGGCCGTCGCGGCGTTCGGGCGCATCGACATTCTCGTCAACAACGTCGGCGGCGCGATCCGCATGCGCCCGTATGCCGAGTTCGAGCCGGCGCAGATCGATGCTGAAATCCGCCGCTCGCTGATGCCGACGCTCTATTGCTGTCATGCGGCGCTGCCGGTCATGCTGGGGCAGGGATCCGGTACGATCGTCAACCTCTCGTCCAACGCCACGCGCGGCATTCGCCGGGTGCCCTATTCGGCGGCCAAGGGTGGGATCAACGGCATGACGCAGGCGCTCGCCATGGAGTACGCCGAAGCCGGCATCCGCGTCGTCGCGACCGCGCCCGGCGGCACCAGCGCGCCCGCGCGCCGCGTCGCCCGCAATGCCGAGGGCGACAACGCGCAGGAGCAGGCCTGGATGGCCGAGGCGGTGGCGCAGGTCACCTCGTCCGCCTTCATGAAACGCTATGGCACGCTGGAGGAACAGATCGCGCCGATCCTCTTCCTCGCCTCGGACGAGGCCAGCTACGTGACCGGATCGGTCCTGCCGGTGGCTGGTGGCGATATCGGCTGACGCCAGCTTCATAGGACATGGATAGGTGCCCAGACTGATCGCCGTCACCCGCTCGGGCGACGAAACCGCCATCGGTGCTTATCGCACCGACTTCTCGCGCTTGTCCTGCCTGATCGCCATGACCCTGGCGCTCGACGGCCTGCGTGTCACCATCGCACCTGAGGACTGATCTATGCCTTTCACTCAAGCTGCAGGCGCCAGCCTCTACTGGAAGCGCGACGGCCGCGACGACGCACCTGCGCTGGTGCTGCTCAACTCCATCGGCACCGATATGGATTTGTGGGACGCGGTGCTGCCACTTCTGCGCGAACACTTCGCGCTGCTGCGGATCGACGCGCGCGGCCATGGTGCGTCAATTGCCGAACCGGGTGACTTTTCGATGGCGATGCTGGCCGCCGATGTGCTTGCAGGCGCGGACGCGGCAGGTTTTGCGCGCTTCAGTGTCGCGGGCGTCTCGCTGGGAGGGATAATCGCGATGGAACTGGCCGTCGCCGCGCCCGAGCGGATTGAAAAGCTCATCCCCATCTGCACGTCCGCCACGATGGACAGCGCTTCGTGGAACGATCGTATCGCGAAAGTGCGCGGTGAGGGGATGGCCGCCATCGCCGATCTTGCGATGGGGCGTTTTCTGTCGGACACGGCCGAACCCGCGATCTACGAAGCCGTGCGTCGTCAATTGCTTGGCATGGACGCGCAAGGCTACGCGGGCTGCGGGGCGGCGATCCGCGACATGTATCTAGCCGAGCGTATCTCCGGCATCGCCGCGCCCACTCTGGTGGTAACCGGCACGCGCGATACCTCGACGCCGTTCGAAGGGCATGGCGAATATTTGCTTGCCCGCATCCCCGGCGCTGCGCATTTGTCGATCGAGGCTGCACACCTTGCACCGCTGGAGGCTCCCGCCGAACTGGCCTCAGGCATGATCGCCTTCCTCCAGGACTGAGCCCATGGAAAAATCAGACGTCGTCATCGTGGGAGCGGGACATGGGGGAGCGCAGTGCGCGCTCGCCCTGCGCCAGAACGGGTTCACCGGAACCATCACTGTCATCGGCCGCGAGCCGGAGCATCCTTACGAGCGCCCGCCGCTCTCGAAGGAATACTTCGCGCGGGAGAAGAGCTTCGACCGCCTCTACATCCGCCCGCCGACGTTCTGGGCCGAGAAGGAGGTGACCTTCAAGCTCTCCACCGAAGTCACCAAGGTGGACGCCGAGGCGAAGGAACTGACGCTCTCGAACGGCACGACCTTCGGCTACGGCAAGCTGGTCTGGGCGACCGGAGGCGATCCGCGGCGCCTGTCGTGCGGCGGCGCAGAGCTGGCTGGCGTCCACGCCGTGCGCACCCGCGAGGACTGCGACACGCTGATGGCCGAGGTCGATGCGGGAACGCGCAACATTGTCGTCATCGGTGGCGGCTATATCGGCCTCGAGGCAGCGGCGGTGCTGTCGAAGATGGGGCTGAGCGTGGTCCTGCTCGAAGCCCTGCCGCGCTTGCTGGCGCGCGTCGCGGGTGAGGAACTGTCCGAGTTCTACCAGAAGGAACACCGCGATCACGGCGTCGATCTGCGCACCGGCGTTGCGGTTGAATGCCTCGAAGGCGACGGTCACCGGGTAACGGGCGTGAAACTGGTCGATGGCGAGGTGATCCCCGCCGAGGCGGTGATCGTCGGCATCGGCATCGTGCCCGCCGTCGGTCCGCTGATCCTCGCAGGTGCCTCGGGCGCCAACGGCGTGGACGTGGACGAGTTCTGCCGCACCTCGCTACCGGACATCTACGCGATCGGCGACTGCGCGGCCTTCGCCTGCGATTATGCGGGCGGCACGGTGATGCGGGTGGAATCGGTGCAGAACGCCAACGACATGGCAACGTGCGTGGCCAAGGCGATCTGCGGGGACGCAAAGCCGTACAAGGCGTTCCCGTGGTTCTGGTCGAACCAGTACGATCTCAAGCTGCAGACGGCCGGGATCAACATGGGCTTCGACCAGACGGTGACGCGCGGCGACGTCGAGGGGCGCAGCTTCTCGGTGGTTTACCTCAAGCAGGGCAAGGTCGTGGCGCTGGACTGCGTGAACATGGTCAAGGACTACGTGCAGGGCCGCAAGCTGGTGGAAGCGGGTGCGACGCCTGATGTCGAGCGCCTCGCCGACGCAGGCGTACCGCTGAAAGAACTGGTGTGAGGATGACGTCGTCCCGGACCCGATCCGGGACCGCTGGCCGTGAACCGCCTTGCGACGACGAGAGCAGCGAGGAAGTGATCGGGGCGATTGTCAGGGCGCGACCCGGCAGGTAGGCTCGTCGCCTCGAACAGCAGTAGAGGTCGCGCCGGATTGTTTCCTTCCAAGCCCATCGTTCCGACCGTTGCTCCACATGACGCTTGAAGCACAGGCGAGAGCAGCGTTGCGACAGGGGGACCTGAAGGGCGCGGCGTCGGCGGCGGGTGCGCTGGCGCAGGCGAGGCCGGACCAACCGGCGGGTTTTTTCCTGCTTGGCGTGGCGGCGGCAGAAGCGGGGCAGATCGCGCGTGCGGTGCCCCTGCTCGAAGCGGCGGTCGCGCGCGGGCCGGAGCCGGAGCATCTTGCCCAACTGGCCAAGCTGCTCATCCTGCTGCGGCGCGACGGGGAGGCGGCAGACGCGGCGCGGGAGGCGATGGCGCTGTCGCCGATGGATGCGCGCACTTTCGACACCATCGGGTGCGTACTGGCGCGCCTCGGCGATCACGAAGCCTCGCTCGCGCCGTTCGCTGCCGCAGTGGCAGCCGAGCCGGACGACCTCGAATATCGCTACAACCTTGCGGCCGCCAGCGGCTTTACCGGCCGTCTCAATGAGGCAAGCGCTCACTACGAGACGATCCTTGCCGCTGACCCGGTCAATGCGCGGGCGCATTACGCCCTTGCCATCCTGTCACGGCAGACCGCGCAGGCCAATCACGTCCCCCGGCTGAACGCGGCGCTGGCGGCGGTACGTGAGCCGGACGCTGCGCTGCGCATTCGCTATGCGCTGGCCAAGGAGCACGAAGATATCGGTAACTCCGCCGATGCGTTCCGCCACCTGTCGGCCGCCAACGACGCGCACAAGCGCAGCATCGGCTACGATTTCGCGCAGGATGCCGAGATATTCGACGCAATCGAAACCGTGTTCGAAAAGGGCTCGCCGGTAAGAAGTGAAGGGCGGCGCGGCGCCGCTCCCATATTCGTGGTCGGCATGCCGCGCACCGGAACCACGCTCGTCGATCGCATCCTGTCCTCTCATCGCGACGTCGAGGCGGCCGGTGAATTGCAGGCGATGCCGCTGGCGGTGAAGCTGCTGGCAGGTACTCCATCGCGCCGCGTCATCGACGGCGAAACCGTTGCGGCGAGCGTCGCTGTCGATGCTGGGGAACTGGCCGCCGCCTACCTTGAGCGTGCGGCCCATCACGTGGCGGCGCAGAAGCCGCGCTTCACCGACAAACTGCCTGCCAATTTCCTGTACATCGGGCACATTGCGCGCGCCTTGCCCGATGCCCGGATCGTCTGTCTGCGTCGTAATCCGATGGACACGATCTGGAGCAATTACAAAAATCTGTTCGGAAGCCAGTCGCCTTACTACGCCTATTCCTACGATCTGATGGATACCGCACGCTACTATGCGCGCTTCGACCGGTTGATGAAGTTATGGCAAAGCCTCTGGCCGGATAGCGTGTTGCAATTGTCCTATGAGGCGCTCGTCGCCGATCAGGAGGGCGAGACGCGGCGAATGCTTGCTCATTGCGGACTGGAGTGGGACGAGGCCTGCCTCGCCTTCCACGAGAACCGCGCCGCCGTTGCCACGCCGAGCGCGGCGCAGGTTCGGCGGCCGATCAACGCAGATGCCGTCGAGCGCTGGCGTGCGCATGAAGCGGCACTCGCGCCAGCGCGGGCATGGCTGCAGACGCAGGGTATCGACGCCTGAGCCCATCGCTCCTCACCGCGAGCGCGGCGAGATAAGCCATGCCAGTCGCAGTGACAGCCGGCATAGGGGTCAGGAAAGCAACCTCGGCACCGACATGGTGCGGATGGAGAAGCGGGCGTCGGGATGCTCCACCCCGTCGCGGTGCGCGGCACGGTGCTGGACGACGCCGTTCTTGCCGAAACCCTGGACCACCGGCCGATCGGTCTTGCTCGACAGCCAGAGGCGTAGAAGGTGGCGCTTGCGCTGCGGTTCGGGCCAGTCGAAGAACTCGGTGCGCGAGTGGAGCGCAGCATAGTTCGACAGCCACTGGATGTCGCCGGGACGAAAATCCATCGCGATCGCCATGCCGGGCTCGTACGTAATTTCGTCGAAGAGGCGCAGGACTTCCAACTGATCCTCGGTCAGCTTCGGCACGCCGGGGTACTCCTGCGCCGTCACGATATAGAGCGAACCGGCATACATCGAGAAAACCCCGTCCTCCACACTCACCACCGGCGAGGTGTAGGTATCGGCGGGCGCTTCCGCGTCCTGGCGCCTCCAGTCCCAGTGGAACGGCTCGAGCAGCAGGTGAGCAAGGTCCGGTCGGCGGCGCAGGATCTCGTTGTAGATCTCCGCGCCTGAGACCAGGCACGACAGCCCGCCTTCGCGCGCGCCGCGCAAACACATCAGCGCGACGATGTCGGAACTGTCGGAATGATAGACCAGCTTGTCGCGCACCTTGGAGGACTTCGCAGTGGGATCGTCCATCGTCTTGTCGCTGGTGGCGTAGACGTGGTCGAGCAGGTCGCCCATCTCGTTCTGGCGGATCGGATCGCCCATGTGCAGGCCTAGCACGTAGTAGATCGCACTCGACAGCGCATCGGAATAGAGGTCCGAACGCAGCCCGCGCACCAGCACGAAGCCGCGCCCGAAATCGACGTCCTCTCGCCACGCCTTCACCGCATCGGCGCAAGCGACCAGCGGATAGTCTTCCGCCTGGACGAAACGCAGGTCAGGGTCGTCCTCGAGGAAGCGGTTTCCCAGCGTTTCCAGTTCGGCGAGCTGGTCCGCGTCGAGTTCGTAGACCCAGTCCTGGCCCTCCATCAGACGATCCCCGCGCCATGCGGCGGCGGTCAGGACGGGGCCGAGGGCGGAGGATGGAATTTCGGCGACGGTCATAACGGCATGTCTCCTGTGGCGCGTGGCGGCACTCTAGGCATGCTGACATCGCATTGTCTTGATGCTGGACGCACGCGAACGTGCACGAAAGTTCACCATGCATAGCCGCTGGAATTGATTTCTGTGCACTGACTTGGCTTGAAAAGCCGCACATTTGGCGGATTTACGTTGACTACACAGATTTTTGTATACTAAAAATGCCGCCGTAACCGTGTCGATTCGACGGTTCATCGGGAGCTTGCGCAATGGCGGCGAATGCTGCGCTGGAAGACAATTACGCCGTGGCGTTTGGCGGAAAGGCCGGCTTCGGGCGCTTCCCGGCGCTGGTTCTGATCGATTTCGTCGAAGCCTACTTCGCGCCAGACAGTCCGCTTTACGCTGGAGTCGAGGACGCATTGACATCGGCGCTGCGCGTGCGTGAAGCCGCGCGGGCAGCGGGCGTGCCTGTGATCCTGACCAACGTGACGTACCACCCCGGCGGTATCGACGGTGGCCGCTTCTTCGAGAAGGTCCCGGCGCTCGAGGCTTTCATCGCCGGCAACCCGATGGGCGCATGGCCCAAGGGGCTGGAACCGCAAGCGGACGAGATCGTGCTGACCAAGCAGTACCCCAGCGCCTTCTTCGGAACTTCGCTTGCCGCGACGCTGACCGCGCGGGGCATCGACCAGGTGATCCTCGGCGGCCTGTCCACCAGCGGCTGCGTGCGCGCGACTTGCGTGGATGCCATGTCGCACGGCTTCCGCACCGCTGTCGTCGCCGACGCCTGCGGCGATCGCCATCCCGAGCCGCACAAGGCCAACCTCTTCGACATGAACGCGAAATATGCAGACGTCGTCTCGGAAGAGGCGATCATCACCTATCTGTCCGAACTGGAGACCATTCGATGACCGCGATCGAGATCGTCGAAGTTGCCCCGCGCGACGGCTTGCAGAACGAGAAAGTCCTCGTCTCGCTGGAAGACAAGGCCGAACTGATCCGCCGCCTGATCGACTGCGGCGCCCGCCGGATCGAGGTCGGCAGCTTCGTGAACCCCAAGAAGGTGCCGCAGATGGCGGGCACTGACGAACTCCTCGCCATGCTGCCGCGCCGGGGCGACCTGACGTACGTGGGCCTCGTCATGAACATGCGCGGGCTGGAGCGCGGTCTCGCCGCCGGTATCGACGAAGCGGGCGCGGTCTGCGTCTCGACCGACGGTTTCGCGATGCGCAACCAGGGCCAGACCAGCGACGAATCCATCGGTGTCGCGTCCGAAATCGTGCTCGCCGCCAAGGCAGCGGGCAAGAGCGGTCAGGTGACCATCGGCGCCGCGTTCGGCTGCCCCTTCGAAGGCGAAGTGCCCGCCGAACGCGTCGTCGCCATGGCCCGCAAGCTCGCCGAAGTGGCCCCGCGCGAGATTGCGCTGGCCGACACCATCGGCGTCGCCGTGCCCGCCCAGGTATCGCGCCTTGTAACCCAGGTGCGCGAGGCGATCGGCGGCATTCCCGTCCGCGTCCACCTCCACAACACGCGCAACACCGGCATCGCCAATGCCTGGGCCGCGATCGAGGCGGGGGCGACCACGCTCGACGCCGCGCTCGGCGGGATCGGCGGCTGCCCCTTCGCGCCCAACGCCACCGGCAACATCGCCACCGAGGACCTGCTCTACATGCTGGATCGCTCGGACGTGGCGACCGGCTACGACCTTGCCGCCGCGATCGGCCACGCCAAGTGGCTGGAAACTGTCATGAACAAGCCCCTTCCCGCAATGGTGAGCCGTGCCGGCTCGTTCCCGCAGACCATCGAACAGAAAGCCTGACCGCCATGGACACCCCTAACACCGGCGCCTTGACCGACATCCGCGTGGTCGAACTCGGCCAGCTCATCGCCGGGCCGTTCTGCGGCCAGTTGCTGGGCGACATGGGCGCCGAAGTCATCAAGGTCGAACCGCCGCAGATCGACGGGAAAGGCGGCGGCGACCCCATGCGCAACTGGGGCCACGGCGACGCCAAGCTGTGGTGGGAAGTGGTCGCGCGCAACAAGAAGTCGGTCAGCGCCAACTTGCGCGTGCCCCAAGGTCAGGAGATCGTGCGCAAGCTCGTCGCCCATGCCGACATCCTGATCGAGAACTTCAAGCCCGGCACCATGGAAAAGTGGGGCCTCGGCCCGGACGTGCTGCATGAGATCAACCCGCGCCTGATCATCGTGCGCGTTTCGGGCTACGGCCAGACCGGGCCTTATTCCTCGCGCGCGGGCTTCGGCGGCATCGGCGAGGCCATGGGCGGATGGCGCTACATCGTCGGCGATCCCGACCGCGCGCCGAGCCGCATGGGCGTCTCCATCGGTGACAGCCTTGCCGCGACTTACGGCTGCATGGGCGCGCTGGCCGCGCTCCACGCCCGCGAGCGCACCGGCAAGGGCCAGGTGGTGGACAGCGCACTCTACGAGGCGGTGCTGCAGGTCATGGAAAGCCTGGTGCCCGAGTACATGGTTTCCGACCATGTCCGCAAGCGTACCGGCTCGATCCTTGAAGGTATCGCGCCGTCGAACGTCTATCCCACCAGCGACGGCGAGTACCTGATCGGCGCCAATCAGGACGCGATCTTCAAGCGGCTCTGCCAGGCCATGGGCCGCCCCGAAATCGGCACCGATGAGCGCTATGCGACCCACGTGGCACGCGGCGAGCGCCAGACCGAGCTGGACGATCTCATCGCCGAGTGGACGCGCACGCTGACGGTGGACGAACTGGAGGAGAAGATGATCGAATTCTCGATCCCCGCCGGCAAGATCTACCGGGCGCCGGAGATGCTATCCGACCCGCACTTCGCCGCGCGCGAGGCGCTGATCGACGTCGAGCATCCGCAGTGGGGTTCGTTCAAGATGCAGAACGCCTTCCCCAAGCTGTCGGCGACGCCGTCTTCCGTGCGCCGCCGCGCTCCGCTGGAAATCGGGCAGGACAATGCCGAAATCTACGGCGACCTGCTGGGCATGAGCGAGGACGAAATCGCGGCGCTGAAGGCCGGCGCGGCGATCTGATCACTATCCTCCCCGTTCCGCAGGAATGGGGAGGGAGACCGCCCGCGCAGCGGGTGGTGGAGGGGGATAACCCCTCCGGCAGCCCTGCAGGCTGCCACCTCCCCATCGCTGCGCGACAGGGAGGATAAGGGGGCAATCACCCCTCCGCAGGCTCCAGCCTGGCGTGAAGCGCGCGGCGGATATGCGCCGTCATCAGCGCTTCGGCCCAATCGGGATCGCGCTGGCCGAGTGCGGTGGTGATCTCGACGTGCTCGCGGTAGCTGCGCAGGAGTTGCTCGCGGCTGTAGGCACGCACCGTCTGCTGGACGACCGGCTGCAGCACCAGCTTGCCGAGCAGCGCGGCGAGGCGGTCGGAGGCCGCCGTCTCCAGGATCAGCGCGTGAAAGCGGGCATTGGCGGCAAGGTAGGCAGGCAGGTCGAAATCGAGCGCCTCGATCACCGTACGCATGGCCTCGTTCGCGGCGTTCAGACCAGCGATGACGCTTGTGTTTGTCCGGCTGGCGGCACGGCGGACGGCGTAGGCTTCAAGCATGCCGCGAAGGACGAAGACCTCCTCGAGATCGTCGTTGTTCCATTCGGCCACGAAGGAGCGCTGGCTGTCGGTGCGGCGCACGAAAAGCTCGGCCTCAAGTTGTCGGATCGCGGCGCGGACGGGGGTGCGCGAGACGCCGCAGAGCGCCGCCAGCTCCTCTTCCTTGAGCTGCGTGCCGGGGGGGAGTTCGCCCGAGAGAATGCGGCTGCGCAACTCTTCATAAGCCTGATCGCTGGCTTTCGACACCTCGAACCTTCCTGCATTCGGCGGCACCCAGAGGGGGGCTAACGGCACCCAAAGGGGGGCATGGCGCAACCGGGCAGTCCGGAAAGGACCGCTTCAAAGCGCCATGCCCCCCTTGCAATGATACGCCAGCCGGGCCGTGCGTGAAAGCTCTTTGTATACTAAACTACCAGCGCCCTCCCAGCGCGCGGAACAGATCGACTTGCGCGAAGGCCACCTCGCGTTTTGCGGCTGCGGAATCCGCTTCGGCGCTGGCAAGGGTGCGCTGGGCGTCGAGGACATTGAGGGCATCGATCTGACCCCGGCTCTGGCGGGCGAGGCTGACGTTGGCTGCGCGGTTCGCCGCATCGCGCGAGGCGGCGAGGCGTTCCTGCCGGAGCAGGGCGTTGCGGTAGGCGGACAATGCGGTTTCCGTTTCGCCCAGCGCCGTCAGCACGGTGCCGTCGAAGGTGGCGAGATCGGCCTTGGCGTCGGCCTTGCTTTCGTTGATGCGGGCGCGGATCGCTTCCTGGTTGGGGAAGGCCCACGAAATCAGTGGGCCCAGCAGCCAGCGCAGCGGGCCGCCGCCGAACACGTCGGTCGCGCCGACCGTCGTGGTGCCGATCGAGCCGCCCAGCGTGATGCGCGGGTAGAGGTCCGCCGTCGCCACGCCGATGCGCGCGGTGTCGGCGGCAAGGCGGCGCTCGGCGGCCTTCACGTCGGGGCGGCGGGCGAGGAGCGTGGCGCCGTCACCGACCGGGATGGGGGTGGCGACATTGGGGGTGGTGTCGCGGGCAATGACGCTGTCGGGCAGGTCCTGCGGGGTGCGGCCGGTCAGCACGGCGATGCGGAACAGGGCGGCGTCGCGGCGGGCCTGCAAGGTCGGGATGGCGGCCGCCTGTGCCTCGCGCAGTTGGGTGACGCGGATGACGTCGAGCTTCTGGTTGAGGCCGCGTTCGAAGCGGGCGTTGGTGATGCGTTCCGAGCGGGCGAGCAGGTCCACGGTGCGCTGGGCGACGTCGATCTGTTCGTTGGCGCTGGTGGCATCGACATAGGCGCGCACGGTATCGGCGACCACGGTGACGCGCACCGCGTCGGCGTCCTCCTGCGCGGCGGCGAGGTCCGCGCGCGAGGCTTCGATACCGCGCTTGACGCGGCCGAACAGGTCCACCTCGTAGTTCACCGAGAGCCCGCCATCGACGCGGCGGCCTTCGCGGTCGTAGCCGGGGAGCACCTGGCTTTCCGACACGCGGCCGTACGTGCCGGTGGCGCTGAGGTCGGTGGAGGGCAGGCGGTCGGCGCGCGATCCCCGCAAGGTGGCGCGGGCCTTCTCGATGCGGGCGACGGCGACGCGGATGTCGGTGTTGGCGGCGAGCGCGTCGGTGACGAGGGCATCGAGCGCCGGGTCGTTGTAGAGCTTCCACCAGGTGTCGTCGGGCGCGGCAGTGGTGACGTCCGCGCTCTGCACGCCGACGAATGGGGCCTCGGCCGAAGCGGGCGGGGTGGGGGCCACATGGTCCGGCCCGACGGCGCAGGCAGAAAGGGCGGTGGCGGAGAGGAGGGCCGCTAAAGTCTGCTTCATCATCGGATATGTCCTGTGTCGATGAAATCGTGAGGTGGGCGCCGGGGCTTCGACAAGCTCAGCCTGAGCGGGTTGGGGGGATTCCGCGAAGCCTTAGGCGAGGGGATTGGGATAAGCCCAACCCCGCTCGCCCTGAGCTTGTCGAAGGGCCTCGGCGCCGCCCTTGCGTTACTCAGCCGGAACCGCGTGGAGGTCCGCATGGTGCGGGCGCGGACGGCGGCGCAGCTTTTCCGCCAGACCCCGGCACACCACGTAGAACGTCGGCGTGAACAGCAGCCCGAAGCCGGTGACGCCGGTCATGCCGAAGAACACCGCCGTGCCCAGCGCCTGCCGCAGTTCGGCACCGGCGCCCTGCGCGATCACCAGCGGGACTGCGCCCAGGATGAACGCGAAGCTGGTCATCAGGATCGGACGCAGGCGGGTCTGCGCGGCGTAGACGGCCGCCTCGACGATGCCCATGCCCTGTTCCTCTTCGGCCTGCTTGGCGAATTCGACCACGAGGATCGCGTTCTTGGCCGCCAGCGCGATCAGCACGACGAGGCCGATCTGGGTGAGGATGTTGTTGTCCATGCCCCGCAGGTTCACGCCCGCCATGGCCGCGAAGAGGCACATCGGTACGATCAGCACGATCGCCAGCGGCAGAGTCAGGCTTTCATACTGCGCGGCCAGCACGAGGAAGACGAAGACCACGGCCATGCCGAAGACGATCGCCGCCGTGTTGCCCGCCGTCACCTGCTGGTAGGCGATGCCGGTCCACTCGAAGCTGTAGCCCGAAGGGAGCGTCTCGTTCGCGACCTTCTCCATGGTGGAGAGGGCTTGTCCGGTCGAGAAGCCCGGCGCCACGCTGCCGTCGACTTCCACGGCGGGGTGCAGGTTGTAGCGCACCACGCGGTAGGGGCCGGTCTTGTCCTGGAAGGTGGCGACCGAACCGATCGGCACCATCGCGCCGGAGTTCGAGCGGGTCTTCAGGTTGGCAAGGTCGGCGATCGAGCCGCGGCTGCCCTGATCCGCCTGCGCGGTGACGCGGAAGGTGCGGCCGAGCAGGTTGAAGTCGTTCACGTAAGCCGAGCCGAGGTAGACCTGCAGCGTCTCGAACACGCGCTCCGGCGGAATGCCGAGCATGTCGGCCTTGCGGCGGTCAATGTCGGTGAAGACGCGCGGGGTGTCCTGGTTGAACAGGGTGTAGACCTGGCTCAAGTCCTTCTGCTGGTTGGCCTTGCCGATCACGCCGCCCGCCGCCTTGGCAAGCTCGCCGTAGCCGCGACCTTCGTTGTCCTCCACGATCATGCGGTAGCCGCCCGGGGGGACGATGCCGTTGATGGTCGGCGGCGGAATGACGAGGACCATGGCCTTGTCGTAGCCCTTGAGCGCTTCCTGCGCCTGCGCCATGATTTCCGGGCCGGTCACGCCCAGTTCCTTGCGCTCCTCGAAGCTCTTGAACGGGAAGTAGATCGCGGCCGAATCCGGCGATGCGGTGCGCGAGGGGCCGTGGAAGCCGGCGAACATCACCGCGCCGCGAATGCCCTTGATCGGCAGGAGACGCTTGGCGATGTCCTTGGTCACCTCGTCCGTGCGCTCCAGCGAGGAGCCCGAGGGCAGGAACGCGGCGGCAAGGAAGTAGCCCTGGTCCTGCTGCGGGATGAAGCCGGTCGGCGTCGCCCAGAACAGGCCCACGGTTCCGGCGATGAGGGCGGCATAAGTCGCCATCATGCGCGTGGGGGCCTTGACCAGACGCAGGGTGAGGCGGGCGTAGCTGGCGCTCATGCGGTCGAAGCCGTGGTTGAACTTGTCCGCACCCGACTGGAGCGCGCGGCGCCAGCGCGGGGCTGCGGGTCCGACCCGCTCCTTGTGCTTGAGCAGCAGCGCGGCCATCGCGGGCGAGAGCGTCAGCGAGAGCACCAGCGAGATGACCGTGGCGGTCGAGATCGTCACTGCGAACTGCTTGTAGAACTGGCCCGAGATGCCGGTGATGAACAGCGTCGGCACGAACACCGCGCAGAGCACCAGCACGATCGCGACCAGCGCGCCGGACACTTCGTCCATCGAGCGGCGGGCGGCTTCGAGCGGGGTCAGGCCCTCCTCGATGTAGCGCTCCACGTTCTCGACCACGACGATCGCGTCGTCGACGACGATGCCGATGGCGAGCACGAGGCCGAACAGCGAGAGGTTGTTGAGCGAATAGCCCACCGCCATCAGCATGATCGCGGTGCCGACCAGCGAGACCGGGATCGCGAGGATCGGAATGATCGCCGCGCGCCAGTTCTGCAGGAACACGAGGATGACGAGGACGACGAGGATCACCGCCTCGAACAGCGTGTGGTACACCGCGTCGATCGACTGGCCGATGAACTCGGTGGGGTTGTAGATGACCGAGTATTCAAGTCCCTTGGGGAACTTGGCCTGCATGGCGTCCATCTCGGAACGCACCAGCTTGGCGGTTTCGAGCGCGTTGGAGCCGGGGCGCTGCATCACCGCCATGACGACGGTGGGATTGCCCGAAAGGTAGGTGTTGGTGGTGTAGTCCTGCGCGCCCAGTTCCACGCGGGCGACGTCGCGCACGCGGACCTGATGGCCGTCCGCATCGGTGCGCACGATGATGTCGGCGAACTGCTGCGGCTCGGTCAGGCGGCCCTGCGCCTCGATGCCGATCTGGTAGGCGTTGCCCTTGTCGAACGGGGGCGCGCCGATGCTGCCTGCGGAAATCTGCACGTTCTGCGCGCGCAGGGCGGCGACGATCTCGCCCGCCGTCAGGTTGAGCTGCGCGGCGCGGCCCGGATCGATCCAGATGCGCATGCCGTAATCGCGCGCGCCGAAGGTCTGGACGTCGCCGACGCCGTCGAGACGGGCGAGGCGGTCCTTCACTTGCGTGAGCGCATAGTTGGAGATGTAGTCGCGATCATACGTGCCGTCGGGCGACTGCAGGTTGACCACCATCAGGAAGTCCGGGCTGGCCTTCTTGGTGACCACGCCCATCGAGCGCACCGCGTCGGGAAGACGCGGCTCGGCGATGGCGACGCGGTTCTGCACCAGCACCTGCGCGGCATCAAGGTCGGTGCCGATCTTGAAGGTGACGGTGATCGTCACCTTGCCGTCGCCGGTCGACTGCGAATCCATGTAGAGCATGTTGTCGACGCCGTTGATCTCCTGCTCGATCGGAGCGGCGACGGTGTCGGCGACGGTCTCGGCCGAGGCGCCGGGATACTGCGCGTTGACCGTGACGGTGGGCGGAACGATGTCCGGGTACTGGCTCACCGGCAGGCCGATGAACGCGATGGCGCCGACGATGGTGATGATCACCGCGACGACGCCCGCGAAGATCGGACGGTCGATGAAGAAGCGGGAAAGTCGCATTGGGAGTGCCCCTGATGGGCGCGCGTCAGTCCGGGCTGCGGGCGGTGTGCCTGCAACTTGGGAAGCCGGGCGCGCCGGTTGGCGCGAAAGTCGGGTAAGCGGAGCCCCGGCGCCCTTTGCTGGGGACGCATGGGTTCCGCGCAAAAACTCCCGTCATCCCCGCGAAGGCGGGGACCCATCTGATGCCCGTTCGACAGGCACCGGCAGGAGATGGGTTCCCGCCTTCGCGGGAATGACGGGTCTGTTACTGTGCAGTCATCAGTTGAACGTCGCCTGCGCCGCCGCCGGCTCGGCCGGCGCCGGAGCGCTTTCGACCTTGCCGCGCTCGATCCGGCCCACCTTGGTGGTCACCTTGGTGCCCGGGATCGCCGCTTGGTAGTTCGAGACGATCACCGAATCGCCCGCATCCAGCCCGGAGCGGATCACGCGCAGGTCGTCCACCAGCGGCCCGACCTCGACCGGCTTGGCGGCGACGGTGCCGTCCTTGCCGACGACCATCACCACCTTGCGGGTCTGGTCCGAACGCACGGCGGCGTCGGGAACCAGCGTCGCCTTGACGGTTCCGCCATTGGCGAGGCGCATGTTGCCGAACATGCCAGGCGTCAGGAAGCCGTCCTTGTTGTCGAGGCTGGCGCGGATGCGGATGGTGCCGGAGCTGGGGTTCAACCCGTTGTCGGTGAAGTCCAGCTTGCCCTTCCAGCGATAGGCGGCTTCGTCCTGAAGACGCACCTCCACGTCGGAAGTGGCGCCCTTGGCCTTGTCGCGCTGCGCCTTGAGGAACAGCGATTCAGAGGCGTCGAAGGTGAAGTAGATCGGGCTGACGGCGTTGATCGTGGTCAGCAGCGTGGCGTTCGCCCCGGCATCGCCCGAGACGAGGTTGCCCGCGTCCACCCGGCGATCCGACACGCGGCCCGAGATCGGCGCGCGCACGGTGGCGAATTCCACATCGAGGCTGCGCGAACGCACCCGCGCCTGAGCCGCCGCAAGAGCAGCCTCGGCGGCACGGACGCGCGAGCGCAGGTTGTCGACTTCGCTGGCGGCCATCGCCTCGTCCCCGGTCAGACCGGCGACGCGGGCATAGTCCGAACGGGCGAGCGCGAGGGTGGCGCTGGCCGAAGCCGCATCCGCCCGCGCTTCGGCGAGCGAGGCGGCGTAAGGGCGCGGATCGACCACGAACAGCGCCTGTCCGGCCTGCACGTAGTCACCGTCCCTGAACAGCACCTGGGTAATGGCGCCCGAGACGCGCGGACGCACTTCGACCGTCTTGCTGGGGGCGAAGCGGCCGACATAGTCGTCCCACTCGGTGACGTCCTTCACCAGCGGATGGGCCACCTGCACCAGTGCGGGCGGGGGTAGGGCAGCGGCGGGTTCGGTGCCGCCGATGAACTTCCAGCCAAGCCCGGCGACCGCGACGAGCGCCAGCGCGCCGATGGCGATCTGGGCACGTCGTGATCCGGTGCGCTGCTCGGTGGTCTGTTCGCCGGAAGCGTATTCGGAGGGGATTTCGAGTTTGGTCGCGACTGTCACGTGGCGATGCTCCGGAAGGGGGCGCGGGTGCGCCCGATGGTGTCGATGACGGCGCCGATCTTGGCCTCGGACCAGCCTGCTGCGCGGGCTTCCTTCAGCGCCGAGACCGGCAGGGTGTAACCATGGTGCCAGGCGCGCACGGCCAGACGGCGCAGCGCTTCGAGGCGTTCGTTCGCCAGCGTGGGCGAAGGCGGCGTGGGGCCAAGGACGAAGCGCAGGAACCAGCCGCGCTTGCGCGCCGGTTTCAGCGACTGCATCCCGTCGGTCCGCGCAAGAGCGAGGATGCGCCGCTCGGTAAGGGTCAGCGTCTCGCTGGCGGTGTTGGCCGAAGGGGCCAGCGAGATGGGCAGCGCCTGCAGCGCTGCATCGGAGAAGTCGATGAAGGCCATATCCGTGCTCCTGCGTAAGTAGGGCGAGTTCAGGTGTGCCCCGGCACGCACCCCGGGACAGGGGGGAAGGGTGCGCGCCGGAGCGGCTTCCGGCTTGGGGCAGCCGGAAGGGTGCGGGTAAGGCTCTCCCGTCGCCGGACACGCGAATGTCCAGTCGTCGGCACGAGCCGGATGTGTGTCATCGAGCCGCTTCCCGGGAGGGAGTGCAGCTGTCAGGCGGCCGGTCGGGACCGGTCGGTGATGGGAATACCCGAGGCCGGGGGGAGGCGATTCGGGCGGTTCATTTCTATACCAAGCGGTATATATTCAGGTCCGGGTCACGTCAAGCAGGTTTCTGTACCGACCGGTAAATTAGGACTCTGAAGAGGGTTTCAAGAGGCTGAACGCCCGTTGAACGAATTTTTTCCGCAAGTGCGAAGGCCCACCTCGCTGCGACTACGCCCTGCGGGCCAAGTCTCGCGACCCTCCCGCATGCGGGAGGGTGAAATGGTGCGCTATACTTCTCCCCTCCCGCTTGCGGGAGGGGTTGGGTTGGTTCAGCGCCCCGGCCACATCGCCAGGAACGTATCCGCAGTACCCTGCAGCTCTTCCGGCCCGGCGCCGCCCTGTGCCTTGACCGAAAGGCCCTGCAGCACCGTGGTGAGGCAGCCCGCGAGCTTGGCGGGGCAGACGCTGTCGGGCAGGTCGCCCTCATCGCGAGCCTGTTCGAAGCGCTTGATGACGGCGGCTTCCGAAGAGGCGCGGCGCTTGATCACGTCGGCGCGGATCGAGTCCGCCTCAGGCGTGCAGGCCACGGTGCTGATCACGCCGAGGCAGCCGTGAGGGTCCTTCTCGCCGCAATGAGTCGCCAGTGCGCCGGTCAGCAGCCGCTCGGCCACGCCGCGCGCGGTCGGCGCTTCGAGCGCCTTCCCCATGTAGGCCAGCTTGTCGCGCTCGTAGAGGTCGAGCGTCTTCTTGAAGAGCGCTTCCTTGTTGCCGAAGCAGGCATAGAGGCTGGGCTTGGTGATGCCCATGGCCTCGGTCAGCTCCGCCATCGAGGCGCCTTCGTAGCCGCGCGTCCAGAACACCCGAAGCGCGGCTGCAAGAGCCTCGTCGGGGTCGAATTCGCGGGGACGGCCCCGGGCGGCTGGGGGCACCGCAGTTGGTGCTGAGCATTTCATACCGGGCGGTATATAGGTTGGGGGTCGGGCAGAGTCCAGTGTGACGGGACTGTCATTTTGGGTAGCCTTCAAGGTCATGGTTGAAGGCGCGGTAACCGATAAAAGCTGTCGTCACCCTGAATTCCATGCGCCGGGATGCCGGGGCAAGTTCGTGTGCTGCATAACCTCAGTCATTCCCGCGAAGGCGGGAACTCATCTCCTGACGCTTCATGTCGCACCGTCATCAGTTGGGTCCCCGCCTTCGCGGGGATGACTGAAATGGTTTGGCTTCAATACGTTCCACTCACCCCGGAAGCATTGTGCCCGTATCGATGAACCGCTGGTGCCACGACAGCGCCTCGCTCGGCAGCGACGGCGCGTGTCGGCCATAGCTGCCGTGGTAGGCGCGGTCGTAATAGTCGCGCAGCGCGTCGCGGTACATCGGGTGCGCGCAGTTCTCGATCACCAGCGCGGCGCGCTTGCGCGGGGTCAGGCCGCGCATGTCGGCAAGGCCCTGCTCGGTGACCAGCACCGCCACGTCCTGCATGATGTGATCGACATGCGCCGCCTGCGGCACGATCGCGGAAATCGCGCCGCCCTTCGCCGTGGAGGGCGTCATGAAGATCGAGACATAGGCATTGCGCGCGAAGTCGCCCGAGCCGCCGATGCCGTTCTGGATACGGCTGCCCATCACGCACGTCGAATTGACGTTGCCGTAGATGTCCGCCTCGATCAGCCCGTTCATTGCGATGCAGCCGAGGCGCCGGATCAGTTCGGGGTGGTTGGAGATTTCTTGCGGGCGCAGGATCATCCGGCTGGCATAGCGCGCCATCTCGGCATTGATCCGCTCGGCCGCCTCGGGGCTGAGCGAGAACGCCGTGGCGGAGGCCACACGTAGTTTGCCCGCGTCGATGAGGTCCAGCATGCCGTCCTGGATCACCTCGGTGTAGGCCGTCAGATCGTCGAACGGGCCATTGACGAGGCCGGTCAGCACGGCGTTGGCGATGTTGCCGACACCCGACTGCAGCGGTAGCAGCGATGCGGGCAGGCGGCCCTTCGCCACCTCATGGCTGAGGAACTCGATGATGTGGTCGGCGATCTTCAGGGCGCTGGCATCGGGCGCGGTGAACGGCAGGTTGCGGTCGGGCGCGTCGGTCTCGACGATGGCGACGATCTTGGCGGGATCGCACTGCAGCGTGGCCTGGCCGATCCGGTCGTCGGGGCGGACCAGCGGGATCGGCACGCGGGCAGGGGGCAGCGCGGTGCCGTAATAGATGTCGTGCATCCCCTCCAGCGCCGGGTTCTGCCACGCGTTGACCTCGAGGATCACCTTGTCGGCACGGTCGAGCCAGGTCTTGTTGTTCCCCACCGAGGACGAGGGAACCAACGAGCCGTCCGGCCGGATCGCGGTCACTTCCACCACCGCGACGTCGAGGGGGCCAAGGAACCCCTGCCACGCCATCGGCGCCACTTGCGACAGATGCATGTCGAGGTAGTCCATCTCGCCCTTGTTGATCCGTTCGCGCGCGATCGGGTCGGAGTTGTAGGGCAGGCGCAGTTCGATGCCATCGGCCTTGGCCAGCGCGCCGTCGAGTTCCGGGCCGGTCGAGGCGCCGGTCCAGACCTTCACCCGCATCGGGCGACCGGCGGCGTGCTCGTCCTCGATCCGCGCGGCCAGCGCCATCGGCACCGCCTTGGGATAGCCGGAGCCGGTGAAGCCGCTCATGCCCACGGTCTGGCCGTGATGGATAAGCGCGGCGGCGTCGGCTGCGGACATGACCTTGGAACGCAGGTCGGCGCGGGCGATACGATCTGTCATGGGATGCCTCTCAATCTCGGTGACCTTCTGGGGGCCGCCGCTCCCATTCGATCCGTGCGTGTGTGAAGACAATATATCAAATATGCACACCACTTGTGCTATATACGTTCAGATGAGTGACCTGATCCGATCCTTGCGGCTATTCGTGCGCCTGAACGAAGAGGGCAGTTTCTCGGCGCTGGGCCGCCGCCAGAACCTCAGCCATACCACGATTGCGCGGGCGATCAGTGATCTGGAACAACATTTCGGCGTGCGCCTGTTTCAGCGCACCACGCGCAGCCAGGCGCTGACGGCGGATGGGGAGCGACTGCTGGAGCACGCGGTGGCGATTCTCGATCAGGTAGGGCTGGCCGAAGCGGACCTCGTGGGAGCGGTGGCGGCGCGCGGACTGGTGCGCGTGGGCGTAACGACGGCGCTCGGCTTCCATTACGCGCAGCGGCTCGGAAGCATCGCGGCGCAGCATCCCGATTTGATGATCGAACTGCTCGTCGCCGACTGGCGCGATGCGGCAGACCACGGTGGTCTGGACCTGTGGCTTTGGGTAGGAGACGGGAGAAACGCCGCCGGAAGCACGCTGCTAGGGCAGCTTCCGCGCGTGCTGGTCGCCGCGCCGGACTATGTCAAGCGTCATGGTGTGCCTGTGACGGCCGGTGAACTGAAGCAGCATCAGTGCCTGACATATGGCTACGCGGCGCGGCCGGCGCCATGGTCGATCGACGGCCGCGAACTCGAGGTGTCGGGTTTTCTGCGCGCCAATTCCAGCGAGGCAGTACTGCGCGCGACGCGAGGGGGACTTGGCATCGGGCTGTTGCCGCGCATCCAGGTCCAGGAAGACATCGAGCGTGGCCTCCTGAAGCAGATCATGCCTGATGCGGATATTCCGTCCATCCCGGTGATGCTCGCCAACGGCTTTCGCGGCATGCGCATGCCGATGCGTGCGCGTGTAGTGATGGACTTCCTTGAGACGGATTTTCCAATCTGACGCATGCCTCAAGAAGAAAGCATTCTGGTCCTTCAATGCGCTTTAAGTTGATAATGTATCTTATGTAAAATAACGAATGACTGATCGGAGGCTGGTCATCAGCCGACCCTCAAGCCGGACCTGCAGTAGATGGGATCGAGTTGGTCGAGCACGGCAAGCTCCTTGCAGGAATTGCATCCGTTATAGACCTCGAGAGCGCACCAAACTTTTCCCTAAGCCTCTAAAGCATTTGGTTCCCGGATATTTCCCTCGAAATCGGAGGGGAACGCAATTGGCGAATCCCGGCGCGTGATTATTCCCTAGCCTGTACGGAGCGCCAGCATGCTCTGCGCGGGAGGTGCACAATGCCCGTTGAGGCCAAGATCTCGTCCGACCTGTCCGGCGTGCGCATCGCCCCTGTCCAAGCCGTGGAAGGTTCGGTTTCGGTCGCCCCTGGCAGCAGCATCGCCCTGAACGTGGCACCCGAAGCGGTGACCGGCTTCAGCCGCGAAGGCACGGACCTCCTGGTGCACCTGCGAACCGGCGAAACCGTGAGAATCGCGAACTTCTACGTCGATCCATCCCGGTTCTCGCAACTGATGCTGGTCGAGGAAGATCACCTCGTGGCCGCGGACGTAGCGCAACTATCCGGCAGCAGCCTTGCCACGCCTGCCTACGTCCCGATGGATGTCATTGCCGGATTTGCCGCTCCGCCTGCGACCGAAGCCGCCGGCATGGTCGCCGGAGCGGCGTCCGGCGCCGGTCTGGGCGCGGGCGTGATCGTTCCGCTTGCGGTGCTCGGTGGCGGCGGACTCATCGCGGTCGCGGCAGGCGGCGGTGGGGGCAATCGCGGCGGCAACGATACGCCGACGACACCTCCCGACACGACCGCGCCGGCCGCACCGAGCAATCTCGTCGTTTCGGCAGCCGGAGACCGCCTCACGGGGCGCGCGGAGGCCGGAGCTACGGTGCTGGTCGATACCGATGGCGACGGAACGGCGAACTACACGTCGATCGTCGGTGCCGACGGCGCTTTCACGGTTGTCCTGGCACCGGCACTCGTCAATGCGGAGCCGATCAGCGTCACTGTCCGCGATGCCGCCGGAAATGTCGGTCCGGCGGCGGGCACGAACGCGCCTGATCTCACTCCGCCCGAGAACGCCACGCAACTCGGTGTCGCGGCGGACGGCACCGGAATCACAGGCACCGGCGAACCCGGAGCGACCGTCACCATCGACATCGATGGTGACGGCGAGCCCGACTACACGGCGACGATCGCCGCCGATGGAACATTTTCGGTCCTCTTCGCTGCTCCCGTCGACAATGGGCAGCCGATCACGGTCAGGGTCACCGACGCGGCGGGCAACATGAGTGACGCGGCGACCGTCCGGGCGCCCGACCTGACTCCTCCACCGGCCACTGCCCCCACCATCGCCCCCAGCAACGGTACCGCGTTGACCGGCACCGCCGGAAGCGGCATCGCGGTTATGCTCACGGATGCCGCAGGGCATACGGTCGGTCAGGCTACGATCGCGGCAGACGGAACATGGTCATTCACTCCGCAACCGCCGCTGACCAATGGGACTGTGATCCGCGTCGCAGCGGTGAACCTGGAGGGGCAGGCTGGCCCGGCGGCCAGCATAACCATCGACTCCCTCGCTCCCGACGCTCCGACCCTTTCACCAAGCAACGGCACCGAGATCGGCGGTAAGGCCGAAGCCGGAACCACCATCTTGGTCACCGATGGCAGCGGTACGCCGCTTGGGCAGGCAATCACCGGCATTGACGGGGCTTGGTCGATGACGCCCGCCAATCCGGTTCCCGATGGCACGATACTGATCGCGATTGCGCGCGATGCCGCAGGCAACAGCAGCCCTCCAACCAGCACCGCCGTCGATGCGATGGCGCCCCCGGCCCCGACATTGGCGCCGCCCAATGCGACGACGGTGTCCGGCACTGCGGAGCCCGGGGCAACTCTGATCCTGTCCGACGGCAACGGCGATCCGATCGGAGAGACGAGCGCCGATAGCGACGGGAACTGGACTTTCACGCCGTCGCCGCCGCTGGCAGATGGAAGCACCGTCGTGGTGGCTGCGCGCGATGCGGCGGGCAATGTCGGTCCTTCGACCAGCGCTGCGGTCGATGCCACTGCGCCTGCGGCTCCCGACATTGCCCCATCCAAAGGTGACGTGATTTCCGGCACCGGCGAGTTGGGCGCAACGGTGGTCCTCACCGACGGCAGCGGCAATTCCCTCGGCCAGACGGTCGTAGGCACAGGTGGAACCTGGACCTTCACGCCGGGATCTCCGCTGCCCGACGGCACCAGCGTCAATGCCGTGGCTCGCGATGCGGCCGGCAACGAAAGTGCTTCCGATAGTATCGTCATCGATGCCGTTTCTCCCGCAGCACCCGAAATCGCACCGACCAACGGCACGGTGATATCCGGCACCTCCGAGCCCGGAGCCCTCATCCTGCTCACCGCCGGCAATGGCGATCCCATCGGCCAGACGCTCGCCGAGGCAGACGGGAACTGGAGCTTCGTTCCCGGCCCCCCCTTGGCGGACGGCACGGGAGTCAGCGCCACCGCCCAGGATGCCGCGGGAAATGCCAGCCCCGCATCTACCACGACGGTCGACGCGATCGCTCCAGACGCGCCGAGCATAGATTCCACCGACGGCAATGCGCTCACCGGCACGGCTGAGCCTAATACGGTTGTCACCCTGACCGATGGCGACGGCAATCCGATCGGAGACACGAGTGCCGATGGCGGCGGAAACTGGAGCTTTACGCCCGGCGCTCGGCTATCGGACGGCACTGTCGTGACCGCCACGGCACGAGATGCGGCAGGCAACGTCAGTCCCGCATCGACTACGACGGTGGACTCCACTGCCCCAGCCGACCCCACGATCGATCCCACCAACGGCTCGCTCGTCACCGGCACGGCGGAACCGAATTCGACCGTGGTGCTGATGGACGGGACGGGCAATACATTTGCCGCCTTCTCGCCGCAGGCGAGTCCGGGCGGCTTCACGGTATTCGCAGCCTCGTCTGCGGTTCCCGATTATGGCTTGCCGCTTGGACAGGTTACGACGGATCCGCAGGGCAACTGGACGTTCACCCCCCTGCTCCCCTTGCCCGATGGCACGGTGGTCATCGCGGTATCGGTCGACGCCGCAGGCAATGTAAGCGGACCGGTCAGCACCACCGTGGACGGCGTGCCACCGGCGATTCCGACCATCGACCCGACGACCGGTGCGCTGCTGGAGGGCAATGCCGAACCGGGGGTGACGCTCCTGCTCAGCGATTCGCTGGGCAATCCGATCGGAGAAACGACCGCGGACGACAATGGCGACTGGACTTTCGTACCCACCCTCGCCTTGCCGCACGATACCGTCGTGGAGGTCGTCGCCGTCGATGCGGCCGGTAACACCAGCCTTCCGGCCAGCACGGTGGTCGATGCCGTTGCGCCCGTCGCACCGATCATCGCCGCGAGCAGCGGCGACGTCCTTACCGGGACGGCCGAACCCGGTACGACCATCATCCTGACGGACGGGCTGGGTATCCCGCTGGGCGAGGCCATCGTCGATCAAAACGGCGGCTGGATCTTCACGCCATCCACGCCCCTTCCCGATTCCACGGTGGTCGAGGCATTCGCCATCGATGCCGCAGGCAATATCAGCCCGGTATCCACCGTCACGATCGATGCGACCGCTCCTGACAGCCCTGTCCTGACGCTGGTTTCGGGCGGTGAACTTCTGCTCATATCAGCGGAACCAGGCGTTACCGTTCGGGTCGTGATCGATGGGGAAACGGCCAATCCAATACAAGTCACGGTCGATGGCAACGGTAACTTCAGCCTCCCGTTGCTCACCCCGTTGATCGCCAACGAGACCGTGAGCGCCATTGCCATCGACGCCGCGGGAAACCAGAGTTTGCCCACGGTCCTGATCGCCCCCGACATCGCGCCCTTGACGATAGCCGTGGTCGAGGCGGACGACGGCTACATCAACGCGAACGAGGCGGCAGACGGCATCCAGGTCGAAGTCACGCTCAGACCGACGATGCAGGCCGGGCAGCAGATCACGGCCGCGCTGAACGGCCAGGGCGGATATCAGGCGCAAGCCACCCATGTCCTGTCGGTGGGCGACATACTGGCCGGGGTCGTCGTCCTCACGATCGCGCCCGCAGGTGGTTTTCCCGAGGGAGCATCATCCGTATCGGCCAGCATCGGCGGAGGAGATGGGGCATCGCCCGTCAACTTCGTGATAGACACGAGCCCCCCCGCAACGCCCGTCCTGTCGCTGTTGGCCAGCGCTCTGACCATATCCGGCGAGCCCGGCTCGCAGTTGACGGTCACGGCGACCGTGGGCGGATTGACAACCAATACCGTGGTCACAGCCGACAACAGCGGCCTGGCTTCGCTCAACCTGTTGACGGACCTTGGCATTCGGCTCGACTGGGCGCAGTTGCTCGACGCTCGGATCTCCGTCACCAGCGAAGATCCGGCCGGCAACACGAGCAGCGTGGCGACGATCGATGTCGCGCCCAACATCGAAGCGCCGCCGACTATCGGAGGCTTCGGTCTGGCCGTCAGCCTCAACCCGCTCAACCCCCAATTCGGCATAAGCGGTACGACCGAGCCCAACTCCACGGTGGTGATCCGGGTCGTCACTCCGGTGCTCAACGTTGAATTGCTGCCCCTTACCGCCGATGGCAGCGGCCATTTCACGCTCAATCTCCTGAGCCCGGCCATCCTGACCCAGTTGGGCCTGAACGTTACGGACATCCTCAATCTTGGCTCCCAGATATCGTTGGGAATGGTGGCCACCGATCCGCAAGGGCATGAGAGCGCGATCTACGGCTTGTCCCTCAGTCCCAATGGCCTGTCCCTGAACCTGGGACAAATCGATGTGAACGGCTCGCTGGCGGACGACATCATATCGGGCACAACCGGGGCGGAGCACATCAACGGCAACAGCGGGAACGATCTCGTCCTGAACGTCGGCGCAGGCGATCACGTGCTGACCGGTCCGGGGCACGACACCGTCGAAGTGCTGGCCACCAACTTCTCCACCATCGACGGCGGTGCCGGGTTCGATACGATCCTGCTCGGGAACGGCATCGATCTCGATTACGGAGCGCCGGGGGTCGGCACGCTGTCGAACATCGAGCGCATCGATCTCGGCACGGGCGACAGCGGTAGCGTGTTGACCCTGACGGCGTCGGAAGTCAGCGCAATCACCGATGCGGGACACACCCTGCAGATAACCGGTGAGTCCAACGACGTGCTGAACATCACCGGTGCCGTCGACACCGGATCGACGCAGACGCTCGATGGCCTCGTATACGACGTCTATACATTCGGGGTGAGCACCATTCTGGTCGAGGACAACACAGTCCAGGTCGTCGTGTGAGGGCAGCGGGGGGAGGCTGCGCAGATGCTCTGTTCGTTCTTGGCATGATCGCTTTCATGACCGTTTGCCCAGCTCTGCGGCGGGCGGAGGCCATGACGGTGGAGGAAGCCGTAGCTGCCGCGATAGCGCGTCATCCGGCGCTCTCCGCGGCAGCGTCGGAGGTGAAGGCCGCGCATACCGAGGTGAAAGTGGCGCGATCCGGATACCTCCCGTCGATCTCCGCATCGGGTGGCCCACAGGAAGTGTCGACGGAGAAATGGGCTTATGAAGTGACCGCTGCGCAGATGGTCCACGACTGGGGGCAGACGCGCAGCAGGACCGACGGCGCGCGGGCGGCCGAACGGCAGGCCCGCGCAGAATGGTCGATGACACGCGACGAAGCGGTCCGAGACGTGATCGAAACCTACCTCGATGTCGTGCTGGCGCGCCTGCAGCGCGAAGTCGATCTCGCGCAGATTTCGACGCTCGAGGATCTGTCGCGCATGACCGGCATGCGGGCGGATGGCGGATATGCCGATCGCAGCGAGCCGGACCGGGCGCAACTCGAACTGGCCCGCGCGCATCAAAGGCTGGCCAGCGATGACGGACAAGCCGCCAATGCCGGTGCGCAGTTCGAAACGCTTGTCGGAACGCCCCCCGGACATCTGGAGCAGCCCGTACCGGCCTCGATGGTCCGGCGTATCGAAACGCAGAATATCGATACGCTGATCGACGAGGCTCCCGCCTTCCGCAAGGCGCTCGAGGAAACGCACTACGCCCGGGCCCAGTTCGACGATGCCCGCTCGTCGATACTGCCGCGCGTAAATCTCGAGGCGACTGCGCTCAGTCGTGAGATCGGCGGCAGGATGGCAAGCGATGCGGTCGTCGCACTGCGCCTGCGCATGACGCCGCTACAGGGCCTTTCGTTATTTGACCGGGCCGATGCAGCAAGGCAGCGCGTGAACGCCGCACAATTGAAAGAGGCCGCGGTTCGGCGCGATATCGCGCGCGAGCTGCGCAACCTGATGACGACGGCAACCGCGCTCGAGCAGCAGGCACAGGCACTGCGCGCCCAGGTTTCGGATGCCGGCAACCTGAGCGGCCTCTATCGCGAGCAGTTCGAGGTCGGTCGCCGCGACATCGTCGATCTCGTGACGATCCAGCGCGAGCATTTCGATGCCCGGCGATCGCTCAACGAAGTCATGCTGCAAATGGCCAGGACTCAATATCGGATAGCGGCACAGCTGGGCCGGCTGTCCGATCTGGTCGCTTTGCCGCCGGAACTGCCGTGACGGATGCCGGGCCAGACAAATGCGGATCATCGCCGCGCAGGCAGGATAGCTTGCGGGCAGGCCTGGTCCTCCTCGCGGCCGTGCTGGGGCGGCATACCAGCGTGGCCGAACTGGGCGACGGGATGCCGCTCGTCGATGGCACTATACCTCTGGACATGGTGCCAAGGGCCATGCGGCGGCTCGACATAGCCGCGCAGGTCCGGCGCTGCGATCTCGATCTGCCGAGTTATCTGCTACCGGTCCTGTTGTTACTCAAGGACGGGAACAGCGTGGTTCTTGCCGGGCGGGAAGGTGACGTGGCGCTCCTGCTGTTGCCCGATGCGGATGGCGGCATGCAGCGAATACCTGTGGCCGAGCTGGCGGTATTGCACAAAGGCATCGCGGTCTTCGCCAAGCCGCGCTTCAAGTCGGAGCCCCGGGCCGCCGCATTTGCGTCCACCGATGGTCGGCATTGGTTCTTTGGTGCACTGAGACGGTATCGCCGTGCTTATCTGGAAGTGGCTCTCGGCGCGATGATGGCCAACCTGCTCGCCATCGCGACGGCCATTTTCGCGATGCAGGTCTACGACCGGGTCGTGCCCAATTCGGCGTTCGATACCCTCTGGATACTTGCGAGCGGGGTCGTCATCGCCATCGTGCTCGAAACTATGCTGCGTTATATGCGCGGGCATCTTCTCGATGCGATGGGCAAGAGCCTGGACCTGAACCTGTCGACACAGCTGTTCGCGCGCGTGCTGCAGACGAGACTTGCCGCCCGCCCCGCCTCGCTTGGAGCCTTCACCAGCCAGATCCGCGAGTTCGAAGGCGTCCGCGAATTCTTCACCTCGTCCAGTGCAGCCATCGCCAGCGACCTGCCATTCACGCTCATATTTCTCACGATCATCGCGCTGATCGGCGGCCCGGTCGTCGTCGTGCCGATTGCTACCGTCCTGCTGATGGTGCTGCCCAGCCTCCTCATGCAGGGCCGGCTTGCAGACCTTTCGCGCAGGAACCTGCGGGAAGGTGCGATCAAGAACAGCATCCTCATCGAGGCGGTGGAGAACCTGGAGGCGATCAAGGCCGGGCGCGGCGAAGGGCGTGCCTTGCGCTTGTGGGAATCGCTGACCGCCCAACTCTCGGAAACTGCGCGGCACAGCCATTCGTTGTCGAGCGCGCTGACTTATGGCGCAGGAATGGTGCAGCAACTTTGCTACGTCGGCGTCGTCGCCTTCGGCGTGTACCGCATCGGCGAAGGGGCGATGACCGTCGGCGCGCTCGTCGCATGCTCGTTGCTTGCGGCAAGGGCCGTTGCGCCGATGTCGCAGGCTGCGGGAATACTGGCACGATGGCAACATACCCGGGTCGCGCTCGAAGGGCTGGACCAGCTCATGGCCGCTGCGGTCGAGCGCCCCGGGAACCGTGTATTCGTCCGCGCAGAGCGATTGCGGGGACGGTTCGTCCTGACGGACGCCGCGGTTCGATACGACGACGAACCGCCGGTGGTGAAAATCGCCGCACTCACCATCGCCGCCGGAGAGAAAGTGGCGATACTGGGCGGGAATGGCGCCGGAAAATCGACGCTGCTGCGCCTTCTGTCGGGCCTTGGCGACGCGACGTCGGGCACCGTCATGCTCGACGGGATGAACCTTGCCCAGATCGACCCTTCGGATCGGCGGGCGGCAATCGGCTTCCTGCCGCAGGACATCGCCCTGATGCAGGGCTCGCTGCGAGAGAACCTCAATCTCGAGGGCCGCGCCATATCGGATGCGGAGATCTTCACGGTTCTCGACGATGTGGGGCTGGGGCGCTTCGTACGGGCCAATCCCATGGGGCTGGACCTGCCCCTGCTCGGCAACCGCAGTCTGTCCGGCGGACAACGACAGGCGGTGGGTCTTGCCCGGGTGATCCTGCAGGACCCGCAGATCGTGCTGCTCGACGAAGCGACGGCGTTCTTCGATCAGGCAGCCGAGGACCACCTGGTTACGCGCCTGCAACCCTGGCTGGGCGATCGCACGCTGGTCCTGACGACACACAAGCGTTCGATGCTGGCGCTGGTCGATCGCGTTATCGTCATGCGCGATGGCGGTGTGGTGATGGATGGCCCGATCGGCAGCGTCGTCTCCGGCAATCAGGTGGCCGCGCCCGAGCGCATGGCGGCGGGAGCGGCGCATGGCGGTTGAAACCTTCCCGGCACAAGGGTTCCACCGCGAACCGGACGATCCATTCCAGACCGGCCCGCATCCCCTGTTTCGCCCCTTGTTGTGGGCAGTAATGGCCAGCATCGTGATCGCCATCGTGTGGGCATCCCTTGCCCGTATCGACGAAGTCACGCGCGGTGAAGGAAGAGTCGTCCCGGTCAGTCGCATGCAGAAGATCCAGAGCCTGGAGGGCGGCATTCTGGCAGACCTTCTGGTCGGCGAAGGCGATATCGTGGCCCGGGGGCAGTCGCTGGTCCGGCTCGATCCCACGCATTTCAGGACCTCCTACGAAGAATCAGCGAGCCAGGCGGTCGTTCTCAAAGCCGCGATAGCCAGGCTTCAGGCGGAAGTGCTCGGCAAGGGTTCGATCAGCTTTCCTCCACAGGTCCAGGCCGATGACGCGCTCGTCCGTTCCGAGCGCGAACTGTTCGCTTCCCGGCGCAGCAAACTGGAGGAAGGGCGGCGCACCCTGCAGCAGCAGATTTACATCGCGCGAGGGCAATTGGCCATCGTGCAGCCTCTGACCGCCCGCAAGGTCGTCAGCGAGATGGAGGCGCTCAAACTGCGGCAGGACATCGCGACTTATACCGGCAAGCTGGTCGAACTCGAAAACACCTATGCGCAGGAGGCCTATACCGAACTGGCCAACAAGCAGGCCGAGTTGAGCGCCGTCACCCCGATCGTCCAGCAGCGCGGCGATCAGCTGCGGCGCACCGAAATCCGTTCACCGGTACGGGGGCGGATCAATACCGTCCTGATCAATACGCGCGGCGGTGTGGTTCAACCCGGCGAGCCGATCATGGAAGTCACGCCGATCGAAGATCGCCTGTTGATCGAAGCACGGGTTCGCCCGCGCGACGTGGCGTTCCTGGTCCCCGGCATGCCGGCGAAAGTGAAGATCACGGCATACGACTATACCGTCTACGGCGACCTTAACGGGCGGGTCGAGCGCATCAGTGCCGATACCATCGAGGAGGAGACGGTGCGCGGCAAGGACGCCTACTATCAGGTCTTCGTCCGCACCGACGGCGCGCATCTCATGCGGGACGGCAAGGCGCTGCCGATCATTCCCGGCATGGTCGCCGAGGTGGATATCCTGAATGGAAAGCGCAGTGTTCTCAACTATCTGCTACGCCCCCTTCTCAAGGCACGTTTACATTGAGCATCAGGCCGCCGAACGTCGTTCCTCCGAGGTCTCTTCACACTCGACATGGCCGCTGATTTCCGACCCTGCATCCCTTGAAAAGCGCAGGTTCCAGATGGTGGCGGTGAGTGAGATCGCAGTGACGACCCAAAACGCTACCGAAAAATCGCGCAACGTCGGTGCTGAATTGCCATTGGCGATCATGGCAAGGTGCAACGCCATGGCCGCCACGCAAATGCCCAGAGACAACATCAATTGCTGGAACGTGGAATAGAACGCCGTCGCGCGGCTCATGTGCTGCTTATCGACACCATCATAAGCGATTGTATTATAAGCCGTGAACTGGAAGGACATGAAGAAGCCGCACAGCACCAGAACCGCGAACATCGCCCAGGTCGGCCAGGCGGGGCCGAACAGGCCGCAGATGGCATAGCCGCCGGTTGCGATCACCCCATTCCAGATCAGGGCACGGCGGAAGCCGAAACGGCGAAGAACGCGCTGCGCGAAGCTCTTCATCGCCAGCGAGCCGATCGCGGTGGCGACGGTGATCGTCCCGCTCTTCGCTGCGGTGAATCCAAGGCCCACCTGCATCATCAGTGGGAGCAGGAATGGCTGGGCACCTTGGGTAATGCGCGTGATCGATCCCGCAATGACCGAAAGGCGAAACGTCGGGTCACGTAGCAGTTCAAGGTCGAGGATGGCACCCTCGCGGTTGCGGGCATGGCGGACATAGAAGATGCCTGCGATCAGGCCGATAGCCACCAGCACTCCTGCCATGACGCTTTCGCCGGGACGGCTGACCATCTCGAAGCCGAAGAGCAGGCACCCTAGCGAAAGGCCACTGAGGATGAAGCCGGGCGTGTCGAAGCGGCCAGGCTCATCCTCGCGAATGTTGGCGATATAGCGACCGACCAGCCAGAAGCCCAGCGCCCCCATCGGCAGGTTGATGTAGAATATCCACCGCCAGTCCAGATAAGTCACGATGAACCCGCCCAGTGGCGGCCCCAGTATCGGGCCGATCAACGCGGGAACCAGCAACCACGACATTGCATTGACCATGTCGCGCTTGGCGACGGAGCGCAGCAGGACCAGTCGCCCGACCGGTATCATCATCGCCCCTCCCACGCCCTGCAGGAAGCGCGAGGCGACCATCATTTCCAGGGAGCGCGACTGCCCGCAGGCAAGGCTTCCCAGCACGAACAGCAGGATTGCGGTACGGAAAACCGTGCGCGATCCGAAGCGATCGGCCAGCGAACCGGAGGCGGGAATGAAGATCGCAAGCGCCAGCAGGTAGGACGTCAGCGCAACGCTCATCTCTTGTGGACGCACGGAGAAGTCCCGCGCCATGGTGGGAAGCGCCGTGGCCAGCACCGTCGCATCGACGAATTCCATGAACAGGGCTGATGCAATGATAAGCGCGACAAAACGGTAGTTTGCGCCGGACTCCGCAGGTCCTTCATCACGCGTCTTGGCCAGTGCTCCGGCCGCAGGAACGATCCCGTCCCGCACTTCGGCATTGACCGAGGCGATACCGCGCCGCCGCGGCCTCAACATGGGACCAGAGGGCAGCGGGCAAGAAGATACATGTTCAGCTTTCCGGGTTACGGACGAATGGGCCTCTCCAGTCCAAGGGCCGTCCATCGTGTCGCGGGCGTACCGGAACCCTTCATATAAGTGCGATGCGCCGTATTGAAACCCCTTCCCTTCGGAAAATGGCCCTTCGCGCCGCGCTTTCAGCCGATTTCCATCCGCGTCACGACATTGCCGGAGGCTTCAGAAACGGGTCGTCCGGCAGGGGGATGAATTCCTTATCGTCCGCGTCTGGCAGTTTCATGCGGCCGGCTTTCCAGTCCTCCGCAGCCTGACGAAGCCTATCCTTGGAAGATGAGACGAAGTTCCAGTAGAGGAAGCGCTCGCCGACCGGCTCGCCACCCAGCACCATCACGGTGGATCGTTCCACGGCGATTACACTGGATACGTCGGCGCCAAGAACCAGCATATTGCCCGCTTCGTAGCGGCTGCCATCGACTTCGACCGCCCCGGTAGCGACATAGACCGCCCGCTCCGCGTGGCCCGGCGGCACTTCGGCTCTCGCGCCTGCATCGAGGTCCAGATGTGCGTAGAACAACGGAGAATGCGTGCGCGCCCCGGCAGTAAGGCCGTAGGCGCTGCCTGCAATCAACTGGCCGCGCACGCCCGCTTCGCTCCATTGCGGAAGATCGTCTCCGGCGTGGTGAGAGAACGAGGGCGCCACTTCCTCGTCGCCTTCCGGCAAGGCGACCCAGGCCTGGATGCCGTGGAGATGATCGCCGACGGCGCGGGCCTTTTCGAACCGTTCGCTATGCGTAATGCCGCTGCCCGCCGTCATCCAGTTCACTTCCTGCGGGCGGATCGTCTGATGCGAGCCGACACTATCACGGTGCACGATCTCGCCGGAGAACAGATACGTCACGGTAGACAGGCCGATATGCGGGTGCGGCCGCACATCGAGGCTGCGATCGGCGCCTGCCGCGACGTCGAGCGGTCCCATGTGATCGAAGAACACGAACGGCCCGACCATGCGCCGTTTGGCGAAAGGCAGAACCCGGCCCACGTCCAGACCGCCGCCAAGGCTGCGCCGCCGTTGCTCGATCACCATTTCGATCATGTCGTCTCGCCCGTTGTTTTCCTTGCCCGGCCAGATATGCGGCATCGCCGAGGGCCGTGCAACTTGCGAGCCGACACGCTGGGTATTCCGCATTTTCCGAGTCATCAGGTGATCCCACCTGATTAGAAAATGCTTTAGGCAGTCGTCATGACTGTCACGCCCATAGCCGAACGGATCGGCATCGTCGGAACCGGACGCGTCGCGCAGGCCTTCGCGCTGGGACTGCGTGACCACTCGCGGTCCCAATTGCTACTTTGGGGGCGCAACCCCACGCGCGCGGTGCAAGCTGCGCGGCACATCGAGCGATGCGTGATCGCGGATAGCTTGAGCACCCTCGCTGCGACCTGCGATCTCATCGTCATCGCCGTTGCCGACGATGCGATCGAGATGGTGGCGGCAGAGATGGCGAGAGAGAGTCTGCCCGGCGCGCCCTTCGTCTGCCATCTCAGCGGAGGAAGCGGAACTGCCCCCCTCTCCTGCCTGCAGGCTATCGGCGCAAGGACGGCTGCGGTCCATCCCGCCATGACTTTCACCGGCGAGCCGCAGATCGAGGTCGAGCGCATGGCCGCCGCCCACTTCGCAGTGACCGGGTCGAGCCCGGCCGCGACGGTCACCGGAATGACACTCGTGCGCGCACTTGGCGGCGTGGCCGTAGAGGTCACCGATGCCGACCGGCCTCTGTACCATGCGGCATTGTGTCATGGGGCCAACCATCTGGTCACCCTCATTGCTGGTGCAGGCGACGCCCTGAAGCTGGCCGGTATCGCCGCGCCGGGGGCTTTTCTTGCCCCTCTGGTTCGCGCGGCGCTCGAAAACAGCCTCGATCGTGGACTGGCGGCTCTATCCGGGCCTGTGCTGCGAGGGGACGCGGGCACCATCGAGCGCCATCTCGACGTCATCGCCAGGGACGACCCCGCGCTGATGTCACCTTACCGCGCCATGGCGCTGGCAACGCTCGACGCACTAGGCGACCGAGGCGCGCAGGAGCGCAAGGAGCTTGAACGACTCCTCGCGCCCGGCCGGATCGATTTCAGCCTAGAAAGCGGGCTTCCGACAGATCCAGTTCGCGAGTGAGCTTGCGGGCGGTTTCGCTGCTGATGTTTCGCGCGCGAAGCAAGTGCGCAAGTGCCGCCCTCTCCGCCTTGACCCCGACGAGGCGGAAGTCGCGGAGCAGTCTGTCTCCGGTGCGCGCCTCTGCGGATTGGCGCTCGCTCAGGCCTTCGATGCGTTCGCGGTAGAGGGTCATCACCTGCCCCCCGGCATCCGCGAACAGATCGGCCTCGCCGTGGCTTTCGGCGAGGGCGTGCTGGTGCCGCTCGATCGCCTGGATCGCGGCTTGCGCGACTGCGATCCTGGCGGAATCCTCCTCCGCCTGACGCGCCGGTTCGGGCGGCATGGCCAATCCCTTGAGCAGGAACGGCAAGGTCACGCTTGCCAGTACCAGCGAAACGACGATCACCCCTGCGGCAAGGAAGATCGCAAGGTCGCGAGTGGGAAACGGCGTTCCGTCGTTGAGGGTCAGCGGCAAGGTCAGCACACCGGCCAGCGTGATCGCCCCGCGCACGCCCGCCACCGAGGTCGCGGCGATCAGGCGCCAGTCCGGCGTCTGCACGCCGACGCCGCGCTTGGCCTTGCGCAGGATCGTCAGCTTCAGCGATGCCCACACCCACACGAAGCGCAAGGTCGCCAGACCCGCGACGATCGCCAGCGTGTAGATCGCGAGCCACCAGGCCTCGCTATGTCCGGTTACCGCGACGGTCTGGCGCGCTCCGGCGAGGATGCCCGGCATTTGCTCGCCCAGCAGCACGAAGATGATGCCGTTAAGGGTGAACTGGATCATGTCCCACACCGAGTTGCGGCGCATCCGGGTAACCGCGAGAGCCTGCCGCGAAATCTCGGCATACGTCATCGTCACGCCCGCGCTGACTGCCGCGAGAATACCGGAAGCGTGGAAATGCTCGGCCAGCAGGTAGGAGCCGAAGGGGATCAGCAGGCTGACCAGGATCTGGGAGCCGGTGTCTTCTCCCCAGCGCTTCGTCACCCACGCCTTCACGCGCGTCACCACCAGCGTCACCGCGACACCGATGACGAGGCCGCCGCCCGCGACCCACAGGAAGTTGAGCGCCGCGCTTCCGGCCGAGAACGTGCCGGTCAAAGCCGCCGCCACCGCGAAGCGCAGGCAGACCAGGCCCGAGGCATCGTTGAGCAGCGATTCGCCTTCGAGGATGTGCATCATTCGCTTGGGGATCGGCACGCGGGCGGCAATGGCCGACACCGCGATCGGGTCGGTCGGCGAAACCACGGCGGCAAGCGCGAAGGCCACCGCCAGCGGCATCGCCGGGATC
Organism: Novosphingobium resinovorum; assembly: GCF_001742225.1. Classification (NCBI taxonomy): domain Bacteria; kingdom Pseudomonadati; phylum Pseudomonadota; class Alphaproteobacteria; order Sphingomonadales; family Sphingomonadaceae; genus Novosphingobium; species Novosphingobium resinovorum. The sequence goes on along the minus strand of NZ_CP017076.1, from coordinate 407,565 downwards.
ATCCAGTGGATCAGGAAGCCCATGCCGATCACGGTCATGAGCACGAGGCCAAGGGCCAGTTCCACCACCGTGGAGGCATCCTTGAACAATTCGTCCTTGGGGATGCGCCAGCCGTCAAGGAACAGCAGGGGCGGCAGGAACAGGAACAGGAACAGTTCGGGATCGAGTTCGACCCGATGCGATGTGGACATTCCGATCACACCGCCCAGCACGATCTGGACCAGCGGCGTGGGTATCGAGAACGGCATCATCCTCGCAACGGCACCGCTGACGACGACCGCCAGCAGCAGAAAAAGTACGATCGAAACTGTCTCCAAAACCTCACTCCATATGACTACCCGTGCAGTCTAGGAGGCAGGGCGCCCGAGGGGCAACCCACTAATTGCAAAAAAGGCAATTAAATTCAGCTCTGAACGTATCTTCCGGACACACGAACGCCCGCCCCTTTGAAGGGTGCGGGCGCCTGTGACTTATCCGGATGGATCAATACTTCAGCGAGAGGGTCGCGAAGGCCGAGCGACCCGGTGCGATCGTCGCGAAGTGGGTCGAGTAGGTCTTGTCGTAATACTTCTTGTTGGCGAGGTTCTGCACGTTCACGCGTACCTCGATGTTGTCAGTGATGGTGGCGGAAGCCGTCGCGTCGAAGCGCCAGTAGCTGGGGATCGAGCGTGTGATGGTGCCGTAGGTCGAGGCACCGTAACCGCCGTACTGCTTGGAGTTGTAGATCGCGCCGCCGCCGATCTGGAAGCGCTCGGCGATGTCGAACGTCGACCATGCGGTGAAGCTGTGCTTCGGCGTGTTCGGGAACGGCTTGCCGTTGTTGATGCTGGGCGTGATGACGGTGCCGACTTGGGTGTACCCACCATCGACGATCTTGGAGTCCATGTAGGTGTAGCCACCGAAGACGCTCCAGAACGGAAGCGGCTTGCCGTTGAAGCCCACTTCGACGCCCTTGATGTTGCGCTTGCCCTGGAAGACCACATCGGCGCCGTTGGTGATGCGGGCGTTGTCGGTGTCGGTCTTGAACAGTGCCAGGTTGAGGCCGAAGGCGTCATCGAAGAACGACCACTTAGTGCCGATCTCGTAGGACTTGGTGACTTCCGCCTTGAGATCAAGGGTGGTCAGCGCGGTCAGCGCGTTGCCTTCCTGGCCTTCACCGATCAGGCTGCCGGCCGGCGTGGACGACTTGGCGATCGAGACGTAGACGCTGCCGTTGGACATCGGCTTGAGAACGACGCCCGCCTGATAGTTCAGGAAGTGCTCCTTGTTCGACAGCACGACCGGAGCAGTGGTCGTCGAAATGGTCGTCGCCGTCGTGTCGAACCAATCGTAACGCAGGCCCAGGTTCAGCAGCAGGAAGTCGGTTACCGTCACGGTGTCTGCGGCATAGAGCGCGTAAGTCGTCGCTTCGGTCTTGCCGCTGATGGCGCTCTTGACCACGGGCACGACGGTGCCGTTGGTCTGCACGTTCTGCCACGGATCGTAAGGGTTGGGGTTGGTCAGGCTGGTGCAGTTGTAAGCCGCAATGTTCAACGTGCCGCAGCGACCGTTGGCACCACTCGTTGCCGTGGCGGTCGTGACGTTGGTGTTTACGTTGAAGGTACCGCGCTTCGACTGTTCCCAGCTGGCCTCGAAGCCGGTCGCGAACGAGTGCTCGATACCGCCGGTCATGAACTTGCCCGACAGGTCGAGTTGGCCGACCATCGAGTCCACGTCGCTCCAACGCGTGTTCGCTCGGCGCCACACCAGGCCGTTCTGCACGTTGCCCTGGCTGTCGTCGGGCTGGGTGATGATGTATGCCTGTTTGACGTTGGCATACTTGCCGGTCGCGCGCAGGCGGATCGTGTCTGACAGATCATGCTCGGCGCGCATCAGCAGTTCGTCGGTATTGGTCTTGCGGAAGTCGCGGTTGGCCAACCCGTAGAAGGTGCTACGCTTGACGTCGGCGGGCTCGATCTTCAGCAGGCTTGCCGAAGTCACCTGGGCAGCAGTGCGCTCGAACGGAATGCCCGGATCGGGAATGTCGTCGCTCTGCATGTGATAGTAGTTGATGAAGGCGCGGGTCGAAGTGCCCAGGCCCAGCGCCACCGAGGGCGAGATACCCCAGCGGTTGTAGGTCACCACGTCTCGCTTGGCGACGTCGGCATCGTGCCACATGCCATTGATGCGGATCGCCGCCATGTCGCCAAGTTGGTAGTTCGCGTCGATGGTCGCGCGCTTGTAGTCGTCGGTGCCGTAGCTGAGGTCGGCGCGCGCATCGGTGCCGAGGTGCGGCATCTTGCTGACGAGATTGAGGCTGCCGCCGGCGCTGCCGCGACCGCCCATGGTGGAATCGCTGCCCTTCACGACTTCGATCTGCTCGATCGCGAAGATTTCGCGCGACTGGCCGCCGACGCTGCGCACGCCGTCGATATAAGTGCTGCCCTGGGCGTCGAAGCCGCGGATGAACGGGCGATCGCCCTGCGGGTTACCGCCTTCACCGGCGCCGAAGGTAATACCCGGCACGGTCCGCAGAGCCTCGACGAACGTGGTCGAACCGCTTTCGCGGATCACCTGCGACGGCACGACGATGACCGTCTTGGGGGTGTCGAGCAGCGGCGCGGTGTACTTGGGCGAATCCGCCTTGTTCACACGGTACGGCGTTTCCTCGATCGCGGTGTCGGACACGGTGACCCCGCCCAGGCTGCGCGCGGCGGTGTCGCCTTCGGCATCCTGTGCGAGCGCAGGCGCGGCAGCGAAGCCCACGCACGAAAGCGCGAGATAGGCAGGCGCGACGCGCGCCGATGATAGGCGAAGGCGAGACTTGGACACTTTTTTACCCCTCATGCTTGTGTCGGAAATTTCGCCGCCGCTAATGCGAATGATTTGCGACAAAGGCAAGGGATAAAATGCCGCAATGTTGCGACAATGTTTGAGCATTGATGCAGCAAGGCCTGAAAGCTTGATCGGAAATCCGCCAAAGACGGGATTTTCGATAAGACACCAGCTTCATCTCGGGATGCGGATCTGGCTGTGAGATGGCCACGCGCCCGGGCTGCACCGTGTAAAAGCCGCATCCGCCGGTTACCTTTCCGGCGTTCAGCGGTTACCCCCTGCCTATGGAGCAACAAGCCCTTGTCTTCGCGCTGATCGGCATTCTCGGGATCGGCGCGCAGTGGATCGCCTGGCGTACCGGCTGGCCCGCAATCGCCCTCATGCTCGCCGCCGGTGTCCTTGCCGGGCCGGTGACCGGGCTGATCGTGCCGGAACGAACTTTCGGCGAACTCCTCGAACCGATGGTTTCGGTGGCGGTGGCGCTCATCCTGTTCGAAGGCGGCCTCAGCCTCAATTTCCGCGAATTGCGCAAGACCGAGGGCGCGGTGACGCGGCTCATGGTGATCGGCATCCCGCTGGGCTGGGTGCTCGGCACCCTCGCCTGCTATTATGTGGCGGGGCTCGTCTGGCCGGTCGCGATCCTGTTCGCGGGCATCCTCGTGGTGACCGGGCCGACGGTGGTGATCCCGCTGCTGCGCCAGAGCAACGTCGCCCCGCGCCCGCGCGCGATCCTCAAGTGGGAAGCGATCGTCAATGACCCCTTCGGCGCGCTCTGCGCCGTCATCACTTACGAGTACCTGCGCCGCGTCGACGAAGGCGGCACCCTGCTCTCGGTCGTCGCCGCGCTGCTGGGCGCGGCGGTGGTTGCCGGGCTCATCGGCTATGCCACGGCGCGCGCGATCGCCTGGGCTTTCCCGCGCGGCCACGTCCCCGAATATCTCAAGGCCCCGGTGCTGCTGGTGGCGGTGATCGGCACGTTCGTGCTGTCCAACCTGATCCAGCAGGAGACCGGCCTGCTCGCCGTAACGGTGATGGGCGTCGCGGTGGCCAACATGCGCCTCGATTCCCTGCGCGACATTCACCCGTTCAAGGAGAACGTCACCGTCCTCCTCATTTCGGGCGTGTTCGTGCTCCTGTCGGCGTCGCTCAACTTCGAGGTGCTGCGCCTGTTCGAGTGGCGCTTCATCGCCTTCCTCCTCGCGCTGCTGTTCCTCGTCCGCCCGGCAACGGTGCTGGTCGCGCTGGCCTTCAGCAAGATCCCGTGGAACGAGCGGTTGCTGGTCGCGTGGATCGCGCCGCGCGGTGTCGTCGCGGTCGCAGTCTCGGGCCTGTTCGCGTTGCGTCTCGATCAACTGGGATATGGCGATGGCAGCATCCTCGTCACGCTGTCGTTCTCCGTGGTGGTGGCGACGATCGTGGCGCACGGGTTCAGCATCCGCTTCGTCGCGCGCTGGCTCGGCGTCATGGGTGCGCCGCAGAAGGGGCTGCTGATCGTCGGCAGCACACCGTGGAGCCTGTCGCTTGCCCGCCAGCTCAAGTCGCTCGACCTGCCGGTGATGATTTCCGACGCCAGCTGGCAGCGCCTCGCCGCACCGCGACAGGCGGGTATTGCCACCTATCACGGCGAGATCCTGGCCGAGACGACCGAGGAACGGCTGGACCTCACGCAGTTCCAGGTGCTCGTTGCGACGACCGAGAACGAGGCCTACAATGCCCTCGTTTGTAACGAATTCGCGCCGGAAATCGGCCGCGATGCTGTATACCAGCTGGGCGGCAGCGGCGATGACGAGGACCACCGCAGCCTTCCCGAAGCCCTGCGCGGGCGCGCGATGTTCGCCGCCGGACACGGCGTCGAGGAGATCATGGAGCGCGAGACGGCGGGCTGGACCTTCCGCAAGACGCGGATCAGCGAGCAGTTCGACTTCACCGACGCCCGCTCCTCGCTGCCGGACGAGGCGGATATGTTGTTCGTGCTCCGCAAGGACGGCCGCATCCGCTTCTTCACCCATGCGTCGAGGCCGACGCCGCAGGCGGGGGACATCGTGGTGTCCTACGGCCCCTCGCGCCATTCCGATCCCGAAAACCCGGCCCAACCCCACAAGAAGGAGGCGACCGCATGAGAGGCTTCAAATTGCAGAAAGGCGCCGCGCACTGGCTGTCCGCCGCCGCGATCGGGCTTGCCGTCAGCGCCTGCCAGCCCGGCAAGGCCCCGCAGGACGACCAGAGCGAAGCAGCGGCCGATGCCTCCGAAGCGATCGAGCCGGAGTTGGTAAAGAAATCGATCATTCGCGCGGAGATTGATCCCGCGCCAAGCGAAACCCCGGTGCTGCAGCCGGAAACGATCGTCGTCCCGTTCCCCGCCAAGGGTTCCGAGCCTGACGCGGCGGGCCTCGCGATGATCGACGATCTGATGACGCACCCTTCGTTCCGGGCTGGCGGCCCGATCACCATCTGGGGTCACAGCGATTCCAAGGGGTCCGATGAGCAGAACCTCGCCGCCTCGCGCCGCCGGGCCGAGGCCGTGCGCGGCTATCTGGTGAAGAAGGACGTGCCGCGCGACCGCATCACCGTGATCGCCCTCGGCGAAGCGCGGCCGATCGCGCCGAACCGCAACCTCGACGGCACCGACGATATGGAGGGCCGGGCGAAGAACCGGCGGGTGGAGATCAAGGTCGATCTGCCCACACCGCCGCAGGCCGAGGAAACCCCGGCCGCGAAGCCGGAGTAAAGCGGGTCAGACCGGTGCGATTTCGGTGACAGGGTCCACGTCAGCAAGGCTCTTGCGGAAGGCCGATCGGATCAGCCACGGCTCCAGAATCCGGCCGACGACGTAGAGCACCGTGAAGATACCGGCGAACACGAAAGCCGGATTGCGCGATTCCTTGAGCAGCCACGCGATGCCGAGGAACAGGAACGGCAGGAAGAAGCAGAACTGAAGGGTCGGGCTGTTCAGGTCGTAGCGCAGTTCGGCGCCTTGCCCGTCATCCTCCACCCACAGCGTGCCGTGGTTGAATATGGCCATCCGGTCCTGCGCGATCGGGTCCTTCTTGCTGAAGGCCAATGTGTCGCCATCGATGCGGAAGGTCGTGCCGACCGCGCGAAACAAGTGATCGAGGCGGGCGAAGACGTCCCGGGGCGCACGCCGCACATCGAGCGCTAAGGATCCCCGAACACGCCAGATCCGGTCTATGAAGGGAAGGTCCACGCGAAAGTCTCCCTTATTCGGCCGGGACGGCGGCGGGCTGGAAGCGAACCTGAATGGTGGACTTCGTGGTCCTCCAGGCTTCGGTGAAGGGGTAGGTCATCTGCTCGCGGATCGACATGCGGCGGCCGCCTTCCATGCCGAGGAGTTCCGCTTCGCCATCGACGCAAGTGCCGAACATGCGGTCGATGAAAATGTAGGTGCCCGCGTAGTTGCTGCGGCTCGCCTCGAAGTCCTGCGAGTGGTGGACGCTGTGGTGCTCGGTGGTGTTGAACAGGAAGCGCCACAGCCGGGGGGTGTTGAAGCGCACGTTGATGTGCTGGTACGTGCCGACCGCCATGCCGATCGCTCCGGCCAGCAGCGCCGCGCGCGGCAGGAAATCGAAGAACCCGCCGATGCCGAGCCCGATCAGGAACAATTCGACCGGATTCCCGACCGCACCCTTGTTGATGTTGAGCTGCGTGATGTAGTGATGGACCGAATGGGTGAGCCATAGCGGATACCAGTTGTGCATGCCGCGATGCATCCAGTATTGCCCGAAATCGAAGATGAACGAGATCAGGAACGCCTGAAAAAGCAGGGGCATCTCCTTGAAATAGGCGAATTTCTCCCAGTCGAAAGCATGCTGGATGGCCCCGACCATGGCGTCGCTGCCGATGTGCTTGCCGGCATACTTGACCAGCGTATAGCTGATGCCGACGTAGAACAGGTCGGTGACCAGTTCCTTCCATGTAAGCCGCCAGCTATCGTGGCGCGGGTTCACCCATTCGAGGCAATAAAGCAGCGCCTTAAAACCGATCCCGATGCCGATCGCGGTCGAGGCCTTGGCGATGGAATCGGGTGCGCAGAGCCAGAAGGTCACCAACGCGATCAGCACTGCAGGCTGAAACCAAGTGAAGACGAACTGTTTCACCGGGCTGCCCTCTACGCGCGGGATGTTTTCCCAGCCCACCGTGACCGGCGACTGCGTGCCGATCAGCCTCTTGCCTACGCGAACTCCGTCCATATCACCCGCCCTCGTAATACCCGACCACCCACATCGGTAATACTAAACTTTGATATGGTAATACCAAACCTTTGCGGCTGTCCATTCCCTCTTTGTGCACTGCAAAAATAATGTCACGAAATCCGGATTTCTGCCGTCTTCCGCTATACAAGTGGGCTCCGGCCCCGCGCATCGCCCTTTGCGCTGGCCATCACTCGGGCGGGAGCGGCACCGCACAAAGGCCCTTGTCGATCAACTGCCGCGCCGCGCGAAAGAGCAGTGGCTCATGTCCGGCCGCGCTGATCAACTGGATGCCCAGCGGCATAGCGAAGTCGCCCGCTAGCGGCAGCACCAGCGCGGGCAGCCCCATCAGGCTGATCGGCTGCGTGTAGATGCCAAGGTGGCTGCGAGCCGGGATCGTCTTGCCCTCGAACGTCATCACCGGATCGGCAATGGTCGGTGCGAAGCCCGGCGCGGCGGGGGTGAAGAGGACGTCGGCCAGCTCGAACTGGCGGCGCAGGCGCGCCTGAATCCAGCTCCGGAAACGCTGCGCGGCAAGGTAATCGTCGCTCGGCAATAGCAGACCTGCCAGCATGCGATCGCGCACCGGGGGCTCGAATTGCATCGGGTCGGCCTCCAGCGCGGGGCGGTGCAGGCTGGCACCCTCGGCCGCGATAATGACCGAGGCGGCGGCGCGGGCAATCTCGGAATGGGGCAGTTCGAAGCTGATGCGGCCGAGGCGGCTCCAGAACGCATCGAGCGGTCCGCGCATCTCTTCGGAAATGTTGTCGTCGAACCAACTCATCAAGCGGCCGAAGGAAATCTCGCCGCGCAGGGGCTCCTGCCGCTCGGGTGCGCCTTCGCGCAGGATCGTGCGGACCAGCGCCACGTCATCGAGATCGCGGCCGAGCACGCCCACGACATCGAGGCTCTCCACGAAAGGATACATGCCTTCGCGCGGTAGGTCGCCGTAAGTGGGCTTGAGGCCGATTACCCCGGTCAGCCCCGCAGGCACGCGCAGCGATCCATTGGTGTCGAAAGCAAGGCTGAGCGGGACCACGCCAGTAGCCACCGCCACTGCCGAACCGCCCGCCGCGCCGCCCGCGACGCGCGAAGGATCGTGGGGGTTGCGCGTCGTGCCGTACTCGGCATTCATGGTGACGAAGCCGTAGCCGAATTCGTCCATGTTCTGCGTGCCGACAAGCACCGCGCCCGCTGCTTCGAGCAGCGCGATCGCCTTGGAGTCACGGCTGGCGAACGCCGCATTGCGCCGTGTGCGCGACCCTGCGGTGGTGATCTCTCCGGCCACGTCGAACAGGTCCGCCACGCCGAAGGGCACGCCTGCCAGTGGGCCGGGATCGAGCCCAGCCTCGACCAGCTTGTCGACCGCCGCCGCCCGCGCCAGCGCACGCCGGCGCAGCAGCCGCGTGAAACCGCTACGCTCGCCGCCGAGTTGCTCGGCCTTGTCGAAAGCCTTCGTCGCCAGTTGCACGGCCGAAATTTCGCCGCCGCGCACCCTGGCGGCCATGACGATAGCGGATGACGGCGCGAGGGACATGCTCAAGCCTCGAACCGCATGGCGCTGGCACTGCGCGGATCGAGCGCAAAGGCGCGCAAGGTGGCGACGTGGTCCTGCAGGACGATCAGGTTGGACAGGACGCCCGGCAAGCACTCGTCAGGAGCGGAAACGCCCGCCTCGGCCATGCGTGTGCGCAGGCTGCCCTCGCTCGGAGGTGCCGCTTTTCCGCTCGTTTCGGCCACCAGCATGATCTCCCTCGCTCGCCATCGATCGAAGGGCCACCCTTACAGTCTTGCGATCTAGCGGCAAGGGGGCCTTTACCCGAACCGATAGGCCGAGATGTCCGCCATCATGACGTTGTCACCGAACACCTTGCGTCCGGCCGAGACCCCACCCGCCCCGGCCGCTACCATCAGCGGCAGCAGATGCTCCTCGCGCGGGTGCGACTGGCGGCCCGCAGGCGCCTCGGCCCAGTGAGAAAGCAACGTTTCACGCTCTTTGGGCGTGGCTTCGACCGCTCCCGTCAGCCATTGGTCGAACACCGCCGAGGGGCGGGTCGCCGCAGGTGTCCGGAAGCCGCGCATGTTGTGGTAGCTCATGCCCGAGCCGACGATCAGCACGCCCTCCTCGCGCAGCGGCTCCAACGCCTTGCCTGCGGCGATATGCTCGGCGGGATCGAGGTCCGCCTTGAGCGAAAGCGGCACGACCGGGATCGTAGCGTCCGGATCGACCAGCAGGAAGGGTACGAATACACCGTGATCGAAGCCGCGGGCGGGATCGGTGCGGGCGGGCAGGCCCGCACCCTTCAGCAGTTCCACGACGCGCTCCGCCAGCGCGGGGGAGCCCGGCGCCGGGTATTTCAGCTCGTAAGTATGCGGCGGGAATCCGTAGTAATCGTAGATCATCCCCGGCTCTACCGCGGTAGATGCGGTGAATGCCGACTCCTCCCAATGGCCCGAGATCACGACGATACCCTTCGGCTTTTCCGGGAGTGTCGAGACGAGCGCGCGCAGCCACGCCTCGGTCTTGTCCCACGTGTCGGCGGGGCCGCCCATCACCGACCAGTCCATGAAGAAGCACGGACCGCCTCCATGCGGAATGAAAAAGGTGGGCATCTGCGTCGAGGAAACCGTCATGTCGGCCGTCTGAGCATTCATCTTGGCGAATCGTCCCTGGTTGATCTCGCGGGCAATTTTCGACCCCACGGGTCGCTGGGTGCAAAGTCGGGTCGAGCGCGCTCTCGTGCAAGGACCCATAGTTGACGGCGCGCGAAGGAATTGTTGCGGCGCACCTATAAACACTTGGGATCGGCGCGCGGCGGGCCTTTACTCCGGCAATCGGAACCGGAGACCTGCCCATGCCGAGCGCTTCTACCCGCCTTGCGATCGCTGCCACTACCGGCAACCTCGTGTGCCTCACTGCCGCGATCAGCGCGACCTTCGGGACGTTCCTGGTGCCGATCTCGCAGGACCTGGGCTGGTCGCGCGCGGCGGTGTCGGGCGTGCTGGGCCTAATCGCGATCATCGCGGCGGCAAGCTATCCGTTGATCGGGCGCACCATGGACCGTGTCGGAGCACGACCCATGATCATGGGAGGCAACGTGGCCCTCGCGCTGCTGGTGGCCAGCCTGTCGCAGACGAGCGGCAGCCTCTGGCTGTTCTACCTCCAGTACGGTCTCATCGGGCTGGCGGGCGCGACATGCGCCTCGCCGATGATCGCCAAGATCGTGTCGAACTGGTTCGACGCCCGGCGCGGGCTGATGCTGGGGGTGACTGCCGGGATCGGCAACGGCGTCGGCGCGACCTTGATGCCGGTAGTGGCAGGCATCCTGCTGCCGCTGATCGGGTGGCGCGCGACGTACGGCGCGATCGGCGCGATCGTTCTGCTGCTGGGCTTTCCGATCATGTGGTTCTGGCTGCACGACACGCCCGGCCACGTCTCCCGCAAGGACGATGAACCCGAGCGCGTGTTCGAGGGCATGACGTTGCGCGAGGCGGCATCGACCCGCCGCTTCTGGCTGCTGTTGCTCGCCGTTGCGAGCGGCGCGGGAGGCATGACGGCGGTGTTCACCCATGTCGTGCCGATGATGACCGATCGCGGCTTCGGCCTTGGCCAGGCGACCGGCGTTGTCGCGACTTTCGCGCTTGTCACGGCGGCGTGGCAGGTGGTGACCGGCGGAATGCTGGACAAGCTGCGCACGCCGCTGCTGATCGTGCCGATGTATGCCGCCGCCATGGCGGGTCTTGGGCTTCTGCAGTTCGGACAGGGCGGTCTTGCCGCCACCGCCGCAGGCGTCCTGCTCGGTATCGGCATGGGCGCGGAATATGCGGCGTTGCCCTACTTCTGCTCGCGCTACTTCGGCCTCAGGCATTTCGGATCGATCAACGCGGTGCTCTACGCCGCCGTCATCCTGGCACAGGGACTGACCCCGGCGGCGATGGATCTCAGCTACGGGGCCACTGGCTCCTATAACGAGGCTGCACTGGCGATCATCGTGGTGCTGGGAGCGGGAATGGCCCTGCTGTTCTTCCTCCCTGGCATCGGTGCCGACGGGCGCACCCGCGTACGTCCGGTCAAGCCCGTTGCCTCCGGAGATCTCGCAATGGCGGCAGGTTGATGCTCAGGGATGCCCGCTGAGCGTACGGACCCGATCGATCGACGACAGGCTCTCCCCCACCCATCGGTCGAAAGCGTCGATGAGGGTCTGGGACAGTTCCACATAGTCCCCCGGCCGCTCGGACAGCGTGACGAAACCACGCTCCGCCGCACCCTTGAGCACGTTGCGGACATGGGTGCGCGAGACACCGCCCTGCCCGCCGGCCCGCGAATAGAAGCCCGGCGCCGTGCGATTGTCCGGATTGCCGCGTACGGACTGCATCAGGATCATCAGCACCCGAAAGCCCACTGCCTCCTGCACGAAATAGTCCATCGGCGGGTTGGCGCTCATGATCTCGTTGGCGATCTCGAGCGTTCTTAGCCCGGCGATGCGGAAGGCCTTCTGGTAACTTGTCCGTCGTTCCAGCACCGGACGGTAATCGACCTCCGGACGCAGCAGCGCGAGCGGTGCGTGGAATACCCCCAGCCATTCGCAATCGGCCGCGACCCCGCGCTCGGTGGCGCGCAGCAGCCGGGCTCGGCGATCCCTGGGGTCAGGCACGACATTCAGCAGCAGGTCCCGGCGCAAGTTGGCAACGAGATCGGCGATCCGCCTGCCGGGTGCTATACCCATGTTGGGCAGCACTTCGTTCAGCACCTGCATCGATACACCGCCCGCCGGATCGTCGGGATCGCGCAGCGCGTCGAGCGAGGCGATCAGCATGAACGTAACCCCCTTCTCGTATTCGATAAGCGTGCGCAGCCGAGCGTCGTCAATGTAAAGGCCTGCCAGCCCGTCGATGAGCAGCACCTTGGCATCCTCGAAGCGCGGATGCGCGCGTACTTGCGCGATCGAGATATGCGTATCGCCGGCACTACCGGCCCTCCAGTTCGTGTCCATCAGCCCCTCGTCGCCGCAACAGCCCCCGACGAAGCCGCGGCGAGGCTTCGTTAACGATAAGCTAGTGGATTTTACGGATTTTCGTAGCCGTTCAAGCAGCGATGGCAAAAAAATGACCCGGTGGCCGATAAGGCCCCGGGTCAGGCTGAAAGGCGGATAAGTTCCGTCCTTCGGGTCGCCTCGGTCGGATACCCCGATGGAGCCGAAAGGCAACGGAACAATTTCGTAGTATTTCAGAGTCCTTGGCCACGTATCTTCAGGTCGGGTCGATGACGGTGCCCTTGCCCGGGAAGATGCGCCGCTCGATGCGTGCGTGGACGCCCAGCGTGCCGTCCACCACTTGCGTCACGCCGAAATCGGCCGCCACGCTCATCAGCGAATAGGCGTCCTCCTTGCTCAGCCCCTGCTGTTCGTGGAGCAGGTGGAGCATGTCCATCGAACAGTTCTTCATCGCCTGGTCGAGATCCTCGCCGAAGCCGTGGACGATCCAGTTCTCGGGCGTCTCCAGCAATGGAGATGGGAAGGAAAAGTCCTTGCGCAGGATGATCTGGAACAGGCAGTCGAGCGACGCCTCGATCGCGGTGCCACTGATTTCGCCGTCACCCTGGCTGACGTGGGGGTCGCCGATCGAGAACAGCCCGCCCTTGACCTGGCACTTGTAGAACATCGTCGAGCCCGCGCCGATGCGCCAGTTGTCGATGTTGCCGCCATGCAGCCCCGGCGGGATGGTCGAGACCGGCGCATCCACCGCCGGCGCCACGCCCGCCGTGCCCAGATGCGGACGGGCGGGGATGGTGATGCCGGGCAGCGCCGGGTGCCGGTCGCACACCGGGCAGTTGGTGATGGTGCCGGGGACGAGGTATTCGCCCGGGAAATCGTAGGCATAAAGGGCGTGGGCGGTGTTCGCGCTGGGGTCCAGCTCGTAGATCGTCACCCGCTCCTTCCTGCCGAACTCCTCATACAGATGCCCCCAGTTCGCCGCGAGGTTGGAGCCGTAGTTGTTGCGCGGCGTCATCTGCAGATAGCGCACCTCGATCATGTCGCCCGGCTCGGCGTCCTCGATGTAGATCGGGCCTGTCATGATGTGGACGCCGGGCGCGCGGCTGGCGGGATCGACCTCGCGGAAGATGCGCTCCACGCCTTCGTCGAACATCAGTTCGGGCGCATCGCCTGCATGGTGCGTGATCGCCTCGGCCTGCACCAGATCGCCACTTTTGATCCTGAGCGCCGGCTTGATCTCGGGCGAGAAGTAGCCCCAGTGGATCGTCTCCGGCGTGGCCTTGAGATGCCAGATCGCCGAGGGCCGCGTGTCCGCCTTCGCCGATGTCAGAGTGGTGACCGAAGCCATGCAGTGTCCTTTGTAGAGTGGAGGATCGACCGCTTCACTCTCTCCCGAGGGACGAAAAGGGTCTTGGCCGTCAGCGCACTGGTAGTTGGCAGCGCGGTGAACTGCGGGGGCTGCGAGAGGCCGCGCCTGCCCCTTCGACAAGCTCAGGGTGAGCGGGGTTGGGGGTAAGCCTCCCGACTCCGCTCCGGGAGAGTGAATTCGGAGGAAACCTCCAATTCCGCTCAGGCTGAGCCTGTCGAAGCCCCCGCGCCACACGCCCGCCCACCTCGCGTCAACAAACCGGACGCTTGCCGCCAAGAGCCGCGCGCGCATCTGGCGCAGACCGTGAGGCACACGAGAAGGAAGCCCAAACCCCATGCCCAACACGCTCATCTTCGTAGACCTGCCCGCCGACGATCCGGCCGCCGCCGGGCGCTTCTACGCCGAAGTCTTCGGCTGGCGCGACGATCATAAGCCCGAGGGCGTCTATCACCGCATGGTGCCGGGCGGCATGTTCCCCAATCCCGACGGCACCGACAGCCAGATCGGCAACCTGCATGTCGGCATCTTCGACCCCGCCAACGCCCGCCCGCACCCGGACGCCGAAGGCATCGCCCCGCGCGAAATCGCCAAGGAGGGCCGGAAACCGCGCATCTGGGTGCTCATCAGCGACGACGACACCCCCGAACGCATCCTTTCCGCCGCCGAGGAGCGCGGTGCCACGGTGCTGTGGCGCAACCACTTCTGGGGTACTTTCAACGGCCTCAACCACTGCTTCCGCGATCCCTGGGGCAACGAGATCCTGCTCTGGGGCAAGGCCGGAGATCCTCCCAGGATTCCAGACGATTACACCCACGAGTAAGCCTTTCTCGCAAATGCAATATTGCCTTCGCAGGTGCCGCATGCACAAATGCACCTGACGGCACTCAACGGCACCTAGCGTACCCATAACAGCACTCAGGATGGTCACCATGCCCGCGCCAACCATGACGGACGACTTCATCGAATCCCTCTCCGCCTCGGCCGTGAACCTCGAGGACGCGGTCACGCTGCCGCCCTCGTGCTACACCTCTCAAGACTTCTACGAATTCGAGAAGGACGCGCTCTATTACGCCGAGTGGCAGTGCGTCGGGCGCGAGGACTGGATCCCGAAGCCGGGCGATTACTTCACCACCCGCACCATCAACGAGCCGATCATCGTCTCGCGCACCCTCGAAGGGCAGGTGCGGGCGATGTCGGCGGTGTGCCAGCACCGCGCGATGCTGGTGGCCGAGGGCAGCGGCAACGCACGCGGGTTCCTGTGTCCCTACCACCACTGGAGCTACTCGCTCGACGGCACGCTGGTGGCGGCCCCGGCGATGAACAAGACCTGCAATTTCGACCGCAAGGCGAACAGCCTGCCGCGCTTCGCGGTCGAGATCTGGAACGGCTTCGTCTTCATCAACTTCGACGAGAACGCCGCGCCCCTCGCCCCCCGCCTGATCGGGGTGGCCGAGGCGATCGCGGGCTACGACCTCGCCTCTGCCGAGGGTCCGAAGCCCGATGAGGGCGCCAGGCTCCCGTGGAACTGGAAGGTGATGTTCGAGAACAACAACGACGGTTACCACGCCAGCCGTCTCCACGCCGGGCCGCTGCATGACTTCGTGCCGTCCGGCAAGGCCGAGTTCCCGCATTCCGAACCCGAGGACGCCGGGTTCCTGCGCTTCAACGGCACGCTCCACCCCGACGCCAGCTTCAACGCCACGCAGCGCGCGGTGCTGCCGATCTTCCCGGGCCTTTCGGATGAAATGCGCAACCGGATGACCTTCGCCAACGTGCCGCCCTCGCTCAGCCTCATCATGATGAGCGACATGGTGATCTACCTGATCCTGCGGCCCGACGGCCCGGAATCGCTGGAAATGGACACCGGCCTGCTGTTCGCCCCCGGCGCGATGAAGGACCCTACGTTCGACCACAAGCTCGACATGAACATGCGCGCCACCGCACACATCATCGCGCAGGATTTCCACGTCGACGAACTGGTGCAGAAGGGCCTGCGCTCGCGCTTCGCCCCGCGCGGCCGCTATTCGTGGCAGGAAGGTGCGCAGGGCCAGTTCAACAAGTGGCTGGTCCACCGTTACCGCGCTGCACACAAGCGTCTGGCGGGATTGGAAACAGTGAGTTAGGCTGCCCCCTACAGGGTTACACAACAAGGATAATTCCGGCATGACCGGCGTGCGCTTGACCACCAATGCTTATCCCCACGACCAGCGATTGCAGGCGTGGCGTTTCGCATTGCAGCGCGTGTCGCTGGAACTGGAATCCGAGAACGAGGACATCTACGGAGACCTCGTCAGCTTCACCAGCGGGCAGAAGATCCAGTTCGTCCGCTGCACCGGCACCGCGCAGGCGATGACCCTCGACTTCCGGCAGGAGGCGCGCTGTTTCTGGCTCGTCCTCCTGCTCGAAGGGCGCATTGCCGCCAGCAGCGGAGACCGCGAAGTGGAAATCGGCGAGGGCGACATGGTCTACGGCGGCGGCGACACCCGCTGCCGCATCGCCATGGAAGGCGATTTCCGCCTGCTCATCGTCAAGGTGCCGCACAGCCTGCCCGCGCTCAAATCCCGCTCGCAGCTGCCGACCGAGATCAGCGACCTCATCGCCGACACCGCCGTGGGTCGCATGATGTCGAGCCTGCTGCGCACCGTGGCCGACACCATCCTCGACATATCAGACGACCAGATCCGCCCGGTCGAACTGGCCCTGCCCGAGATGATCGCCGCCACCCTGCTCGACCGCGCGCCCGCCAAGCAATTGGGCGGCGCGGCGGGCGGGCGCGCGGCGATCCTGGAGCGGGTGTTCCAGTCGATCGAGATGCGGCTGTCCGACCCCAACCTCAACACCCACCAGATCGCCGCCGAGCACAACATCTCGCCGCGCTACCTGCAGAAGCTGTTCGAGAGCCACGGCGAAAGCTTCGGCCATTACGTGAAGCTGCGCAGGCTGGAGCGCTGCCGCCTCGATCTCGGCAGCCCGCTCCATGCGCAGCGCTCGATCTCGGAAATCCTGTTCCAGTGGGGCTTCAACGACAGCGCCTCGTTCTCCCGCGCCTTCCGCGAGCAGTACGGGATGAGCCCGCGCGAGTATCGCAAGTCCCCCGAGATCGCGACGAGCGCGGCCGAAACTCCGCGCCGCGGACGGCCCGAAAAAGCGCGCGACGTGCGCATGGACAACCGCGAGCCGCCCAGCGTCCTCAGCGGACTACCCAGCCTCGACGATGCCGCAAGATCGCGCCGCCACCACTTTCTGCCCGCGCGGCCCGACACTATCCACTGGGGCTATTTCAGCCGCTCGCTGCAACCCGCGCTCGAAGTCCGCTCGGGCGACTACGTCACGATCGAAACGCTGACCCACCACGCCAACGACGATGCCGAGCGCATGATCGAGGGCGATGCGGGCGCCGAGGCGGTGTTCCACTGGACCACCGACGGCAAGGCGGTGGAACGGCGCGGCGCCGGGCCGTTCGACGCCTCGGCCCTGGGTCGCGGCCCCGGCGAGGGTTTCGGCGTCCACATCTGCACCGGGCCGATCGCGGTCGAGGGCGCCCGCCCCGGCGACGTGATCGAGGTCCGCATCCTCGACATGGAGAACCGCCCCAGCCAGAACCCGCTGTTCGCCGGGCGCGCCTTCGGCTCCAACGTCGCGGCCTACTGGGGCTATCACTACAATGACCTCCTGACCGAGCCCAAGCAGCGCGAGGTCGTGACGATCTACGAGATCGACAACGAGCCCGGCGGCGCCACCGCGCAGGCGGTCTACTCCTATCGCTGGACCCCGCAGACCGACCCTTCGGGCGTGGTCCACGAGCGCTACGACTATCCCGGCGTGCCGGTCGATCCCGAGACCATCACCCGCAACTTCGACGTGCTGCGCGACGTGACGATCCCGGTGCGCCCGCACTTCGGCGTGATCGCGCTGGCGCCCGCACATTCGGAACTGATCGATTCGGTGCCGCCCGCCAACTTCGGCGGCAATATCGACAACTGGCGGCTGGGGGCGGGATCGAGCTGCTTCCTGCCGGTGGGGGTGCCGGGCGGGCTGCTGTCGATGGGCGATCCCCATGCCAGCCAGGGCGACAGCGAACTGTGCGGCACCGCCATCGAATGCTCGATGACGGCGGTGATCCAGGTGATACTCCACCCCGCCAAGACCAGCCGCAAGTACATCCGCGACATCGATTATCCGCTGATCGAAACCAAGGACGAATGGGTGATCCTGGGCTTCTCGCACCCGGAATACCTCAAGGAACTGGGCGCGAACGCACAAAGCGAGGTCTACAAGCAATCGTCGATCGATGCCGCGATGCGCGATGCGTTCCGCAAAGCGCGGCGGTTCCTGATGACCTTGCGCGATCTGACCGAGGACGAGGCGATCTCGCTGCTCTCGGTGGGGGTGGATTTCGGGATCAGCCAGGTCGCCAACGGCAACTGGGGCGTGCATGCGGTGATCCGCAAAAGCCTGTTCGCCGCCTGAAGCAGCGACCGTGCGCCCGCATGGGCAGGCGCACGGTCGAGGCGGGGGCGCGCGGCGTCAGCCTTTCGGGGGGACGAGTTCGAGCATCGCCGTGGTCGCCCCGCTGCGGCCGACCCATGCATTGCTGCGGGCAGCATCCTCGCGCAGCCGGGTCATGTTCCTTTGCGCATAACCCTCCGAATTGGCGAAGAGAACGCGCACGATATACTGTTGGTCATGCCCCACCCCGCGCGGCAGCGGGTGAAGCGTGGCGATGCGCTCCACCGCGCGCACCGTTGCGCGGTCGAGGTCGCCGTGACCCGAAGTCTTGTAGAGTTGGACTTGTGAAGGCACGCCGTCTTCGCTGCAATTGAACTTGACGGCGACGATGCCTTCGCTGGCCGGCATCGTGCCCATCGGAGCCGGATACCTGACCTTACGCTCGAATTGTCGGAACACGTTCTCCGACCAGTTCTGGACGCTCGGCGGCGCAATGACGGAAAGCGTATCGGTCGCGGTTTCTGCCCGGCCGCCACTCGGCGCTACGCACAAAGTAAGACCCACGACAGCGGCTGCAACAAACTTCTGCCTGTTCATTGGAGTACCCTCCCAATGCGTCTCACATCGACCTCAGACAAGCAATATATGACGCGCAAGACGCAATTTTACATATTTTCATGAAAAACGACTCGTTTATTGCGCGAACCCTGGATCAATATTAAATCAAAATACGCACGCTGAGAGTCGACCAGATCACATAACGCGAATTAGTGTAGATTACTTTGCCTCGACATTGCTGCATATGCCGAGCGCCAGCATCAAAATCGCCATGGTTTCATGTGCATGCCAAGGGTTTGTCAGAAACGCCCTCATCCGAGATTATTTTGCAGCCACTGCCGTCGTCAGATGCATCCAGGTGTCGAATTGCCCTTGGAGCATCGCGAACTCCCCTTTGGCGTAGCCCAAGGCATCCTCTCCCAGCAGCAACACCAGCGGCGGCTCCGGCGCGGCGATGGCCGTCACAATCGCTTGCGCAATCATCATCGGATCGCTCGGTTCCTCGCCATGATGGCCGGTCAGTACCTGCCGCGCGACGTGCGCAGTCCCGGCATAGTCGGCGATCGAGGGCTCGGCCCCCAGCAGCCGCGAGGCGGCGAACTCGGTGCGCATGCCCCCTGGAGCTACGTTGGTCACCTTGATGCCGAGCGGCCCCACCTCCTGCGCCAGCGTGCGCCCGATGCAGTCGAGCGCGAACTTGCTGGCGCCGTAGATACCGGTGCCGTTCCAGCAGGCCATGCCGCTGATAGACCCGACATTGACGATATGGCCGGACTTTCGCGCCCGCAGGTACGGCAGCGCCGCCTGAATCACTGCCAGCGCCCCCCAGACGTTGACGTCGAACAGCGCCTTCGCGTCATCGATCGGCGTTTCCTCGATGGCCCCGGTATAGCCGAGGCCTGCGTTGTTCACGACCACGTCGAGGCCGCCGGTGCGCTCCTCGGCCGCATCGAACACCGCCTTCACCGCGCCGAGGTCCGTCACGTCGAGGACCATGCCGATGGCCCTCTCCCCCATCGCCTCGAAGGCGGCGACGGCATCGGCGTTGCGCACCGTGCCGACGACGGTATGCCCGGCGTCCAGCGCGGCTTGCGCAATGGCGCGGCCGAGCCCGGTGCTGACGCCGGTGATGAACCAGTTGCTCATGTCGAACTCCCTCACGAATACCCGGCGCACCTAGCGCGAGCAGGCCGACGCATCTATGCCCCTCGCGCCCGATGCCTTGAGCGGCGACAACAGCATGGGCGCAGGGTGACAAGAACCGCGCCGCGCCCCATTCTAGCCTTTGCCGAGAAATCCAGTCAGGGGAGCCCGATGATCCAAAGCCAACCGCGTCCCGAGAGCTTCGGCCTCCCGTCCGACACCGGAGGACGCGACCTCGGCATCTTCATGCCGATGGCGAACGGTGGCTGGATCCTGTCGAAGAACGCGCCCACGCTCGACGGGTCCTACGACTATAACCTCAAGGCCGCGCGGCTGGCCGAGGACATCGGCCTCGATTTCATCATGGCGATGGCTAAGTACCGCGGCTACGGCGGCGAGACGCAGCACTGGAACACGTCGCTGGACTCGCCGATGCTGATGGCGGGGCTGGCGCAGGCGACGAGCCGGGTGAAAGTCTGGGCGACCGTCCACACGATCCTGCAGAACCCCGCCGTCACCGCCAAGATGATCGCCACGCTCGATCAGATCAGCCATGGCCGCGCCGGGCTTAACGTGGTGACCGGCTCCTACAAGGGAGAATTCTCTCAGATGGGCGCCTGGCCCGAGGGCGTCGATCATGACGAACGCTACGTGCTGGCGACCGAGTGGATACGCGGCATCAAGGCGTTGTGGACGCAGGACTCCGTGACGATGGCGGGCAAGCACTTCACCCTCGACGACTGCATGTCGAACCCCAAACCCTCCAGGGCACCGTTCCTCGTCTGCGCGGGCACCTCGAAAGTCGGCATAGAGTTCACCGCCAACGAGATGGACGCGCTGTTCCTGTCCGGCGGCAACGTCGAGGAACTGGCGAAGGCCAGCGCCGACGCCAAGGCGGAGGCGGCCGGGCACGGCGCGAAGATCCGTACGTACTCCATGATGACCGTGGTGTTCGGCGACACCGACGAGGCCGCCGAGGAAACCGCCGCTCGTTTCCGTGCCGGCTTCGACGAGGAAGCTCTCCACGGTATGATGCGTGCCTACGGCTTCCTCGATAGCGAGATCGGCAAGGAGAACGCCTTCACCCAGAAGGCCCGCTCCACTTTCATGACCCCGCATGTGCTGGGCACCCCGGAGACGGTGACGGCGCGCCTGTCGGAGATTTTCGAGAAGACTTCGCTCGACGGGCTGATGCTGATCTTCCCGGATTATCACGCCGCGCTGCCCATATTCGGCGAAAAAGTGCTGCCGACCTTGCGCGAGCGCTTCCCGAGCCGGATGGAACCCGCGCATGGCTGACTTGCCGCACATCGACCCCGCCGGGATGATCGCTCCCGCCCGCACTGCCCTGATCGTGGTGGACGTGCAGGTCGACTTCGCCGCGCCCGAGGGCCTGATCGGTCGCTTCGGCATCGACCTCGCCCCGGCCGAGGCCGCGATCGACCGGATCGAGATGCTCATCGCCGCCGCCCGCGCGGCCGGAGTTACGTTAGCGTTCATGCGCGTGATGACGCGCCCCGAAACCGATTCCGAGGCTCTGAAGACGCTGATGGCCCGGCGCGGCACGCCCGGCGAGGAAGGCATCTGCCGGATCGGCAGCGGCGGCGAGGACTACTATCGCCTGTTCCCCCAGCCGGGCGACATCGAGATATCCAAGCTGGTCTATTCCAGCTTCCACGGCACCGATCTGGAACAGCAACTTCGCGCGCGCGGGATCGACACGTTGGTGATGACGGGCCTCACCACCGAGTGCTGCGTCGATTCCACCACGCGCGACGCCTTTCACCGTGACTTTCATACGTTCGTGGTGTCCGACGCCTGCGCAGCCTACGAACCGGACCTTCACGCCCACGCGCTCAAGGCGCTGGCCGCGAATACCTCGCTGCTGGTGACCACCGACGCGGTCATGGCTGCGTGGAGCGCGTGAACACCCTCTCGACGATGCGGGCCATGGATGCCATCTTGCTCCGCGTGGAGAGAAGTGTCGGCACCGCGCTTGTGTCGATACGCATGATTGTACTCAGCCGGTGGCCGGTGCCGAGAAACACCGCCGCCTCCACCCGCCCCGCCACAGGGATCATACCAGGATGAACACCCGTCTGCTCGTCATGATCGTGCTTCAGGCTTTGTGCCTGATGTACTTCCTGCTCTCGGCGGGGACGTTCAACTCGCTGGGCATGGTGCTGCCCTCGATGGTCGAGGCGTTCGGCATGACCTGGGCGCAGGCGGGCTTCGGCTTCACCCTGCTGGGCACGGCTTGCGGGATCGTCAGCCTCGCCCCCGCGCTGACGATCCGCAAGCTCGGCATCGGGCGCACGCTGGCGGCGGGGACGGTGATCCTGTTCGTGGCCTTCTGGCTGCTCTACACCTCGACCGGCGTGATGGGCTACTATCTGGGCACCACACTGCTCGGCATCGGCTACTGCTTCTGCGGGACCGTGCCTGCCGTGCATATCCTGTCGAGCAGTTTCCGGCGCCGCTCGACGGTGCTGGGGCTCTACTTCACGATCGGCAACCTCGGCGCCGTCGCCGGGCCGCTGCTGTGGTACGGATCGCAGAGCGCCGGGTTCGACTGGCGCTTCTACTGGCTGCTCTTCGCCGTGGCTTCGGTCGTCGTGGGGGGCTTTTGCACCCTCACCGCCGGACGCCTCCACATCGCCGCGCCCGAGGAGCACGTCGCGTCCCCGGGTGCACCGGCCGAGTGGACCGTGCGCCGCGCGCTCGGGACCGTGCAGTTCTGGGTCGTCGTGCTCGCCTATACCGCGTGCCTTGCGATCAACACGACCACGCACGGTTTCGCCTACCAGCACCTGATGGAGCACGGCATCGCGCAGGATCGCGCCTCGCAGCTCATAAGTCTTGCGGCTCTGGTCTGCGCGATCGGATCGGCACTGGCGGGCATCGCGGGTGAGAAGACCAGCGCGCGGACGCTGACGATGTTCTCGCTGGGGTGCCTGGGAGTCTCCGCGGCTACGCTGGCGATGATCGACGGACCGATCTCGCTGATGCTGTGGATGGTGACGTTCGGCGGTGGGCTGGGCTTCAGCTACGTCAGCACCGTCATGCTGCTGCAGTCCTATTTCGGACAACGCGCTTCGCTGGAACTCTATTCGATCATGATGGCGGTATCTACCTCGGCCGCGATCGGCCCGGCGCTGGGCGGCGCGGTGAAGGACCAAACCGGCAGCTTCTCCGGCATCTTCCTCGGCCTTGCGGTGCTGAGTGCGGTACTGTTCTGCGCTGTCGCGATCCTGCGCAAGCCGGGCGAGCGCGGGGTGCAGGCTGTGCAGGTCGTGGCGGCGGAGTAAAGACCCATTTGTCTCGGGGAGGTGGCGCCGCCGAAGGCGGTGGCGGAGGGGGAATTGCGCGAGGTTCTCCCCCCTCCACCACCCGCTGCGCGGGCGGTTCCCCTCCCCGAGCAAGCTCGGGGAGGAATTTTAGGGGATTTCCGACCTCAAGGGCATCGACGGCGCGGCACCCCTGCGCCCTACCGAGAGCGACGCCGCAGCGTTAGCCAGTCGCAGCGCCGCTTCCAGACCCACGCCCTGATCGATGCAGGCGGCGAGCACGCCGCAGAAGCAATCCCCGGCGCCGCTGGTATCGACCACCCGCTCGGCCGGAACCGCAGGCACGAACGTCGCACTCTCCACCCCGATCGCCGCTGATCCCAGCGCGCCGAGCGTCACCACAACAGTCTGATCCGGCCGCGCCAAGAGGCGGCGTGCCACGAGCAGATCGTCGAGCGTCTCCGGCTCGCGGTCCAGCGCGAGATAGTCGGCGAACTCGGTCTGGTTGAAGATCATCATGTCCGCCATGCCGAACAGCCGCGCGCCCGCCGGGATGGCCGGAGCGGCGTTGACGATCCTGCGGACATGCGCGGCCGCATCGCTGGCGAACAGCGCGGCAATGGCATCGATATCGGTTTCCAGCTGGACGAGCAGCACCCGCGTCACCGCGTCGATCGCACCGAGCGCCACCTCGGCGCGTGCCAGGAGGTTGGCCCCGGCCTCGACCGCGATCATGTTGTCGCCGCCGGGTTCGATCAGGATCGTGGCGCGACCGCTGCCCTGCCCTGCCAGCACCTCGACATGCGCGGTATCGACGCCATCACCGCCAAGCGCCTCCAGCAGCAGGCGCCCCGCCGCATCGTCGCCGACAGCCCCCGCCATACGGGTGACCGATCCGAACCGCGCCGAGGCCACCGCCTGGTTGAGTCCCTTGCCGCCGATCGCCTGCGCGCTGTCCTCTACCAGCAGGGTCTGCCCCCAGGCGGCCTTCGCCGGCAGGCGCAGCGCTATGTCGAGATTGAGGGAACCGAAGACGGTGACGCTCATGCTGACTCCCGGATCGGCTCCCTCGCCCAATCTATCAGAACTTGTACCCGACCGAGAAGAGTGCTTGGCGCGGCGGGATGTAGGTGTCCGAGATCTGCCCGCTGCCGTAAGGATCGGTGAAGCGCGAGTTGATGCCGTTCGTGTCGAACAGGTTGGTCACCGTGGCCGAGACGCTGAAGCCGGTATCGGCGAAGGCGTAGCTGGCGAACAGGTTCACCTGCGAGTAGTCGGGTGTATCGTCCTGCCCCGGCGTGTTGAATACGCGCGACTGGAACTTGCCGCGATAGATGTACTGCGCGCGGGCGGTGAATTCGCCGGGGCCGATATCGCCGGTCCACGAGAGCGCCGCCGATCCCTGTACCGAGGGCATCTTGGGGATCTTGTTGCCGTTGATGTTCTCGCGCGCTGCCTCGCGGACATAGACCGCATTGCCGAAATTGGCGAAGAAGCCGCCGACGCCGCCATAGCCCGCCGCGACCTGTGCCGCGTCGGCAGCCGTGGCGTTGAGGGCCAGATAGTCCTCGGTGAACTTGCCGTGCAGCAGCGACAGCGAGCCCTCGAACCTCAGGTGCTGCGTGGCGTGCCAGTCCATCTCCAGTTCGGCGCCGTAGACTTCCGCCTTCGGGGCATTGCTGATGCCCTCACCGAACAGCACCGCGTCCTCCTCGAGGAACTGCAGGTCCTTGTAGAAGTAGTAGAACGCCGAGGCATTGATCTGCAGCGTATCGCCGAAGAAGCGGTTCTTGGAACCGATCTCGATCGAGTCCAAAGTCTCGGGCTTGTAGGTCGGCTTCACGCCGGTCTCCATGCCGAAGATGGTGTAGGAGCTGTTCCCGCTCGCCGCCGCGCTGTTGATGCCGCCCGGCTTGAAGCCGCGCGTGTAGCTGGCGTAGACCATGTTGCTGGGGGTCAACTGGTAGTCCAGCGCGAACTTGCCGGTCAGGCGTCCGGTGCTGGTGCCGAGGGTCGGCGCAGGCTGGAGATAGGCCCCTGAAGTCTGCCCGCTGGTACCGCCGGACATGCTGTCGCTGACGCCGCTGTACTTGTCGTGGTTGTAGCGGATGCCCGCCGTCACCGTCAGCGCGTTCGTCAGTTCGAGACTGCCTTGCGCATACCCGGCATAGGCCTCGCGGGTGATGGCCGAGAGTTCGGCATAAGTGATCGCTTTGACCAGCGGATCGCTGAACAGCGTGCCCGTGGCCAGCGGCGGGTTAAGCCCGTCGCCCTTGTTGTCGCGATATTCGTTGATGTAGTTCTTGTTCTTCGAGCGCAGGTAGACCCCGCCGACGATCCAGCGGAATGGCCCCTCGTTGTCCGAGGCGATGTTGTATTCCTGCGTCCAAGAGGCGGTGTTCTGCTGCCAGGTGGCGATGTGGTCGTAGTTGTAGAAGCCACCGCTGGCCTGCAGGAACAGTGCCGGGTTCAGCCCGTCGCCGTCCCATGACAGGTCGCTGTGCAGCTTCTGGTAGCCGGTGATCGAGCTGAACGTTGCGCCGCCCAGGTCGAACTTGACCACGCCGTAATAGAGCTGGGTGCGGATATAGGTCTTGCCCGGGAAATCCTGCGTCAGTTCGCGCGGGTCGGGATTGGGATCGAGCACGTTTTTCTGCGCGGTCGCGTTCTGGTCGCCCTTGTACTGGATGGTTGAGAGCAGCACCGAGACGCGGTCGGTCGGGGTCCACTTGACGGCCAGCTTGCCGCCCCATTCATCGGCATCGTCGAGTTCATAGCCGGGCTGCCCGGCGACATCCGTGGCCTTGGCATAGCCGTCATGGCGCAGGCGCTGCCCGGCGGCACGGATCGCCAGCGTATCGGTGATCGGCACGTTGATGGCCGCATCGGCCTTGAGCATGTTGTAGTTGCCGTAGCCAAAGTTCGCCGAGCCGGACAGCGCCGAGGCGTCGGGCTGCTTCGACACCACGTTGATGGTGCCGCCGGTCGATCCCTGCCCGTACATCGTGCCCTGCGGACCGCGCAGCACTTCGACTTGCGCGACGTCGATGAAGGCAGCGTTCGCGGCGATCGAATTGAAGATGTAGACGCCGTCGACGTGGAACGAGACACCCGGCTGGGTCGAGGGGTTCTCCGGCGTCTCCGAACCGATGCCGCGGATCGAGATCATCCGCTCGCCGCCGCCGCTCTTGGCGACGACGAGGCCCGGCACGCTGCCGTTGAGGCCGGTGACTTCGGTGATGTTCGCCTTGTTCAGCGTATCGTCGGTGACCGCCGTGACCGAAAGCGACGCCTTCTGGAGAGTGACGTTGGTGCGCTCCGCCGAGACGACGATCTCGCCGATCGGACCGCCGCCGCCCTCAGCCGCCGCCGCTGCGGTATCGGCGGCCGCGTCCGCCGCTTCGGCCCGTGCCGAAGCCGGACAAGTCGCTGCCAGCAATGCGAGGACGGAGACGCCGGTGGCGCCCATGAATCGAGCAGTCGTGGTCACAATAACCCCCATCTGTGAAGGCGCACCGCATGGGTACGCGCGTTGGCACCGCCTTTCCGCTGCCGAAGATCCCCATTCCCGAAGGGCTGCCGACCGGTATTCCGGTTCGCCCTGCACTCGTCGCTTGCGCTTTTCCCTGAACCTTTTGTCTGACCCTGCCCCCCCCCGTGAATTGTGGGGTGAGTGGGCCGCCCGTCGAAACTTCGGCGAATCACACGCCGACGCAAGCGACAACTGGCCGCGTGCGCTCGCGATCAAACGGCGGGGCATCATGCGCAAAGAACCGGCCCTCAAGGCGCCTGGGTGACGATGGCCGCAATGCGGATTGCCTCAATTCTCATGAAACCCTGTGCAGTCTGACCCGTTGCCTCTGCCAAGAGCACGGCCAGAGGGGAAGTCAATTGCCGGAATACGTTTCGTGAGCAGCAGGGTACGCCGCCTTTGCGCGGGCTTCGGCACATCATTCCTGGCCTTCGCCCTGACGGCCAATGCCCAGCCCTCCCCCGCCGATCAGTTCGGGGACCTTTTCGCCGCGGTGCAGGAAGGCCACGTCTTCGAGGACGGCAAGACGTTCGCCGACGCCGTGCCCAGGCGCGCACCCGACGCGATCATGGCGGAGTACGCGGCGAAGCCGCCGACCTCTCCGACCGACCTGCGCTATTTCGTGCTCGACAACTTCACCGTCCCCGGTGTCAACGACAAGCCGCTGCCCCCCTTGCGCGAACACATAAGGACATTGTGGCCGCAGCTTTCGCGCGACGCGGTCACGCCGCCGCCCGCAAGTTCGGCGATCGCGCTTCCGTCGCCTTACGTCGTGCCGGGCGGGCGGTTCCGTGAGATCTACTACTGGGATTCCTACTTCACGATGCTGGGCCTCGTCGCCGATGGCCGCGACGATCTGGTCGAGGGGATGATCGACGACTTCGCCAGCCTGATCGAGCGCTTCGGTCACATCCCTAACGGCACCCGCACTTACTACCTCAGCCGTTCGCAGCCGCCGTTCTTCGCTCTCATGCTGGACCTCTCGAAACAGACCGACGGCACCGTCCGCGCCCGGCGTCTCGCGGCCTTGCGCAAGGAGCATGCCTACTGGATGGCCGGCGAAAGCTGTGCCCGTGCGGCGAAAGCGTGCGAGCGGGTGGTGCGCATGCCCGACGGCAGCGTGCTCAACCGCTACTGGGATGACCGCGATACGCCGCGCGACGAATCCTTCGCAGAGGACCGCGCCACTGCCAAGGCCTCCGCACGGCCTGCCGCCGAAGTCTACCGTGACCTGCGGGCGGGCGCGGAAAGCGGGTGGGACTTCAGTTCGCGCTGGCTCTCCGACCCGCAGGACCTGGCGACCATTCGCACCACGCGGGTGGTGCCGGTCGATCTCAACGCTCTGATGTGGGCGATGGAGAAGCGTATCGAGAAAGGCTGCAAACAGGCAGGCGATCAGCCCTGCACGCGCGAATTCTTCCAGCGGGCCGCAGCGCGCAAAGGCGCCATCGACAGATACATGTGGCAGAGCCGCCAGCGGCGGTTCGCCGACTGGCTTCTCGACGAGAGCACGCCAGGCAGCGTCCAGTCGTCCGCCACGCTGTTTCCGCTCTTCGTCGGCATGGCGTCCCCCGCGCAGACCACGGCCATCGCCGCAACCACGCGGCGCGCACTTCTGGGCGAAGGCGGCATCCGAACGACGATCCTGCGCACCGGCCAACAGTGGGATGCTCCCAATGGCTGGGCGCCGCTGCAATGGGTCGCCCTGGAGGGGCTGCACCGCGGTGGGCAGGACGCTCTGGCGAAGGACGTCGCCGCGCGCTGGCTCGGCACTGTGAACTGCACATACCTGGAAACGGGCAAGATGCTGGAGAAATACGACGTGGAGGAACGCCGCGCGGGCGGCGGCGGCGAGTATCCGCTGCAGGACGGCTTCGGCTGGACAAATGGTGTCACGGCGGCAATTCTCGAACGCTATCCGGCACTTGTACCCGGCACTACGCTGCGAACTTGCGCCCCGACTTCCGGCAGTGAACAGTAACGCCGGTAGCTGCGCCGTTTCGGGACTCGCTGTTCTTTCGTACAGCTTGCAGATGTTATCGTTTACATCTATATGTGATTCATGCGTGGCCCCGAGGGGCCTTTTTGTAGCCAGGCGGTGATCTCCTCCCTCCGCCACCTGTGCCGGACAAGCGCAGAGCCTTCTCGGGTCGCAACCGCAGACGGTAAAAGAGAAACCCCGGGAGCTTCCGCACTCCCGGGGTTTCCGATTCTCAGGCCCTCAGTATCAGGACATGCCCATCCGGCGGAAATCCGGCAGTGCTCCGTCGCCGCCCGCGAAGTCGTCGAAGGCATGTTCGGTCACCCGGATGATATGCTTTTCGATGAACGGCGCACCTTCCGCCGCGCCGACCTGCGGATGCTTGAGCGCGCATTCCCATTCGAGCACGGCCCAGCCCGCGAAGTCGTACTGCGCCATCTTCGCGAAGATCGCTCCGAAATCGACCTGCCCGTCGCCGAGCGAGCGGAACCGGCCCGGGCGTTCCACCCAGCCTTGATAGCCGCCGTAGACCCCCGCCTTGGGCGAGGGACGGAACTCTGCGTCCTTCACATGGAAGCACTTCACGCGCTCGTGATAAACGTCGAGGAAGCCGACGTAGTCCATTTGCTGCAGGACCATGTGGCTGGGGTCGTAGAGGATATTGGCGCGCGGGTGATTGCCGGTTGCCTCGAGGAAACGCTCGAAAGTCACGCCGTCGTGCAGGTCCTCGCCAGGGTGCAGTTCGAAGCCGATGTCGACGCCGCATTCGTCAAAGCGGTCGAGGATCGGCTGCCAGCGGCGGGCGAGTTCGGCGAAAGCCTCGTCCACCAGCGCGGCCGGGCGCTGCGGCCATGCATAGAAGTAGGGCCACGCCAAAGCGCCCGAGAAGCTCGCCTGCGTCGTCAGGCCAAGGCGCTCGCTGGCCTTTGCCGCCAGATGCATCTGGTTCACCGCCCATTCCTGCCGCGCGCCGGGATTGCCGCGCACCGCTTCGGGAGCGAAGGCGTCGAACGCCGCGTCATAGGCCGGATGGACCGCGACCAGCTGGCCCTGGATATGCGTGGACAGTTCGGTCAGCGCCAGACCATGCTGGCCAAGGATGCCCAGCACCTCGTCGCAATAGTCCTGGCTGTCCGCCGCCTTTTCAAGGTCGAACAGCCGCGCGTCGTTGCTGGGCACCTGCACGCCCTTGTAGCCGAGCGAGGCCGCCCACGCCGCGATCGAATCGAGCGAATTGAACGGCTCGTCGTTACCGGCGAACTGAGCGAGGAAGATGCCCGGCCCCTTGATGGTCTTCATGTCCTGCGAACCTCTTTATTTCCTGTCAGACCGTTTTCCGCGCCCGAAACGCACGATCCAACCGCATCGCACTGTCGCGATAGAAGGTGGCGAGCGATTCGAGGAGCCTTTCCGGGCAGTCCGCCCGCAAAGCGCTTGCGAATACGACCATAAACGACGTTTCTTTCCCGTTTGCGACGCTGGTTACGGTCGTTTAATGAAAACGATACCACCGGCTAATTACCGGGAATTCCGCCATTCGCGCAAGCCCGGCACAGCCATCGCTTGACAACATGCGAGGATTGGGCCTTTTTAAGAAAAGAAAAGGTTTACATTGGTGGCGCGCGGCGATGGCCGGTGCGCCGTCGCAGGCTGAGGTATCCATCTAAATGCTGTCGTTCGGCGTCGATCTCATCACGTTCTTCCATCCCGGTTTCTGGGGGATGGCGAATGAGCAGGAGGTCGTCACTTTCGGCCGTGAACAGCCCCGCGCCTTCTGGGACCGCATGCTCGACACGCTGGCGCAAAGCGGCGTCACCGGCATCGAACTCACCTTCTCCCCCTTCGGCCCGGAAGGCCTGATCGCCGCCTATGGTTCGATCGAAGCGGCCAGGGACGAGCTTGACCGGCGCAATCTCGCCATCGCCAGCGGCTTTTTCGCCGACGTCGCCATCGAGGGCGGCATGGGCGATGCGCAGACCGAGGCCCGTTGGCTCGACAGCGCCGAGGAATCGGCGAAGGCGCTTGCCGCCTGGGGATCCGACATCATGGTCATGGGCCTGCCCATGCGCACCAGTTGGGACGCCGAGCCGCCTGTCTTCGTCGACATGGAATTCGCCCGCAAGGCGGCGGACTTCTGCAACCGTCTCGGCGCGCTGACGCTGCGGCACGGGGTGCGCCTCGCGCTCCATACCGAGGCCCACTCCACCTTCTGTCAGCCGCGCGACATCGACCTGCTGCTGATGCTGACCGATCCGGTCTACGTCGGCTTCTGCCCTGACAGCGCACACATCCTGCTTTCGGGCGGCGATCCGGTCACCGTCGTCGCGCGCCACATCGAGCGTGTCGTCACCGCGCACTGGAAGGACGCCAAGAGCGCGATGCCGATCAACATCCCGATCGATCATGGCATCCATCACGCCCACCGCGAATATTTCTGCGCCATCGGCGAAGGCACCGTGGATTTCGACGGCTGGGCCAAGCTCATGCTATCGAAGGCCGACCAGAAGTGGGCCATCCTGGAGATCGACGCCGTGCCGGATCCTCTGACCGAAACCCGCAAGTCGCTGGCTTTCGCCGGCGAAGTGCTGGACCGTCTTTCCAACGAGACCGCTGCATGAACGGCGCACTGACCTGGCGCGAGAAGCTCAGCTACGCGCTGGGCAACTTCGGCATCAACCTGCCGTTCGGCATGACCAATGCCTACCTGCTCTACTTCTACACCGACGTCTACGGCGTCAGCGCGGGCACGGTCGCCTCGCTGTTCCTGATCGCGCGCTGCGTGGATGCCGTGTTCGACCCGATGATGGGCCTGCTGATCGACCGCACTGAAACCCGCTGGGGCAAACATCGACCGTTCCTCCTATGGCTCGCCGTACCCTTCGCGGTCTGCGGCGCCATCGTGTTCTGGGCACCGCCGCTGGAGGGCTGGCAGAAGATCGCCTTCATCTTCGCGACCTATACGCTGATGGGTATTCTCTATTCCGCCGTCAGCCTGCCGCTGAATTCCATGCTGCCGACGCTGACCCGCGATCCCAGGCAGCGCAACACTGTCAACGCCCTGCGCGAGTTCATCGGTTCCTCGGCCACGGTCGGCATCGGCTACGCCGCGCTGCCGCTGGTCAAGACTTTCAGTAATGGGGACGAGGCGCACGGTTTTCTAGTCCTCGCCGCGATCACCGGCGCGATCACGCTGGTCTGCATGCTCAACGCCTTCGCCAACACGCGCGAGCGGGTCGAGGTGGACCATTCCGTCGCCAAACTCACCACCGCGCAGTCGCTGCAAGCGACGAAGGGCAACTGGCCCTGGATCGCGACGATGCTGGTCAACTTCTTCTTCTGGATCGGCTTTACCGGCCACATCCAGTCCTTCGTCTACTTCGCGCAGAGCGTGCTGGGCGAGGCGGAGTTCACCTCCACCCTCATGCTGACGATGCTCGCCGTTCTGGTCGGCACCGGCTTTGCGGGCGTCTGCGCCAACGCTATCGGCAAGCGCATGACCGGCGCGATCGGCGCCGCGGTCGCCACCGTCTTCACCGCGATCATGCCGCTCTCCAACGACCACACCTGGCTGATCGCGACCAACTGCGTCGCCTATATCGGGCAGGGTCTGATCGGCGGTCTGCTGTTCTCGCTGATGGCCGACGCGGTGGACTACGGCGCGTGGAAATCGGGCTACCGCGCGCAGGGCTTCTTGTTCGCCGCCTCCAGCTTCGGCGTGAAACTGGGCATGAGTGTGGGCGGTGCGGCAGGCGCGTGGTTCCTCAGCCTTGCCGCCTACGACGCCAAGGCGCCCGTCACGCCCGAGGTCGTCACCGCCGTCATGGCCGGGCACGTCTGGCTGCCTGCCGCCAGCTATGTGGCGATGGGCCTCTCGCTCATCCTGTTCCGCTTCCTTCCTGCCTACAAGAACGCTTGAGAGCCCCGAGCATGCGCACTGAGTTCGATTACATCATCGTCGGCGCGGGCAGCGCCGGTTGCGTCCTCGCCGAGCGCCTGAGCGCCGATGGCAAAAGCCAGGTGCTCCTCCTCGAAGCGGGCGGCCGCAACGAGGAACTGATGGTCCGCATGCCGCGCGGCATGATCAAGATCTGGACCAAGCCCAAGTGGTACTGGCCCTTCCCCGCCGAGCAGCAGGGGACACGCCCCGCCGGCGAAACCTGGTTCTACGGCAAGGGCCTCGGCGGTTCGAGCGCGGTCAACGGCACGTGGTACTTTCGCGGCCAGCCCCGCGACTACGACGCATGGGAAGCGCAGGGCAATCCCGGCTGGAACTGGGCCGAGATCGAGCGCTGCTACGAGGAACTCGAAGACTACCACGGCAAAAGCTACGGTCGCCGTGGCAAGCGTGGCCCGCTCGAAGTCACCGAAGTGCCGGAGGGCGACCCGGTCCTGACCGGCGCGATCCTGCAGGCGGCGCGCGAGGCGGGCATTCCCGTCCTAGACGACGTCAACGCGCCGGGCACCGAAGTCGCCGGTCGCACGCAGCAGACCGTGGACCCGCGCGGTAATCGCGTCACCGCCTATACCGCCTTCCTCAAGGCCGCGGCCAAGCGCCCGAACCTAACCATCCTGACCGGCGCGCTGGTGCGCCGCGTTACGTTCGCGGGCAAGCAGGCCACCGGCGTCCTCGCCGAAATCGAGGGTAAGGATGTTGCCTTCACCGCAGGCCGCACCATCCTCACCGCAGGCGTGCTACAGAGCCCCAAGCTGCTCCAGCTTTCCGGCATCGGCCCCGCCGACGTTCTCGCCCGCCACGGCATCGATGTGGTGCA
Organism: Novosphingobium resinovorum; assembly: GCF_001742225.1. Lineage (NCBI taxonomy): Bacteria > Pseudomonadati > Pseudomonadota > Alphaproteobacteria > Sphingomonadales > Sphingomonadaceae > Novosphingobium > Novosphingobium resinovorum. The sequence goes on along the minus strand of NZ_CP017076.1, from coordinate 374,458 downwards.
TGAGAACCCGCACGTCGGCCGCAACATGAACGAGCACATGATGGTCGCCCTGTCATGGCGGCTGAACAAGGCGCGCGGCCTCAACCACGAATTCCGCGGCTGGCGCGCCTACTGGCATGGCCTGCGCTACATCCTCACCGGCAAGGGCCTCATGGCCTCGCTGCTGCCGGAAGTCTCGGTCATGGCCTCGCTGGAGGCGGACAAGGACTGGCCCGACCTGCAACTCGGCATCTCGCCCTATTCCATGGCGTCGTCCGAGGACGACAAGCCCGAGGCCGGGCGCGGACAGACCGAGGCGGTCCCCGGGATCACCGCCACCGCCTTCTGCCTGCGCCCCAATAGCCACGGCTACGTCGAACTGGCGAGCACCGACCCCGCCGCCCCGCCGCGCCTCGTGCCGAACTGGTTCGCCGCGCCCGAGGACCGCGCCACGATCCTGCGCGCGATCCACAAGGTGCGCGAGATCATGGCCCAGCCCGCCCTCGCCCCCTACATCGGCGCCGAGACCGTGCCCGGCCCCTCCGTCCAGACCGACGAGGAGATCCAGCAGGCCGCGAACTGGATGGTTTCGACCGGCCTCCACGGCACCGGCACTTGCCGCATGGGCTCGGCCGAGGCCGGTCCCAATGCAGGCGTCGTCGATGCGGGCCTTCGGGTCCATGGCGTCTCCGGCCTTTACGTGGCCGACTGCTCGGCGATGCCGACCGGCATCTCGGGCAACACCAACGGCCCGGCGATGGCCTTTGCGTGGCGCGCGGCGGAGGTGATTGCGGCGGCGTGACGAAAGTTGCGCATCGCGCAACTTCGCTTGCTCCGCCCCTCGCGGCTATGTAACGTTTACATCCAATGGCGAACATCAAGGACATCGCCCGCGTCGCGGGAGTATCGGTAGCGACAGTGTCGCGCGCGCTCAGCACCCCCTCGCTGGTGCGCCCGGCCACGATCGAGCGGATCGAGGCGGCCATCGCCGACCTCAACTACGAGCCGAACCACCTGGCCGCGGGCCTGCGCCGCCAGCGCAGCGACAACGTGATCGTCGCGGTGCCCAGCATCTACAACCCGTTCACCTCAGCCTTCGTCGAGGGGATCGAGAACGTCGCGCGCGCCAACAAGATGCGCGTGCTGCTCGGCATCACCGAGGGTGACGTCGATGCGCTCAACAAGTTCACCTCGATGATCGCGGGCAAGCAGGCCGACGGGCTCATCCTGCTGGAAAAGAACCTCCCCGACATCGTCCTCAATCCCCCGGCCAAGAGCAAGCTGCCGCCGATGGTCGCGGCTTGCGAGTATCCGCCCGACCTAAACCTGCCGCGCGTGCGCACCGACAACCATGAGGCCAGCGCCCTGATCGTCGGCCATCTGGCGGAACTGGGGCACCAGCGCATTGCCGCGATCACCGGGCCGCTCGACCAGTTCATGTCGATGGACCGTCTTTCCGGCTACAAGCTGGGCCTTTTGCGCGCGCGGATCGAGTTCGACGAAGCGCTGGTGGCGCGCGGCGATTTCTCGCTCCAGTCGGGCTACGATGCGATGGTGCGCCTGCTCGACAGCGGCGCGGAGTTCACCGCCGTCGCCTGCGCCAACGACGAGATGGCCATGGGCGCGATGAGCGCGCTGCATCAGCGCGGCATTTCCGTGCCGGACGAGATGTCGGTGGCGGGTTTCGACGACTTGCGTTTCGGCGCCTTCGCCATCCCGCCGCTGACCACGGTGCACATCCCCACGGTGGAGATCGGCGAGGCGGCGATGCGGCTGATGCTGGATTCGCTCCTGCAGCAGGACCACGAGGGACCGGCGCGCGAAGTGGTGCTTCCGCATCGCCTGATCGTGCGTCAGTCGACGGCCGCGCCAAGAAAAAAACGCAAGAAAGCCTGAATCCTCCCCCCTCCCCGTGCCAGGGAGGATGCGCGCGCGTCGTCCCTCCAACCCCGTCATCCCAGCGAAGGCTGGGACCGCTGGCCTGTTACGGCCAACTATCGTCAGCACGCCTAGCCGAGGGTTGGGTTTTACGCGGCCAGCGGTCCCAGCTTTCGCTGGGATGACGGGGGTGTGCGTGCAGTCAGCGCACACAAAAACACCCGCTGGCGAGTGCGGGCCATTACGCCGGGGAAATCAACGCATCCGAAGGTAACATCGGGTCGGCGTCGGGAGCGTCCAAGCAGGGACGCGGGGTTTTGTTTTCCGTGAAGCTCTGGCGAGCGGCCGGGTAACTCACGGTGCAGCCCGGCTCGACCTGTATTCCATCGGAAAGTCCCATGTGGCCGTCGTTAGGGTTCGCATCGTTATCGGCCGAAGGCTATCCGGGATGGCCGTCCCAAGTCCTGCCGTGTGTCGCAGGAACGTATGGACAGCTTTTCCGGTAGCGCAGAGACAGTCCGGGTCTTCGTTTGGGCGCGTGGTTTGCGTGATCACGGCTTGAAACCGCATCCCGGCCCACGACGCCGACCCGATACACCTTTCCAGCGTGATCATCGCCGGATCGGATGCCGAGCCATACAACCTATTTGGCGATAAATGTCAATCGCGCTTCCACTTCGCGCGCGACGCCGATCAATCGCCGGTCGTCATAGCGCGGCGCCACCAGCGAGACGCCGATGGGCATCCCGCCCTCACCTTTGGCCAGCGGCAGATTGACAACCGGCGCGTGCAGCAAGGTCCAGGGCTGGTTGAACCGGGGTTCCCCCGGCGAACGGCCGAGCGGAGCGATGCCCGGCGCGCTCGGCGCCAGCACGGCGTCGAGTCCGGCGATCGCCCGCTCGAACCCCACCCGTGCCGCCGCCGCACGGTCATGCGCCTCGCGCAGCCGAGCGTCGGGATATGTCGCCAGGGCATCGACCCGAAGATGGAAATCGGGATGCAGCAAGTCGGGCCGTGCGCGTGCAAGGCTCAGGAAAGCGGCCGCGCCCTCGCGGAACAGGATCGCGCGGTGATCGTCGTTGAGGTGCTCGAACTCGGGCAGCGTGGCGATCTCGACGACGTCGATCCCGGCCCCCGTCATGGCGGCGGCGATGCCGTCGAAAGCGGCTTGGCCATCGGGCGTCATTTCATCCCACCAGGGGGTGCGGAACACGCCGATGCGCAAGGTCCGGCCTTCGACGTGCGCACCGGGCGCGAAGCCGTAGATTTCGCAGACCCGGTCGATCAGGTCGAGGTCCCGCGCGTACCAGCCCACGGTATCGAGGCTATTGGCATAGGTCTTCACGCCTTCCCGGCTGATAAGGCCCCAACTTGGCTTAAAGCCATGGATGCCGCAGAAGCTGGCGGGGCGGATCGTCGAGCCGCCGGTCTGCGTCGCCAGCGCCAGCGGCACATGCCCGTCCGCCACCGCCGCCGCCGACCCGGCCGAGGAACCGCCCGGCGTGCGCGCAAAATCATGCGGATTGGCGCTGGCGGCATTGCGCCCGGCGGCGGCGAACTCGGTGGTGTCGGTCTTGCCCAGGATCACCGCGCCCGCCGCCCGCAAGGTGGCGACGCAAGGCGCGTCCTCGGCAGGCACGAAGCCGGAGAACAACGGCGAATTGTGCGTGAGCGGCATCCCCGCCACCGCGATCACGTCCTTCACACCCACGCAGATCCCGTGGAGCGGCCCCGGTTCGCCCGCATCCAGTGCCCTCGCCGCAGCCAGCGCCCCGGTATCGTCCACGTGCAGCCACGCCCGGACCTGCGCATCGCGCGCGCCGATACGCTGCAATGCAGCATGGACATTGGCCACGGCAGGGGCGTAGGGGGTCTGGACCATGGAAATTCGGCTCCCGAGCAGGCGGCGCCATAGCGCCATATCCCACGATTGTGACTTCCCGCTTGGCGCGTGTAAAGCATTACATTATGCAGTGCAGCAATGACATCCACAGCCTCAACGCATAGTGCGCCCGACCCGAGCAAAACTGGGGCGCCCTCGATCGCCTCGGTGCTGGCGACGACGACGACGATCCAGATCCTGTCGACCATGACGGCGCTGGCGCTGACCGGAATCGCCCCGCTCGTCGCCGGTGAGTTCGGGCTGGCACCGCATTACGTCGGTTACCAGATCAGCGTGATCTACGCGGCGGGCACGTTCGCCTCTGCCATGGCGGGAACACTGATCCAGCATCGCGGGCCGGTGCAGGTGGAGCAGCTTGCCCTCGCCTGCTTCGGCACCGCGCTGCTCTTGCTGACGAGCGCGAGCCCGTGGCTGGCCCTGCTGGCCTCGATGGTGATCGGCGTGGGCTATGGGGTGCAGAACCCGGCCTCGGCGCAGATACTGGGCGCGGTGACGCCGCCGCACCGGCGCTCGCTGATCTTCTCGATCAAGCAGGCTGGCGTGCCGATCGGCGGCGTGGTGGCGGCGCTGCTGATCCCGGCGCTCGCAGGATGGCTGGGCTGGCGCACGACTTTCGTGCTCGGCGCTGTGCCCTGCTTCGCGATGATCGGGGTTCTGGCGCTCAAGGGCGGGCCGGAGCGACCAGCGGCGCCTGTCACGATCTCGGTCTGGCGCGGCTTCGTCTATGAGCAGCGCCTCGTCTGGGGCAAGGCACCGCTGCGGGTGCTGGCGATGCTGGGGATGCTCTATTCCTCGATCCAGCTCTCGCTGTCGGCCTTCGCGGTGATCATGCTGGTCGAGCATCACTGGTCGATGTTCGCGGCGGGCCTTGTCGCCGGGGGCGTGCAGGCCTGCGGAGCGCTGGGCCGCGTGTCGTGGGGCGGGCTGGGCGACCGCTTCGGCGGGTTCACGGTGCTGGCGGTGATCGGCGTGGTCTCGATGGCCTGCATGATCGCGCTGTGGCGGATCGACGCATTGCCTGCGGTGGTCGCGATCGGCGTGCTGTGCCTGTTCGGCTTCTGCATGAGCGGTTGGAACGGCGTCGTCATGGCCGAATGCACGCATCACTGCGCGCCCGAGGATGCGGGCCGGGTGATCGGTGGGTCGCTGGTCTACACCTTCCTCGGCGTGATGATCGGCCCGGCGGCGATGGCGACGATCTACGGCTTTACCGGCGATTACGGGACGAGCTTCCTGCTGGTGAGCTGGGTTGCGGGCCTTGGCGCGCTGCTGGCGGGGCGGGCGGCGATGGCTTCCCGCGCCTGACGAAGCGCCTTGCTGCGGGGGCTTCGACAAGCTCAGCCTGAGCGGGCTTGAGAGGTTTACGCCCCCGCCTGCCCAACCCTTACGCTACATCCGCTCACCCTGAGCTTGTCGAAGGGTCGCAGCAGAACCTTACCGCGCAAAAAAGCCGGTCACGCGGGGGCGTGACCGGCCGAGGGTATTGGACGACCCGATGGAGAGAGAGACCGGGCCCTCAGGGTAGCGTAGATCAGGCCGCGACGAGGCGATCCTGACGGCAGGCCATCAGCGGCTGCACCTTCTCGCCGAAGTTCACGAGGCCCTGCTCGAAGTCGTCGAAGGTCAGCATGATGCCCTTGGTGCCGGGCACCGAGGCCGCTTCGTCGAGCAGCTTTGCCACGGTTTCATAAGAACCGACGAACGTGCCGATACCGAGGTTCACCGCGCCTTCCGGCAGGTTGATGTGACGCGCGGTCGAGCCTTCGCCGGCGGTCTTGTCGGCAGCGCCCTGATCGCTCATCCACGCCAGCGCATCGACGTCGGCGCCTTCGCGGTAGGACTGCCACTTGGCCATGGCCTTCTCGTCGGTCTCGTCGGCGATCACCATGCACAGGATGTAGGCGCCCACGTCGCGGCCGGTCTTGGCGGCCGCTTCGACCAGCGCCTCGACGGTCGGCGCATGCTTGGTCGGCTTGTTGAGGCCGCCCGCCGTGACGAAGTTGTAGTCGCCGTAGTTGGAGACGAACTCCATCCCGCGCGCCGACTGGCCCGCGCCGACGATCTCGATCTTGCCGGTGCTGGGCTTGGGCTGCATGTGGCAGTCTTCCATCTGGAAGTGCTCGCCCTTGAAGTCCGACTTGCCCTCGGCCCACAGGTCCTTCATCACCTGCACGTATTCGCTGGCGTAGTCGTAGCGGTGGCCGAAGTAGGCGTCGCCCGGCCACATGCCCATCTGCTCGTATTCACCCTTGGCCCAGCCGGTGACGACGTTGACGCCGAAGCGGCCCGGCGCGACGCTGTCGATCGTCACGGCCATGCGCGCGACCATCGCGGGCGGCAGGGTCAGAATAGCCGTCGAGGCGAACAGCTTGATCTTGCTGGTGACGGCGGCGAGCGCGCTCATCAGCGTGAAACTTTCCAGGTTGTAGTCCCAGAACTCGGTCTTGCCGCCGAAGCCACGCAGCTTGATCATCGACAGCGCGAAATCGAAGCCATAGCCTTCGGCCGTCTGGACCAGCTTCTTGTTCATTTCGAAGCTGGGTTTGTACTGCGGAGCGTTCTCGGAAATCAGCCAACCGTTGTTGCCGATGGGGATGAACAGACCAATATCCATTGCAGTGCTCCTGGGAGAGGGAAGTTTAAGGGAGAGGAGGCGGAGACGGTACGCGCGCGAGCCAGGAAGTCGCCTGTTCATAGGCAAACCCTCCACGCAGCAAGCATTGTTCGGAATTCGGAGCGCCGACGAGTTGCAGCGCCAGCGGCAGCCCGCGCGCGTCGAAGCCCATCGGCGTGACGAGCGCCGGGAAGCCCAGCATCGAGATCGTGCGGGTAAGCGCGGATAGCTCCGCGACCATCGCCTGCATCGCATCGCCGCCGGTTGCGCCGACCTGTTCGGCCATGGGCACCGGGAAGCGCGCGGCGGGGGTGAGCAGCAGGTCGACCTTGGCGAACGGGCCGCTCAGCATGTCGGACTGCGCGGATTTACGGCGGCCGAGCGCGGCGAGATAGGTATCGGGAGAGACCGCGGCGCCCGCCAGCAGGCGGTTGCGCACCTGGTCACCGAAATCTTCCGCCCGCTCCGCCAGGTGGCGTGCGTGGAAGGCGGCGGCTTCGGGAGCCCATATCTCGGCGGCGATCGCGGGATAGCCGGAGTGGTCGGGAATGGCGACATCGACGACTTTCGCGCCGAGGTCCGCGAAGACCTGCCGCGCGGCCGCGAAGGCAGCGGCGACTTCAGGGTGAAGGTCATCGGTGAAGTAGCTGGTCGGCACGCCGATCGTCAGACCCGAGCAGTCGGCGATGAGGCCAGCCTCGTATTCGCCGTCCACCAGAACGTCCATCAGGCGGGCCAGAGACCGGCTGGAAGTGGAGAGCGGCCCCGCCGTATCGAGCGTCTTCGACAGCGGCATCATCGCCGTGTCGGGCAGAAGGCCGTTGGTCGGCTTGAGCCCAGCCACGCCGCAGAACGCGGCCGGAAGCCGGACAGAACCGCCGGTATCCGATCCCAGCGCGCCGGTGACGATGCGCGCACCGACCGCCGCGCCCGAGCCTGACGACGAGCCGCCCGAGATCGCCTCGGCGTTCCACGGGTTGCGGCAGCGGCCGAGGTGCGCGTTGTGTCCTGTCGGCCCCATCGCGAACTCGGCCATGTGGAGGCGGCCAATGGTGATCGCGCCCGCCGCAGCCAACCGGGCCATCAGCGGTGATGTCTCGGCGGGGACGTGGCCGCGCCAGATCTTCGAGCCCGCCTCGGTGGGAATACCGGCACGGAAGAACATGTCCTTGTGCGCGAGCGGCACGCCGTGGAGCGGCCCGCGCAGCGATCCGCGCCTGCGCTGTTCATCGCAGGCCCGTGCCTGGTCGAGCGCGGCCTCGGCCTCGATCGCGACGAAGGCATTGAGCCCTCGCCAGTCCTCGGCGCGCTCCAGTGCGTCGGTGACCGCATCGACGGCGCTCAGGGCTCCGCTGGCGATCGCTTCGGCAAGTTCGACGAGATCGTGTGGCATGGCTGTCCTGTCCGCGAGGATCGCGTGTTTCGAGGCGGATGGGAAAAAGGGGCCTCCCACCCTTCGCGCTTGCGCTCGCGGAGGGTGGGAGGGAGCGCGGGACAGTCCGGAGGAGAGAAGGACCATCCCGCAGTTCCGATCAGAACGAGTAGGTCAGGCGCGCGCCGTACGTACGCGGCGGAGCGAACTGGACGAGGTAGGCGCTGGCATAGCCGGCGTTGCTGTTCGCCGTCAGGATCGTATTGTTCTCGATGTTGCGCACGTATGCGGTGATCGAGAACGGGCCGTCGTCGGGCGTGTAGGTGACCTGCGCGTCGCTCTTCCAGTAGGCGCCCTGCTGTTCGGCCGCCGTATTGTAGAACGTGAAGTAGCTCTTCGACTGGTAACGGGTCTGGACACGCGGGGTCAGGGTGCCGCCCAGCAGGTGGAAGTCATGCTGGATGCCGCCCGAAAGCGTCCATTCCGGAGCCTGCGTCAGGCGGTTGCCGGACAAGTCGCTGGCCGCCGGGCAGGAGGCCGCGGTGACGGTGCAGAATTCCGCATACTTCGCATCGAGCCACGCCACGTTGGCGTCGATGCGTGTGTCCGGGGTGACCTGCCACAGCGTTTCGAGTTCCGCACCCCAAACGCGCGCCTTGCCCGCGTTGAGGGTGTAGACGAGCGCCGTCGCCGGATCTTCCTGCTGGGTCTGCAGGTCCTTGTAGTCGTAGTAGAAGCCGCTCAGGTTGACCTGCAGCGTGTTGTTCAGGAAGCGGTTCTTGGTGCCGATCTCATAGGCGATGATCTGCTCGGGACCGAACGAGGAGTTGGTGGTGTAACCGCCCGCCTTGTAGCCCTTGTCGACCTTGGCATAGAACAGGTTGTCGGGCGTGACCTGATAGTTCGCGCCGAAGTGCCAGGTGACCTGATCGCCCGAATAGTGGTTGTCGAGGGTCGAATAGGCACCGGCGATGTCGTTGTAGCCGACCTGGTACTTGTTGTCCTTGGTGTAGCGGACGCCCGCTTCCAGCTTCAGCTTGTCGGTCAGGTCGTAACCGACCTGCGCGAAGACGGCCTTGGACTTGCTGCCCACGTCGTAGTCGAAGGTATAGAAGTTGAACGGATCGACCGCGAGCCCGTGGACCTGGAAGTAGGTCAGCAGCGCGTCGGTCTCCTTGAAGAAGTAGCCGCCGACCTGCCAGGTGAAGCCGGTCTTGTTGTTCGAGCTGAGACGCAGTTCGTAGTTCTGGTCCTTGACGTCTTCGTTCTGCTGGAAGCCGTAGTTGTAGAGCGTGCCGCCGTCCTGATCGTTGTCGCGGTTCAGCGTCGACTTCTGGAAGCCGCCGAAGAAGCTCAGGGTCGCGAAGTCCATGTCGTAGGAGATCGCGGTGCGCACGGCCTTGGTGCGGATGCGGGTATAGCCCTGGTTGTTCAGCTCGAACTTCTTCGACGAGCCGATCTCCAGCGAGCCGTCGGAATTGACGTCGGTATAGGGCACCGCCTTGATGGTCGAGCCGACGCCGTCCACGCGGGTCATCTCGCCGGTGACGAGGATCGAGAGGCGGCTGGTCGGGGTCCACAGCGCATGGACGCGGCCGCCCGTCACGTTGCCGTCGTCGCCGTCCTTGAGGCCCGGGTTGTCGCGGTAGCCTTCGTGGGTCTTGCGGGTGCCCGCGAAGCGGAAGCTCAGGGTGTCGCTGACCGGCACGGTCGCGCCGACGTCGAAGTTGAGGGTGCCGTAGTTGCCGATCTCGGCAGCGGCATCGAGCTTCCAGTCGTCGGTCGGCTTGACCGTCGCGATGTTGACCGCACCTGCCGTGGCGTTGCGGCCGTACAGCGTGCCCTGCGGGCCGCGCAGGACTTCGATGCGCTCCACGTCGAACATCGCCGCGTTGAGCGCGAAGGCGCGCTGCAGGTAGAAGTTGTCGACCGAGACGGCGACCGCCGGATCACCCGTTTCCGAGTAGTCGCGGCTGGACACGCCGCGAATGGTGATCATGGTATTGGCGTTGTTCTGGGCGATGTTGACGGTCGGCGCGATGTTGGAAAGCGCGTTGACGTCGGTGACGCCCGCCTTGGAGAGTTCCTCGCCGCTCGCGACGGTCATCGCGATCGGGGTGCTCTGCGCGCTGGTCTCACGCTTGGTCGCGGTGACGACGATCTCGCCGAGGCCCTCCGACGCGCCATCGGCCGCGGAAGCGGAGTCCGTACCCGCATTCTGGGCAAAAGCAGGCTGCGCGAAGGCTGCGGCTATGGAAAGCGCGCTGGCAGTGAACGTTAGACGCTTGAGCAAGACTGGAACTCCCTGTGACCCGTTCTGGAATGATTGACGTTTTCATTACAATGACCGATTCGCGGATGATTGCAAGCGGGTCGTTTTGGGAACGATGCAGCAATACATTCAATTCATTGTTTCATAATAATTTTTTGAAAATCTTCCGAAGGGTAACGTTTTCATTTTTGACGTAGCAAATCTACCGCTCATGAAGGTATCTACCAGAAAAACCTTGGAAATCTGCGCCACGCCCAATCACCGAACCGCGAAAACCCGATAGCGCCAGCTGTGGCGTCATACCCCGAATCACACCCTCATGGCCAAAGGTACGAGAGATCAAACGCGATGGCACTAACACGCATAAAACCAGCATGTTTAGGCCGCATCCGGCCTCTGGTCGGACAAATCGGAGCGCCATCCCGGGCGGGTTCAGAGACCCATCCGGTCGTTCATTTTTCACTCGCGTAATGTAAACGTTATCATTAGGTCTTTTGCCTTGGCGCGGTTGATTGCCTGCCCGGACTGCGTAGATCCGCCAGGAAGCACAACGCGAAGGATCACGCCCATGGATACCCCTGCCCGCCCCATCCGCGTCGGCCTGCTGGGCTATGGCTTTGCCGGAAAGACCTTCCACGCCCCGCTGATCGCCGCGTGCGATGGTCTCGTGCTTCACGCCGTCGCCTCGCGGGATGCGGGCAAGGTCCATGCCGACTTTCCCGGAGTGACAGTCCATGCCGCGCCCGAGGCGCTGATCGCCGACGACACGGTCGATCTCGTCGTCGTCGCGACGCCCAACGACACGCACGCGCCGCTCGCCCGCACGGCGCTGGAAGCGGGGCGCCACGTCGTCGTCGACAAGCCCTTCGCGCTCGATCTGCAGGAGGCGCGCGGCCTGGTGGCATTGGCCGAAACGACCGGCCGTCACCTTCAGGTCTTCCACAACCGCCGCTGGGACAGCGATTTCCTGACGGTGCGGCGTGCCATCGAGGATGGAGCAATCGGCCGCGTCACTCACTTCGAATCCCGCATCGACCGCTTCCGACCGCAAGTGCGCGACCGTTGGCGTGAGAATGCCGCGCCAGGTGCGGGTGTGTGGTTCGACCTCGGCCCGCACATGGTCGATCAGGCGCTCGCGCTGTTCGGGTTGCCCGACAGCGTCACCGCCAGCGTCGCCATCCAGCGCGACGGCGCACAAGTCGACGATTGGGCGCATGCCGTACTCGAATATGGGCAACTGCGGGTCGTCGTCCATGCCGGGATGCTCGTCGCGGGCGGATCGGCGCGCTTCACCGTTCACGGCACGGGCGGCAGCGCGGTCAAGCTCAAGGCCGACGGCCAGGAAGTGCAGCTCCTCGCCGGACTGCGGCCCGGCGCGCCGGGCTGGGGCGAAGATGCCGACGCCCTCGTCGTTTACGACGGTTCCGGCGAGCCCCGCTCCATCCCCGCCACGCCCGGCGACCAGCGTGGATTCTACACCGCCGTCGCCGCCGCGCTGGCGGGCGACGCCCCGCCGCCGGTGCGCCCGATCGAAGCGCTAGCGGTGATGGCCGTGCTGGAAGCCGGTGCCGCCTCCGCACGGGGGGGGCGCTCGATGCCGCTGCCGCTCACGCCGGAGGAACGCGCCGCCTGGTAAGCATCATCCTGCGGCAAGCTGGGCCGAGACGGAACCGGTACGCTCCAGCTTGCCCCAGCCCACGACCCACCCGGCCACAGCCGAGGCGATCGCGCGGATCACGACCCAGTACATGATCTGGCGATATACCAGTCGCTGCGCCACCAGCAGGTGCGCCGGGTAGCGCGCCCGTCCGCCGTCGAGGCGATAAGCGATCCATCCGCACAGCACATCGATCGCGGTGAAGGCGATCCAGTAGGCGCCCATCATGCCGACGTCCCCGCTGGTCTGCGCCCAGCCATGGGCCGAGACCCGCAGCGCGGTGCCGATGATCGAGACCACCAGCGCGAGGTCGATCAGCGGCGAGATCGCGGCGAAGGCGATCTGGAACAGCCACGCCTGCGGCAGTCCGACGAGGCCGAGCCCGGCAGGCTTGCGAGTGCGGATCACCGCGCGGTGCTTCCACAGGCACTGCAGGGTGCCGAAAGCCCAGCGGAAGCGCTGCTTGGCCAGCGCGGTGAAGCTCTCGGGCGCCTCGGTCCAGGCGACGGCGCGCGGGTCGTACGTGACGCGCCAGCCCGCCCGCTGGATGGCGATGGTGAGGTCCTGGTCCTCGGCGAGCGTGTCCTCCGGATAGCCGCCGACCGAGTCCAGCGCCGCGCGCCGCCATGCGCCGACCGCGCCCGGCACCACCGTCATCGCGTCGAACCCGGCCAGTGCACGGCGTTCGAGGTTCTGCGCGGTGATGTACTCGACCGCCTGCCAGCGGGTGACGAGGTTCACCCGGTTGCCGACCCGCGCATCGCCCGCGACGGCGCCGAGCTGTGGGTCCGCGAACCAGCGGGCGAGGCGGCGGATGGTTTCGGGCTCGAACTGGGTGTCGGCGTCGAGGGCGATGACGATCTCGCCGGTCGCCTGCAGCAGTGCGCGGTTGAGGGCGCTGGCCTTGCCGCCGTTCTGCAGCGTCAAAAGCGTCACGCGCGGGTCGTCGCCGAAGACCGACCGCACGATCTCGCTCGTGCCGTCCTTCGATCCGTCGTCGGCGACGATGACCTGCAGCGCGGGGTAGTCGGAGGCGAGCACCCGGGCGACGGATGCGGCGATGACCCGCTCCTCGTTGTAAGCGGGGATGATCACCGAGACGGCGGGCTCGAAATGCGGCGGTTCGGCGCGCTTGCGGCGGCTTTGATACCAGGCGAGCGCCGCCATGATCACCGCGCGCGCGATGCCGAGCGATATCGCGAGGTAGAACACCCAGGCCAGCACCGCCGCGACCGCCATCAGCGCCACGAACGCGGCAACGTCCACGCGCACGGCGGCAAGATCGGTGGTCGAAATGGCGGGCATCGCCCGCGCCTGCGGGATGCCGACGAGCTGCGAGGCGGTGACGAAGGTATAACCCTCGCCCTTCAGCGCGGCGATGATGCGCGGAAGCGCGGCGACGGTCTGGGCACGGTCGCCGCCGCCGTCGTGCAGCAGGACGACATTGGTGGCATTCTCCGGCGTCGCGGAATGGACCTGCTGAAGCACCTGGTCGACGATTGCGTCCGCGCCCGGGCGCTGCCAGTCGTTGGGATCGACGTGGAGGCCCACGACCGTATAGCCCGCCTCCTGCGCGGCCAGCGCGGGACCGAGTTCGTCAGGCGTCGTCGGCTCGGCGTCGCCGAAATAGGGCGCACGGAACAGCGTCATGCTGCGGCCGGTATAGGCTTCGACCAGCCGCTGGGTCGCATTCAATTCCAGCCGGGTCTGGCGCGGCCCGGCATTGGCGAGATTGGGATGGGTGTACGTGTGATTGCCCAGTTCGTCGCCGTCGGCAACGATGCGCTTGAGCAGGCCGGGGCTGCCCAGCGCGTTCTCGCCGATCACGAAGAACGTCGCGGGCACGTGCGCCGCCTCCAGTTCACGCAGGATGCGGGGCGTCCACGCAGGGTCAGGGCCGTCGTCGAAGGTCAGTGCGATGCGCTTGGGGTCCGTGCCGCCCGAGCGCTGGACGACGTAGGGCGTCGGCAGCGCGGCGTAGGTCTCCTCGCGGATCATACCGTTGCCGTCGGCGCGCACGGCGCGCTGGCCGTCGCGCGGGGTGGCGGTGATGCGCAGGATCTCGCCCGATCCCTCGATGTCGGCGCTGCTGAGCGCGCGAGGGGTCGAAAGGTCGGGCGTGCCGCCCTTGCGGAAGGCGCCGAGGTCGTTCCAGAAGCCGGAATCCTCGGTGCCGAGCCGCCACAGCGCCATGTCACCGATGCCGAGGCGCTTCAGCGCCGACAACTCGTTCCAGCTGGTAGCCGCGTCGAGCATCCAGATCGTGTGGTGGGTCTGTTCGTCGTCGTAAGCGAAGCCTGCGTTGCCGCTGGCGGGATCGAAGGAAATCTTCGCAGCGCTGTCGTGCGCGGCGAGCCATGCATCCTCGATGGCGAGCGCGTCGGTCTGGTCGCCGTGCCAGTCGTAGGCGTAGCTGCCCAGCGCGACGACGAGGTGCTCGGAACCGATGCGCTTCAGAGCGCCCTGCACTTCGTGGACGAACCAGTCCTGTGCGGCGATCGGGCCGGGCGTGCCGCCCTCCCAGTGCTGGTCGTAGGCCATGAAGATGACCTTGTCGGTAGCCTTGGCGAGCGCCTCGAGCGGCCAGCCGCCCTCGTCGTCGGCGGGGGTGGTGACGGCAAGCGAGGTGCCCTTGGGCAACGCTGCGTGCAGGCTGCGCAGAAAGGCGAGGTAATCGGGCATGGCGCGCGTGGGCAATGCCTCGAGATCCATCACCAGCCCGGCGTAGTTCCCCTGCGTGACGGCCCCGGCGAGGCGCTTGGCAAGCGCGAGGCGCTGCGCGGGATCATGCAGCAGCGCGGCGGTTCCTGCACCGTCCCAGCCGTCGGAGGCGACGTTCTGGACCATCGGCAGCACCTTGAAGTGGTGCGATTGGCCCGCGACCAGCCGGTCGAAGCGGGCATCCGGCTCGACCGTCACCTGATGCTGCGGCCCCGCGACGTTGATCAGCGCGGGCACCACCCAGTCGAGGTCGTTGCCGTGATGGACCAGCGAAAGGAAGCTGGCGTCGTTGCCCGGCAGGTAGAAACCGATGCTGAGCGGCTTCTGCCCCGGCCCCTTGCGACCGCGCGGCAGCCAGGACTTCAGCGCATGCTTCAGCGGCGATCCGTGCAGGGTCGAGGGCTTGAGGCGCGGCGTCGGCAGTTCCAGTTCCTGCTGGGCGGGCACCGCGACGAGCGTGGTCGCGAAAGCCGCCGCGCCCAGCAGCACGATGACCAGCAACGCGGCGAGGACACCGCGCGCCCAGCGGCTGCGGCGGCCGGTGGGGTCGTAGAAGATGGGCTTGCTCATGACGTCGGGTGTCCGGGGGTAAGGAATGTGAGCCGGCGATAGGCCCGGCGCAGTGTTCGGGACCTGATCGGCGCCTTAAATTTTCGTCATGTTCGGCGCGCTCAGAGTCTGTTTGAAAAATGCCGAAAGCGGCATTTTCGAATGCGGCACCGGCCCGCTCCCCCACCCGACCACCCACAGGATACTGCCGATGGGCGGTCGGGTGGGGGAGCGGGCCGGTGCCGCGAAATTCGCGTTCCGCGAATTTCCAAACTGTCTCTCAGCCCATCATCCCGGAGCGGAACCAGCGGCGCATGGCCGGAAGCCGCCTGAGGTCGCAGCCGCAGACCTTGCAGCGGCAGTTCTGCACCCCCGAGGAATCGACCGTGAACTTGCGCGAGGCGACGTGACGCTCGGCATGGCAATCGCTCAAGGTCCCGCTCATGGCTGCAACCCCGCTTCGGGCGCGACTTCGTGCAGCGCGCGAAGAGTCGTGGCGATCAGGCGCGGCGCATCGTGGCCGAGGTAATGGTCGCCGCTCAGGCCGATGACCCGCGCCCGGCCTGCGAGGGAGGGGCACAGGCTGCCCTTCTCTTCCAGCCCGTAGACGCAGACCACCGGCGCCCAGTCGACCCCGCGCATCGCCAGCAACGGGTGCGCGTCCGGCTTGCCGAGGTAGGCAAGGCCCACCGGATCGGCGCGGAAGTAGACGTCGTGCGCAGGCACCGTGAGGTCGATGGCAAGGACCCGGGCACGCAGATCCGGCGGCAGGTCCGGCGCCGTGGTCGCAAGGATGTCGGCGCCGTAGGACTGGCCCATCAGCACGACCCGGCTCGCTCCCGTACGCGTCAGGGCGAGGCGCACCGCGCCGGCGACGACTGCGTCCGCCTCGGCCCGGGTGCGGTGCGTGGCGAAGACAACCGGGGACGCGACCCCGACCACCGGGACGCCCTTGGCGGCAACGGCGGCGGCGACTTTCTCGCCCATGCCGAAGTGGAAGCCCATGTCTCCGGACAGGAAGACCGCCGCCACGCGCGGATGCGGCTCGGCGGCCGGGAACATCACGATGGACTCGGTGCCGAGCAGGCCAAGCACCGGCGCGGCCAGCGCAGTGAGACCCACCGCAGCCAGTGCGAACAGCCCAATGGCAAAGCGAGTGCGAACGCGGCTCATGCGATCAGCATCCTTGCCTCGGAGGTGATGGCGGGCACTGGCGCGATCGGGCGGACAAATTCACCCCCTCCCCCGCCGCCGATCAGGCGCGATACGTCGTGCAGCCCCTGGATCAGCCCGATGCCGTGCGGCCCGGCGACGTAGCGCGGTTCCCAGCGGGGGGCGAACTTCTCCTTGTAGCCGCGCAGGCCGCGAAAGCCGTAGAAGCGCTCGCCATGGCGGAACACCAGCGCCGCCGCCTTGGCCCATGCGGGCGCGAGCGGGCCACCCTCGATCCCCGACAGCGGCACCATGCCCAGCGTGAAGCGCTTGTATCCGCGCGCCTTTGACCAGAGCAGCAGGTTGGTGAACAGGAAATCCATCGTCCCGCGCGGCGCGTCCTCGCGCTGGCGCATGAGGTCGACCGAGGCTTCGGTGTGGTCCTGCGTGCACCACAGGTTGGCGAAGGCGACGATGCGGTCCTCCACCATGACCAGCGCCATGTCGAAGTTGCTCAGGTATGCGCGGTCGAAGGCGCCGAGGCTGAAGCCCTTCTCGCGCTGGCCCTTGGCCGTCATCCACTCGTCGGAGATCGCCTCCAGTTCATCGAGGATCACCGGCACCGCCGCCGCCGGCACCACCCGCAGCCGGGCGCCGGCGCGAGCGGCGGTGCGCTCCGACTTGCGTACCGAACGCAGCTGGGGAGTTTCCAGCTCGAACGTGGTGAGATCGACCACCGCCTCCTCCCCATACTTCACGATCTGCAGGCCCATGCCGATGGCAAGGTCGAGCGTGGCGGGCGAAATCTCGTAGAGCACCAGCCGTCCCTGCCTGCGGTGCGACATGTCGCGCAGGGTCCAGAGGAGTTCGCCCCACGATCCCTCGTTGCCGACCGGATCACCCATGACGACCCAGCTGGAACCCTTGATCTGGTACATGACGAAGGCGTCGCCCGCCTGCGAGACGAGGAACCGCTTGTCTCCGGTCAGCGCCAGCATCGCCTCGGTGCGCGGACTGGTGGCGAGGATCGCGCGGATCGCCGGGGCATCCTCCATCACCTGCGCGTCGCCGCGCGCGCTGCCGGGCGCGCAAAGCCTCCAGACCGCGAACCCCGCCAGCAACACCGACGAGGCCAGCGCCGCGCGCAAGTAACGCGGGGCATCGGCACGCAGGGCGAACTTCCACCACAGGTCGTCGTTGTAGGGTACATGGCGATAGGCGAAGAGGCCCGCCCAAAGCGCCAGTCCCGCCGCCATCACCACCGCCGCTATCCAGCCCGCGGTGAGTGGCGTCTCGGTCAGCGCGGTGCGGCGGTAGAAGGCCCGGCGCGTCATTTGCAGCAGCGCGGCCAGCGCAAGGCAGGCCAGCGCCTCCTCATAGTCGATGCCCTTGGCCAGCGAGAATACCGCGCCCGCCATCAGCAGCAGCCGCGCGGCAAGGCAAGCGCCGTCGAGCCGGCGGTAGAGTCCCGGCGCCAGCAGCAGCAGCGCGGTGCCGACGAGGCTGGCGGCGATATGGCTCGCCTCGATGACGGGCAGCGGCATGACGTCGGCCAGCAGTCCCATGCGTGCGTGGACGGCAGGCAGCGAGCCCGACAGCAACAGCATGCCGCCGCCAAGGAACGTCGCGCTTGCCAGCAGCAGCGGCGAAAGGCCGGTGGCGACGCTCTGCACCCCGCCGACAAGGCGCGCCACGCGGCGGCTGCGGGCACCCTCGCGCCAGGCCAGCAGCAACGCCGCCAGTGCCAGCGGGAGGAGATAATAGACGAGCCGATAGACGATCAGCCCCGCGAAAAGGTGCGCCCGGTCCCCCGGCGCCACGGCGAGGACCACCGCCTCGAACACGCCGAGGCCGCCCGGCACATGCGTCACCAGCGCCACGACGATGCCCAATGCATAGGCCAGGACGAACACCGGAAGCTGCGCCGGGTCGGCGCCCGGCAGCAGTACGAAAAGCGCCGCGCCCGCGCAGGCGATGTCGGCGACACTGACGCCGACTTGCGCCGCGATCTCACGCGCGGAAGGCAGCGGCAGGCGGATTCCCGGCAGCCTCAACTGCTTCGCCCGCGCAGCCGCGAAGCCCAGCGCGCCCAGCAGAGCCAGCATCGCCGCGCCGAGCGCATGCGCCGCCTGCGGCGTCAGCGTCACCGCGCCGAAGTCAAGGCCGCCGTCACGGACCAGCATCGCCGCACCCGCGACGGCCAGCACGCCCGCCCAGAAGTTGCCGGCCGCCAGCATCACCACTTTGGCGACCTCCGGCCCGTCGAGCCCGGCACCAACGTAGATGCGATAGCGCGCCGACCCGCCGGTCAGCAGCGAAAGCCCGAGGTTGTGGCTGAGCGTATAGCTGGTGAACGACGCCAGCGCGGCAGTGCGCCACGGCAGCGGGTGCCCGATCGTCCTGAGCGCTAGGAAATCGTAGAACGTCAGCGCGAAATAGCTGGCGGCGGTCAGCATGAGACTCAGCGCGATCTGGCCGGCGTCCAGCGCATGGACGGCCGCGCGCACCTGCGAGTAGCGGATTTCGTGCGTCAGCGTATTCAGCGCGACGAAGCCGAGGGCGATCACCGCCAGCACCGCGCCCGCCTCCACCAGCTTTCGATAGCGCGAGAGGAAAGCAAGCGGCGCGGTCATGCCGGCACCTGCGCGATGCGGGTCCATACCTGCGAGCGGCAGAAAAAGCCGCCAAGGATGCACCCGCTGATCTTCAGCCGGTCGGCCGAGAGAGGTTCGATCCGGGAATCGAAGCGGCGCCCCATGTCGGGAACGAAGACGGTGCCACGCCATATGCGGCCCTCGGGGCGGTAGTCCTGCAGCAGCTCGGTGCCGATCAGCGACGCGATCCCGCTGTCCTGCGCGTCGGCCTTCGCCTGGCCGCTGGCCCAGACCACGCGTCCGCACAGGCCTGGCCCGCAGGAACCGGTACGCACGGCGACGCTACCGGATGGGTTGAGCCAGACGCCCTCGACGGGCGTAGCCGCGCGCGCACCGAGCGGCACGGCGAGGAGCGAGAGAAAAAGGGCGGTTCTCAGCAACATGGTGCCGTTTGTGCGCTCGGCCGGATTGCCGGAGGCTCGCCACAACATGAACAATCGGCAATCTGGACGCTGCGCCACCCTCCCATCCCGCTCAGCCTGAGCTTGTCGAAGGCCCCGAGACGTGGCGCTGCGCCTGCCGACGCGTCGGCAAGCTCAGCATGAGCGAAGTGGGTTAAATCAGGAAAAGTCTACCCCCCGAGCGAATACGTGATCACGAAACACGCCACCGTCAGCAGCGACATCGCCAGGATGAACGCCGCATCCGCCACCCGCTCCAGTCCGTGCAGCCGTGTCGAGGACTGCACCCTTAACGCGAAGTAAGAGGCCAGCGTCGCCAGCAGGAACAGCAGCGCATCGACCGAGAGCAGATCGTCGGCGATCGTCTCATGTCCTCGCACCGACACCGCCACGCGCAGCAGCCCGATGCCGGTCATGCAGACCCCCACCATGCCCGAGGCGATCGGGCAGATCAGGCGGCAGGTCCGCTCATCGAGGATGGCAGTGTCGGTATCCATGTGGTCTCAACTCTTGTCGTGGCGCGCCCAAGGTGCATACGATGCGCGGAGCCTCCCCCGGCTGGAGGGAACATGAGCGAAAGTTAATCCGCTCCCCATCGCGCCGGAGGGCCACACGGCTCACAATGGAAGGACCGCAAGTGTGAGGAAGGCGCGTTGAGCCAGAAGATCCTGCTCGTCGAGGACGATGCCGACACCGCCGACTTCATCGCCAAGGGCCTCGACGAGGCGGGCTTCACGGTAGACCGCGCCGCCAACGGGCGCGACGGCCTGTTTCTGGGCACGGACGGCGGATATGCATGCATCGTGCTCGACCGGATGCTGCCGGGGCTGGACGGGATGGCGGTGCTGGCAGCCCTGCGCGGCGCCGGGCTGGAGACGCCGGTGATCATCCTCTCCGCGCTCGGATCGCCGGAAGACCGGATCAAAGGACTGACCAACGGCTGCGACGACTATCTGGTCAAGCCCTTCGCCTTCGCCGAACTGCTCGCCCGCATCCGGCTGCTGATCCGCCGCGGCGCACCTGCCGCCGTGACGGAAACGGTGCTGCGCTGCGACGATCTGGAAATGGACCTCCTTGCCCGCCGCGTGCGCCGGGGCGAGCGAGTCATCGAACTGCAGCCGCGCGAATTCCGACTGCTCGAATTCCTGCTGCGCCATGCCGATCAGGTGGTGACCCGCACGATGCTGCTCGAAGGCGTGTGGGATTACCACTTCGACCCCGGCACCAATGTCGTCGACGTTCACCTCAGCCGGTTGCGCAAGAAGATCGACGAGGGCGAGGCGCGCCGCCTGCTCCATACCGTGCGCGGCGCGGGCTATCGCATCGGCGCCGAACCGTGAAAATCTGGCACTCGACCACGTTCCGCTTCGCCGCGCTCGTCTTCCTGTTCCAGATCGTCGCGGCTGCGGTACTGCTGCTCGGCCCGGCGCTGCTGCTGCGATCCCAGAGCCATGCCGACGCCGTGGCCGTCGCCGTGACCCTGCGCGACGACCTGCTCGACGCCTATAACGAGGGCGGAGAGCCGGCGATCTCCCGCGCCATCGACGCCAAGGTTTCGCGCCGGATCGAACGGGCGAGTGTGCTCTTCCTCGCCAACCCGGACGGCACTCGCTTGACCGGCAATCTCGATAGCTTACCGCCCGACCTCACACCCGGCGCGCCTTATGCGCTAGAGAAGCTGCCGCGCTCCGGCCATACCGCGCCGGAGGCAATGCTGATCCAGTCGGTCCGCCTGCGGGACGGTTCGATCCTGGTCACCGGAACGGTGGTGGAGACGGAACGGCAGGTGCTGGCCCTGCTCGAACGCACCTCGATGATCGCGCTGGCGCTCTCCGTGGTTTTCGCGGCCTTCGCCGCCTACGTCTCGACGCGACTGATCCTCAACCGTCTGCGGGCAAGCGTCGCCACCTTGCGCGACGTGCGCGAAGGTCGCCTCTCCCGCCGCGTCCCCGCAGACGACACCGGCGACGCCTTCGCCCTGCTGGGCAGCGAGGTAAATCAGGCGCTCGACCGCATGGCCGCGCTCAATGACGAGCTGAAGCTGGCCACCGACGCCCTCGCCCACGACCTGAAATCGCCCCTGACGCGGATGCGCGCCGCGCTCGACCGGGCGGCGCAGCACGTCGAGGATCCCCTCGCCCAGCCCTTCGTCGATCAGGCCCTCACCGAAAGCGAACGCCTGATGGCGATCGTCGAGACCGCCCTGTCGATCACCCGCGCCGAAGCGGGCATGGGCCGCGAGAGCCTGGCCGACGCCGACTTGTCCGAACTGCTGGAGACGGTGGCGGAAATCTATGCGCCCATGGTCGAGGATCAGGGCCGCGCGATCGTGGTCGTCGCCCCGGCCGCGCTGCACATGCGGGTCCATCGCCAGTTGCTCGATCAGGCGCTGGGCAATCTCGTCGACAATACACTCAAGTACGGGGCTGGCACCATCACCCTGTCGCTGGTGCCAGAGGCGGACGGCGCGGCGGTCGTCGTGGCCGACGAAGGCCCCGGCATTGCGCCCGAGCGCCGCGAACAGGCGCTGCGCCGGTTCACCCGGCTGGACGAAGCGCGCGGCGGCTGGGGCGCGGGCCTCGGCCTCTCGCTGGTGCAGGCGGTGGCGCACCTCCACGGCGGAACGGTGGACTTGCGCGACGCCGCGCCGGGGCTGGCGGTGCGGATCAGGCTGGTAGAGCCGCCCCCGCGCGCCTGAAGGACCATTATCCGCCATTCCATTGCCGTCATACGCGCAAGAGCGGGGACCCATCTCCCGACATCGCAGGGTGCACCGGCATCAGATGGGTTCCCGCCTTCGCGGGAATGACGGGATCGGGTGCGGGGCCGTAGCATTCCTATGCCCGGTTCCGGTTGCGGCACCGCGCCAAGGCTGCAATAGCTACCGGCGGGTGCTCGCCGATCCCGGCAAGCAGGTTTCGCAGTGCCGGTCGGGCCGCCGGTGCACTTGCCCCCAAGCCCGGAGCCCCGCATGGTCCTCTCCCGCCTCAAGACCCCCAGCGCCCTTCGCCAGTTTCTCGACGGCCAGTCATCCGCCGGACTGTTCCTGATGGCGATGGCCGCGATCGCCCTGCTCCTCGCCAATTCGCCGCTGGCGCACGGGTACGAGCACGTGCTCCACCTTAGCCTCGGGCCGCTGTCGCTGGCGCACTGGATCAATGACGGGCTGATGGCGATCTTCTTCCTGCTGGTCGGACTGGAGATCAAGCGCGAGATGCTGGACGGCCAGCTCTCGTCGTGGTCGCGCCGGGTGCTGCCCGGCATCGCCGCGCTGGGCGGCATGGCGGTGCCCGCGCTGCTGTTCTACGCCTTCAACACCGGCGACACGGCGAAGGGCTGGGCTATTCCCGCCGCCACCGACATCGCCTTCGCGCTGGGCGTGATCTCGTTGCTGGGCAAGCGGGTGCCCGCCTCGCTGCGGGTGTTCCTGGCCGCTCTGGCGATCATCGACGACCTTGGCGCGGTGATCATCATCGCGCTGTTCTACACCGCATCGATCTCGCTGCCCGACCTTGCCGGGGCAGCGCTCGTGCTGGGCGTGCTGATCGCGATGAACCGGATGGGTGTGCGGAGCCTCTCGCTCTACATGGCGCTGGGCGCGGTGCTCTGGGTGCTGACCTATCGCTCGGGCATCCATGCCACGCTGGCAGGCGTCGCGCTGGCCCTGACGATCCCGATGGACGTGACGCCGAGCCATCCGGACGGCGATGCGGCCAGCCCGCTGCACCGGCTCGAACATGCGCTGCATGTGCCGGTGGGCTTCCTGATCGTGCCGCTCTTCGCGCTCGCCAATGCGGGCGTGCCGGTGCTTAGCCTTCCGGCCGAGGCACTCACCGCACCGGTCACGCTGGGCGTCGCGGCAGGCCTGCTAATCGGCAAGCCGGTGGGCGTGTTCGGCTTCTCGATGATCGCCGTGCGCCTCGGCCTGGCCGACGCTCCGGCCCATGCGGGCCGCCTGCAGATGCTGGGCGTGGCCCTGCTGTGCGGCATCGGCTTCACCATGAGCCTGTTCATCGCCCTGCTCGCCTTTCCGGACGCAGCCGCGCTACAATCGGAGGCGAAGCTCGGCATCCTCGCCGGATCGCTGTTTTCCGGCCTGCTGGGCTATGGTGTTTTGCGGATTGCACACCGGGAAGCGCCCGTCCCGCGCTGATCCTCAGGCTGCGGCCGACTGGTTGCGCCCGCTCCGCTTCGCCCGGTTGAGCGCCGCGTCGGCGGCCGCCACGATCCGCTCCGGGTCGCTGTCCACGGACAGCGGTGCGATGCCGACGCTAACGGTCGCGGCAATGACGCTTCCCGACGCCGTTTCCACGCCGACCGTGCCGAGGCGGGTGCGGATGCGCTCGCACACCAGTTGCGCGTGCTCCACCGACAGGCCGGCTAGCAATACGGCGAATTCCTCCCCGCCGAGCCGCGCGACGAGATCCCCTTCGCGCACCGCCGCCCGGACGATGGCCACGAAGCGCACCAGCACCGCGTCACCGGCGGCATGGCCGTATTCGTCGTTGATCCGCTTGAAGTGGTCGAGGTCGAAAACCGCGAGACAACCCGGCTCGGCGCCGATCGGCGGCGACGAAACCAGCGCACCCAGCGCATCGTCGAACGCGCGGCGGTTGCAGGCGCCGGTCAGCGGGTCGGTCATCGCCTTGTTCTTGAGATCCTCGACGATATGGCGGCGTTCGGTAACCTCGCGGATGATGCTGACGGTGCCTGATATGTTGCCGTCCGCATCGACCATCGCGCGCACGTGGCTCTCCACCCATATGATCGCGCCGCTCTTCTGGATGACGCGATATTCGATGATGGCGCTGTCCTCCGGCGCCGCCAGCACCACGCGGCGCGTGTCGAGAACCATCGGCAGGTCGTCCGGCACGATAAGGTTGAACAGCGGCCGCCCCCCGAGCTCGGCCGCCGGATAGCCGGTAACGCGCTCGACCGAGGGGGAGGCATAACGCACCGTGCCGTCGATGCCGGCGCGCAGCACCACGTCGCTCATGCGGTCGAGGACGAGCCGGTGCAGCGCTTCGGCCGCGTGAAGACGCTCGACGATGCGCCGCCGCGCGTAGAGTTCCGCCGCGAGCGGCAGCAGCAGCATCACGATCGAGGCGAAATAGATCTGCAGCACCTGCAGCTTGAGCGCCATTCCGCCGGTCAGCAGCGCCGTCGGCCCGATCCCCGCAAGCGAACAGCCGAGACCAACCGAGATCAGGATGACGATGGACGAAACCGCACCGAACCGGCCCAGCCTGAACGTCGCGGCGATCATCGGCAGGAACGGGACGACGACGAGCGGAATTTTGCTTTGGCCGAATGTCGCCAGCGACGCGAGCAGCACGAGCCCCAGCAGCCCGAATGTCCGCTTGCGTACGCGCGTCCCGGCGGTGCGCGTCCAGTGTGCGACGTCGCCGCGCAGGAACAACAGTAGCGGCGGCGCGAACACGATGAAACCAAGCGCATGTCCGGCGTACCAGTCCCGCCAGGCCGACCAGAAGCCGATGTTACGCACCGCCGTGGTCATGACCGCCGCGAACAGCGCCGTCACCGCAGGCACCATGACGCCGCAGACGACCAGGAACGCTGTGACTTCCGCCACCGACTGGAAACGGCCGAACCGGGGAAACACCCTGCGCATCAGCCATGCCGCACCGACCGCCTCGATAATGCAGAGCAGCGGCAGGCCAACCCCGGTCAGGCCCTTGAATCCGAACAGCTGCGAGGAGCAGATCGCCAGCGGAGTACAGGCCAGGACCACCGGTGCCCAGCGTCGGCGCGGCGTGACATGGAGCCGGGCGAACAGCACCGCCCCCGCCAGCCACACTACCGCGATGCCGCCGTCGAAACGGGTCAGCACGAGCGCCAGCGACGCACAGGCGAAATACGCGAGCGCGGTGCCGAGCACCTCCCCCGGATACCACCTGCTGCGACGATACGACTCGTGAATCATCATCCTCGCCTAGTGAAACATGGTTTACCTAGGGTAAATACATATGGACATCTTCCAATAATCGCCGCTTGCAGGTGCATCCCTGCCACTCATCCGTCGCCGAGGAGCGGTCAAACTCCGCATGACATGTGGGCTCCGGGCGCAGGAACTGCACTCTGCAGTGACCAGTACGGATTTATCGAAAGGGCTGCATGGACGAGTTTCTGGAACGTCGCCGGGCGATGCAGGTATTGGGGCAAGTATTGGGCGCAGGCGTGGTCGCCACCTCGCTGGCTACCCGCCCGGCGGCAGCGGCGGACAAGGCGCCCGCGCCTCTCGCTCCCGCCCCCGCCCCCGCTACCGGCGAGGTGAAGATGCGCCGCGCCTATGCCGATGGACCCTATGGCCAGATTCACTACCTCGACGCGGTAAAAGGACGGCCGCTGGTCCTGCTGCATCAGGCCGTAATGACCGCCAACCAGTTCGATCGTGTCTTCGCCCCGCTGGTGGCCCACGGCTTCCGTCCGATCGCCATCGACCTGCCCGGTTTCGGCCTGTCCGACAAACCGCCGTTCGAACCTGCCGTCAGCGACTATGCCGCGGTGGTGCCGGCCGTGCTCGACGCGCTCGGCATCCGGCGGGCGGCGGTCGTCGGCCATCATACCGGGGCGCTGGTGACCAACGAAGTCGCGGTCCGGTTCCCCGACCGTGTCATCGCCAACGTCATCTGCGGCCCCCTCTTCATTCCCGAGGAGCAGCGGGCCGCCCTGATCGCCGACATCGGCGGCCGCGAACGCGCGTTCCGCGCACTGCCGCATGCCGCCCACATGAACCAGCTGGCCGAGGCGCGCGAGCGCTATGCGATGGGCACGATCAGCCCCGAGCGCATCAGCGACTATGTCGTGCAGGCCATGCTCGCCTTCCAGCGCGGTGCCTACTGGTACGGCCACAATGCGGGCCTGACCTACCGACAGGAGGGACCGTTGATGAAGATCCGCCAGCCCACGCTGCTTCTGACCAACACCGGCGACATGCTCTACCAGTCGGCCCTGAAAGCCAAGGAAATGCGCCCGGATTTCAAGCTGGTGGAACTGCAGGGCGGCGGCATCGACATCGTCGATCAGCAGCCCGGGCAGTGGTCCGCCGCGATCGCCGATTTCCTGCGTCCGATCCTCTGACCCAGCAGGCTGATATCCCTGTTTCCATTTCCCTTTTCATCCCGACGAACTGCGGATACGCTGCGGGCATCTGGCGGAAGTGGGCGATCCAATGTTCGGTTTTCTGAAGAAGCAGTTCGTCGATGTCATCGACTGGCTGGAGCGGCCCGGCGACCTTGCCTGGCGCGTTCCGTTCGAGGATCGCGAAATCCAGAACGGCGCCCAGTTGACCGTGCGCGAAGGCCAAATGGCGCTGTTCGTCAACGAAGGCAATCTGGCGGATACCTTCGAATCCGGCCTGCACCGGCTCGATACCGCGAACCTGCCGGTGCTCACCAGCCTGATGCACTGTGACAAGGGCTTTCGCTCGCCGTTCAAGTCGGACGTCGTGTTCCTGTCGTTCAAGGAGCAACAGGGCCTGAAGTGGGGCACCGGCCAGCCGGTGACGGTACGCGACGCCGAATTCGGCCCGCTGCGCCTGCGCGCCTTCGGCTCCTATTCGTTCCGCATCGCCGCGGTCGAGCCGTTCGTGGACCGGATCCTTGGCACGCTCGACGGCGTCAGCACTGCGTCTCTCGAGCCGCAACTGCGCGCCGCGATCCAGACTGCGATCGCCACCGCGCTCGGCGGCGGCGGGGTGCCGTTCCTCGATCTCGCGGCCAACCAGCAGGCGCTCTCCGAACGCATCCGCGTGGAAGTCGACAAGGCCTTCGCGCAGTGGGGCCTGACCTGCCTCTCCTTCTACGTCGAGAGCATCTCGCTTCCGGAGGAAGTGCAGGCCCATCTCGACAAGGGCTCCTCGATGCGCGTGCTGGGCGACCTCGGCAACTACACCCGCTTCCAGGCGGCGGAGGCCATCGAGGCCGCAGCCGGGCAGGAAGGCGGATCGGTGGCCGGGATCGGCGCGGGCGTGGCCGCAGCGACGGCGCTCGGCGGCGCCATGGCGCAGGGCCTCGGCACGCAGGCTACGGCCGCCGCCGCTCCCGCCGAGGACCCCATCGCCACCATCGAAAAACTGCACAAGCTGGTGACCCTGGGCGCGCTCAGCCAGGAGGAGTTCGACGCCAAGAAGGCCGAGCTTCTCTCGCGCATCCGCTGACACGCCTTCGGGGGGAGACGTGAGCAACTGTCCTTCATGCGGCGCGGCCCTGCCTGTGCGCAGCGGCGTCCTGCCCTATACCACCTGCGCCTACTGCCGCTCGCTGCTCCTGCGTGACGGGCTGGAGGTGCAGGACGTCGGAAAGATTGCTGTCCTGCCGCCCGACGTCTCGCCGATTCAGCTGGGCACCGGCCTGCAGGTCGAGGGACTTGCGCTCACCGTCGTCGGGCGGGTCCGCTGGGGCTGGGCCGACGGCTCGTGGAACGAGTGGCTGCTCGATGGCGGCGACGGCACCGAGCGCTGGCTGGGCGAGGCGATGGGGGCGTTCATGCTGACCGCCGCGCGCGCCGACCTCCTCGAACAGCCGATGATCGCGGACTTCGCGGCAGGCGGGCAAATCGCGGTCGGCGCCCGTCTCGCGGTGGAAGGCGTCACCTTGCTGACCATCGACTGCAAGGAGGCCGAATGCCTCGGTAGCGAGGGGGACCTGCCGTTCCCGACGCTTCCGGGTCGCACGATGACCAGCATCGACTTTCGCGGCCCCAACCGTGAGGCGGTAAGCCTGCAGCGCGATGCGCGGGGGGCGTCGGTCTGGCTGGGCTATTACAGCGACCTCGCCTCGCTCGCGCCCTCGAACCTGCGTGCGATCGACGGGTGGATCATCCCGCGCGAGCTGATGCGATGACCGCCGTGCGCACGGTCGCCTGTCCGAACTGCGGCGGCACGCTGGAAGTGCGCGCGGCGGGGCTCAGCGTCAACCTCGCCTGCAGCTATTGCGGCTCGCTGCTCGACATCGCCCGCCCCGAAGTCGCGCTCATCGAGGCGCATGACAAGGCCGCCCGAGGCTTCCGCCTGTCGCCCGGCAGGCGCGGCACCCTGTTCGACGTCGAATGGGAGGCCGTCGGCGCGCTGCGACGGCGGGATTCGGGTTATACCTGGGAAGAGTACCTTCTTTTCAACCCTTACGCGGGCTATCGCTGGCTGGTCCTGAGCGATCGCGAATGGCAGTTCGGCACTATGCTGCTCGACCTGCCCGAAGGCGATGACGACACCGTGACCTGGCGCGGCGAACGCTACACGCGCGACGGCGAGGCATCGACCAGCGAGACCACTGCCGTGCTCGGCGAGTTCTACTGGCGCGTGCGTGCAGGCGACACTGTGGAAGCGGCCCTCTACGAACGCGGCGACACCGTGCTGTCGCGCGAAGGCGGTGGCGGGGAGGTCAACTGGACCCAGCTTGTCCCGCTGGAAGACGGCACCGTCGCCGAGGCATTCGGCCTCGTTCCTCTGAAAGCAAAGCGCGCCGTCCGTAGTCCCGTACCGTCGCCCGGCATCTTCGACGACCTGCCGACGATGTTTGGCCTCGCCAGCGCAGCTCTCGTCGCGCTGCTGCTGGCGATGGTGCTGATCTCCGGCCCGGTGGAGCGCGCCTCCGGCAGCGTCGATGCCCCCTTCGCCGCCACGCGCGAGGGCGTGAAGATTGGCACCCTCACCGTCCGCCGCCCATGGCAGTTCGTGACCGTCACCGCGCGCGGCAGCGATTTCGACAACCGCTGGGTCGATCTCGACTACAGCCTCGTCGACCGTGCCACCGGCCAGTCGATCGACGGCTATGGCATCGTCGAGCATTATTCCGGCTACGACAGCGACGGGTCGTGGACCGAGGGTAGCCGCAAGGGTTCGACCCTGCTGGGCAAGGTCCCGCGCGGCACGTACGACCTCTATGTCGATGCCGCCGCCCACGGCTGGCCCAGCGACCCGCCGCCGAATACCTCGGGATGGTCCTCGCTGCCCGAGACGGTCTCCGTCTCGATCGAGGCGGAGACCGGCGCCCTTCCCTGGGGCAACTGGTGGACGGCGGCGTTGCTGCTTTTCGCGTTCCCCTGCGTCGCGGTGTGGCGCCGCTATCGCGAGGAGAACGCCGGATGACGCCGCGCCTGATCCTGTTCCTGCTGTGGATCGCGATGGTCATGGCCGGGTGCCTCAGCGCATCGTATTATGCCTGGTCGCCTTTCTCCGACGAGGAGCGGCCCATGCACGCGGGCGGCTCCTACGGCCCGACGCACAAGTAACCTTCAAGGAGACGGCCCATGCTGACACTCTCGGTCTTCCTCGCCACCCTGCTCTATGCCGCACTCGGCATCGTGATATTCGTGTTCAGCTTCGTGCTGGTCGACAAGCTGACCCCCGGCGAACTGTGGCGCGAGATCATCGAGCGCCGCAACATGGCCGTCGCTCTGCTGGCGGGCGCGGTGGCGCTGGGCATCTCCAACATCATCGCCGCCGCCATCCATGGCTGACCATCGTGGCTGAAGCCGCCCCTCTCGTCCCGACCGACGCCTCGGAGCGCGCGCCCGCCTCGCTGGCGGTGATCCTGCTCGTCTCGGTGCTGGTGGTCGCAACGTGCGGGCTGATCTACGAACTGCTCGCGGGCACCCTCGCCAGCTACCTGCTGGGCGACAGCGTCACGCAGTTCTCGACGGTGATCGGCACCTATCTGTTCGCCATGGGCGTGGGCAGTTGGCTGTCCCGCCACGTCAGGCGCGACGAGATGGGCGTCTTCGTCCGTGTCGAGATCCTGATCGCCGCGCTCGGCGGATGGTCGGCGGCAGGGTTGTTCCTGCTCTTCCCGCTGGTAGGGGATTTCCGCATCGCGCTCTACGCGCTGGTGCTGGCGATCGGCGTGTTGGTGGGGCTGGAGATTCCCCTCCTGATCCGCATCCTGCGCCACCGCTTCGCCTTTCGCGAACTGGTCTCCAACGTCCTGACCTACGACTACGTCGGCGCGCTCATCGCATCGCTGCTGTTCCCGCTGGTGCTGGTGCCCTGGCTGGGAATGATGCGCACGGGGTTCGTCTTCGGTCTCGCCAATGTCGCCGTGGCCCTCGCCCTGCTGGTCGCGCTGCGCGGGCAGCGCCGGATCGCGGTGGACGTCATCGCCGCGCTGGCCGTGGCCGCCAGCCTCGTTGCCGGACTTCTCGCCGCCGACCGGATGCAGCGCTGGTCCGAGGTCGCCTTCTACAGCGAGCCGGTGATCTATGCCCGCTCGACACCTTACCAGCGCATGGTGCTGACCCGGCGGGGAGAGGACCTGCGGCTGTACCTCAACGGCAACCTGCAGTTCTCCACCCGCGACGAGTACCGCTACCACGAGGCGCTGGTCTGGCCGGTGCTCGGCCGCGTCGCCCGCCCGAGCGCCGTTCTGATCCTCGGCGGCGGCGACGGTCTTGCCGCCCGCGAAGTGCTGCGCGACCCGCGCGTGCGGCATGTCACTCTCGTCGATCTCGACCCGGAGATGACGCGCCTGTTCCGCGACACGCCGCAACTGGCTGCGCTGAACGCCGGGTCGCTGTCCTCGCCCCGGATGCACGTCCACAATGCCGACGCGTTCCGCTGGGTTCGCGAGGCGCGCGGCACGTATGACGCAGTAATCGTGGACTTTCCCGATCCGACCGAATTCTCGCTGGGCAAGCTCTATACGGAGAGCTTCTACCGCGAAGTCGCCCGGCTGCTCGCGCCGGACGGCGTGATGACGGTGCAGAGCACCTCGCCGCTGATCGCGCCCGAATCCTACTGGACGGTCGCCACCACACTGGAAGCCGCAGGGCTGCGTGCGCGAGGCTACCACGCCTATGTTCCCAGCTTCGGCGAATGGGGCTTCACCCTTGCCGCGCATCGCCCCCTTGCCGAAGCCGTGCGCCTGCCGCCGCGCCTGCGCTTCCTGACCCCATCGAGCGAACGCGCGATGTTCGATTTCCCGCCCGACATGGCGCGCCGCCCGACCCCGGTGAACCGGCTCGACAACCAGGCGCTGGTGCGCAGCTTCGCGCGCGAATGGGGCCATTATGAAGGTTGATGCCAGTCGGCGCGCGGTTCTTGCAGGCGGCTCGGCGGCCGTTGGTGCCTCGCTGCTCAGCGGCTGCGCCCGGCCCGTGATGGCCGGAACCCTGGGCGGCGCCGACTGGCAGCGCGGCCACCGCCTTCGCGACGGCGCGTTTCCCGCGCCGGAAGGCCCGGTCGAGGACATCGACGTCGTCATCGCAGGCGGCGGCGTCGCCGGTCTGGCGGCGGGCTGGCGGCTGGCGGAAGCGGGTTTCGGCGACTTCGCCGTTTTCGAACTGGAGGAGCACACCGGCGGCAATGCCCGGTCGGGCCGCAATGCGGTCAGCGCCTATCCGCTTGGCGCCCATTACCTGCCGGTCCCGAATCGCGAGGCGAAGGCGCTGCGCCACATGCTGCGCGGCTTCGGCATGATCGTGGGCGATACGGCCGACGGCCCGGTCTACGATCCCTATCAGCTTTGCGCCGACCTTGAGGAACGCCTGCTCTGGCGAGGCGAGTGGCAGGAGGGCCTCTTCCCGCAAACCGGCCTCCCTCCCGCGCAGCAGGCACAACGCCGCGCGTTCGAACGGCGCATGGCGGACTTTCGCGGCGCTGTGGGCGCGGACGGACGGCCTGCCTTTGCCGTACCCTCCCCCCTGTCGAGCACCGACCCGCGCTTCACCGCGCTCGATCGGCATAACTTCGCCGAATGGCTCGACGCCGAAGGTTTCACCGCCCCGGCCCTGCGCGTATACTTGCGCTATTGCTGCCGCGACGACTACGGAGCCGAGCCGGAGCATGTCTCGGCCTGGGCGGGCATCCACTACTTCGCCGCACGGCGCGGCTGGGCCGCGAACGGCGACGGTGACCGCGAACTCACCTGGCCCGAAGGCAACGACCGGCTGGCGAGCCTGATGGCAGCGCGTATCCGGGCAAACCTGCGCCCGGCCTGCAGCGTGTTCCGCGTTGCCGCCACCACCGAGGGCGGCGCCGAACTGGACGTCTTCGACCACGCCGCAGGCCGCAGTCGGCGCCTGCGCGCGAAAGTCGCGATCCTCGCCATGCCGCATTTCGTCGCCGCGCGCGTGGCACCGACACTGTGCGCGAGCGGCGGTTTCTCCTACGCGCCTTGGGTCGTCGCCAACGTCACCCTTTCGCGGCCACCGGCGGGCAAGGGCGTATCCCTCGCATGGGACAATGTCTCGACCGCCAGCGACGCGCTCGGCTACGTGGTCGCCACGCATCAGACCGCCAGCGCCGCTGCGGGACCGACGGTGCTGACATGGTACATGCCCTTATCGCGCGAAACGCCCGAGGAGGCCCGCAAGATCATGATGACCCGCTCGCTGGAACGCTGGCAGGACATCGTGCGCGACGACCTGCTGGCCATGAACCCCGACCTCGACGGCGCGATCGAGAGCATCGACGTGTGGCGCTGGGGCCATGCCATGATCCGGCCCACACCGGGCTTCCTGTCCGACCCGGAGCGCCTTGCCGCCCGCGCCGCGCGGCCGCCGGTGCTGTTCGCGCATTCCGACCTCAGCGGCCTGTCGCTGTTCGAAGAAGCCCATCACCACGGCGTGACCGCCGCCGAAACGGCGCTGGCCCACCTTGGCCATGCCTTCCAGAGCATCGCCTGACCATGACTCACCGCGCCGGAACGAGCGTCCATCTCATCGCCGACCTAGTCGCAGCCGACGGCCTGGACGACGTCGAGCGGGTGGAACATGCCCTACGCGAAGCCGCTGCGGCAGCGCGGCTGACCGTCCTCGACGTGCGGCTGCATCACTTCGGCGCGGGCATGGGCGTCACCGGAGTGGCGCTGCTCGCCGAATCGCACATCTCGATCCACACCTGGCCCGAGGATGGCCTCGCCGCCGTCGACCTGTTCGTCTGCGGAGAGGAAGCCGATCCCGAGGCGGCCTTGCGTGTCATCTGCGCCCGTTTTCAGGCGAGCGTGCGCGAACGGCGGCTCATTCCCCGCCTGCGCCCGGCCGTCGCCGTCAATGGAGTTTCAGGCGAGGTCTCACCACGCGATTGACGTGGCCTACCGCGATCAGTGCGGTGCCTTTCAGCCAGCCATGGATCGCGATCAGATGCATGCGGTACAGCGACAGGTAGATCATGCGGGCAAGCCGCCCCTCCACCGCCATGCGCCCGCCGACGAGGTTGCCCATCAGCGTACCCACTGTCGAGAACCGGCTGAGCGACACCAGCGAACCACGGTCCCTGTAATCGAAATCCCTGAGCGGCTTGCCGTCCATCAGCCGCCTGAGGTTGTCGAACGCGGTCGCCGCCATCTGGTGCGCGGCCTGCGCGCGCGGCGGAATGGGGCGGTCGCGGCCGGGCAGCATGCAGAACGCGCAGTCCCCCAGCGCGAAAATTTTCGGATCGGTCACGCTCTGCAGGGTTGGGGAGACCACCACCTGCCCGGAGCGTGACAGTTCGAGGCCGTCGAGCCCGCCGGTGATCGGCTTGGCCTTGACGCCTGCGGCCCATACTTGGAGGTCGGCCTCGATCAGTTCGCCGTCGCCCGTGATCATGCCTGCGCTGGTGCTTTCGACGATGGGCGTCGCCGTGCGGACGCGCACGCCCAGGTTCTGCAGCTCGTCCCGTGCCGACTCGGCGAGTCGTTCAGGCAGCGCGGGCAGGATTCGCGGTCCCGCCTCGACCAGCGTGACCTTGAGGCGGCCACGGTCGAACACCTCCAGCCCGTAGTAGCCCAGCGCGTCGGCGGCATTGAAAAGTTCGGCGGCGAGTTCGACACCGGTGGCGCCGCCGCCTACGATCGAGACGCGCACCCGCGCGTCGCTCGCCTCGTCAACCAGCATCGCCCGCGAGACGCGCAGGCACTGGTCCAGCAGCCGGTCGCGGAAGCGGTCGGCATCGGCGCGGCGGTCCAGGAACATGCAGTTCTCCCGAACCCCCGGCGTGCCGAAATCGTTCGTCACCGAACCATAGGCGAGCACCAGGTAATCGTAGCGAAGTTGCTGAGCGCCAACGACTTCGTTGCCGCGATCGTCGAGGATCGGGGCCAGGTCGATGCGCTGCGCGGCTCGGTCGATCCCCGCCAGCGTGCCCTTGAAATAGCGGTAGCCCCACTTGTGGCAGTGGCCGCGATAGCCGACCTCGTCGAGGTTCGCATCGAGCGACCCGGCCGCCACTTCATGCAGCAGCGGCTTCCAGATATGCGTCCGGTTCTCGTCTACGAGGATGATGTCGTGGTGGGCGCGGCCATAGCGGGCACCCAGCCGGGTGGCGAGTTCGAGCCCGGCGGCGCCGCCGCCGACGATGACGATCTGGGTCTTCTGAGATTGCACGTGCGGTCCTTCATTCGGGGCATCTTGCCGCGCGAAATGTTATGTACTAACTGGTACACACGTTGAGCGGTTGTGTCACCGCCCGATTTTCCTGTCGCTCCAGGGTAACCTCAAGCCGATCGCGATTGCATTGGGCAAAGGGTCCCAGAGATGAAAAATTCGAGGAGAAGCCGCATGTCCGGCTCGATTGAAGGGGGCAACCTGCTTAGCCGCATATGGCTGGCGGTGCTCGGTATAGTGATCCTGGCCGCGGGCCTTTTCTTCGTCGTCGGCGGCGCGCGACTCGTGAGCCTGGGGGGTAGCTTCTACTTCCTGCTCGCAGGGCTGGCGCTCGTGGTGTCCGGCTTCCTCATCGCCCGCCGTCGCCCGACCGGCGCCGTGCTGTTCGGCGCGGTCTTCCTTGCCACGATCCTGTGGTCGCTGTGGGAAGTGGGCTTCGCGTTCTGGCCGCTGATCTCGCGCCTGCTGGCGCTGGGCGTCGGCATGACGGTGGTGGCGCTTTCCCTGCCGCTGATGCGCAAAGCGCAGGGCATGGTCCCCGCATGGCGCCCGGCACTGGGCACCGCCGCCATCGTCGGCATCGCCTCTGCAGCCGGTTTCGCCGCGATGTTTTCGCCGCACCCGACCGTGCCCTTCGCGGGCGTCGAAGCGGCGCTCACCCCGGTCGATGCCGCCGGCGAGCAGAAGAACTGGGCAGCTTACGGCAACACCGCCGGCGGCAGCCGCTTCGTCGCGCTGGACCAGATCACCCGCGACAACGTGAAGAACCTGCAGGTCGCCTGGACCTACCGCACCGGCGACGTCGCCGAGAGCGATGGCAATGGCGCCGAGGACCAGGACACCCCGCTGCAGGTGGGTGACACCGTCTACATCTGCACACCCCACAACAACGTCATCGCGCTCGATGCCGACACCGGCAAGCAGAAGTGGAAGGCCGAAGTCAACGCTTATGCCTCCGTCTGGATGCGCTGCCGCGGCCTCGCCTACTTCGATGCGAAGGCTCCGCTGCAGCAGCCCAGCCTGCCGGGCTCCACCCCGGTGACTGCGGCGACGCTGCCCGAGGGCGCGCCGTGCGAACGCCGCATCCTGATGAACACCATCGACGGCAAGCTGATGGCCTTCGACGCCGATACCGGCAAAGTCTGCACCGGCTTCGGCACCGATGGCCGCGTCGATCTGCTCGCGGGCCTCGGCAATGCGCCCGATCCGCAGTACCAGCTCACCGCCGCGCCGACGCTGGCGGGCACCACCATCGTCATCGGCGGCCGCGTGGCCGACAACGTCCAGATCGACATGCCCGGCGGGGTGATCCGCGGCTTCGACGTCATCACCGGCAAGCTGCGCTGGGCCTTCGACCCGGGCAACCCCGCCATCACCGGCATGCCCGCCAAGGGCCAGACCTACACGCGCTCGACCCCGAACGTGTGGTCGGCGATGTCGTATGATGCGGCATCCAACACCGTGTTCATGCCGGTAGGCAGCTCGTCGGTCGACCTGTTCGGCGTGCCGCGCACCCCGCTCGACCACAAGTACGGCGCCTCGGTGCTCGCCCTCGACGCGACCACCGGCAAGGAGAAGTGGCACTACCAGACGGTCCACAACGACTTGTGGGACTTCGACCTGCCGATGCAGCCCAGCCTGATCGACTTCCCGGTCAAGGGTCGCGGCAAGGTTCCCGCCGTCGTCATCGGCACCAAGGCGGGCCAACTCTACGTGCTCGACCGGCAGACAGGCAAGCCGCTCACCAAGGTCGTCGAGACCCCGGTGAAGGCCGCCAACATCCCCGGCGAGCCCTATTCGCCGACCCAGCCCAGGTCGGTCGAGATGCCGCAGATCGGCGCGCAGACGCTGACCGAGGCGGACATGTGGGGCGCCACTCCGTTCGACCAGCTGATGTGCCGCATCGCCTTCAAGGGCATGCGCTACGAAGGGCTCTACACCGCGCCGGGCACCGACAAGTCGCTGGCCTTCCCCGGCTCGCTGGGCGGCATGAACTGGGGCAGCCTGTCGATCGACCCCACCACCAATACCGTCTTCGCCAACGACATGCGCCTCGGCCTGTGGGTACAGATGTTCCCGCAGACCAAGGCCCAGCAGGGCAAGGCCGGCGCCGCGGGCGAGGCCGTCAACACCGGCATGGGCTCGGTTCCGCTCAAGGGCACGCCCTACTCGGTGACCAAGGACCGCTTCCTCTCGGCACTGGGCATTCCGTGCCAGGCTCCGCCGTTCGGCACCCTGACCGCCATCGACATGAACACCCGCAAGGTGAAGTGGCAGGTCCCGGTCGGCACCGTGGAAGACACCGGCCCGATGGGCATCCGCATGGGCCTGCCGATCCCGATCGGCATGCCGACGCTGGGCGGCACGCTCGCCACGCAGGGCGGCCTCGTCTTCATCGCCGGCACCCAGGACTTCTACCTGCGCGCCTTCGATTCGGGCAGCGGCAAGGAGCTGTGGAAGGGTCGCCTGCCCGTCGGCAGCCAAGGCGGACCGATGAGCTACAAGTCGCCGAAGACCGGCAAGCAGTACATCGTCATCACCGCCGGTGGTGCCCGACAATCCAAGCAGCGCGGCGACTACGTGGTCGCTTACAAGCTGCCCTGACCTGATGGGGGGCGGGCCGGTGGCCTGCCCCCCAATTCCAACGACCAGACAAAGCTGCCCCGCGCCGGAACTCGCCGCGCGCGGGAGCAGCAGCAGGAGGGGGCCATGGGCCGTCGCATCCATTCTCTCGCAGCGCTCGCCGCAGGCTGCGCATTCACTTTCCCGATGACCGCTCTGGCAGAAGACGCCGAGGCGGGCACCGCAACCAACGTCGTCGTGACCGGCGCCACCGCAACTGCAGGCACCGCGCAGGACCATCGGCCGACTTCCACGCAGGGCGCCTCCACCGCCAGACCTCTGCACGCGCCGCATCCGCGCGAGACGCTGACCGGCGACTGGGGCGGCGTGCGCACCGACCTGAAGGACGCGGGCGTCACCGTGCGCGCCGACTACGTCTCGGAAACCTTCTCCAACGTCGACGGCGGCCAGCGCCGGGGCACCGCCTATGTCCAGCAGATCCGCGCGGGCGTCGATCTCGACATGGACAAGATCGCCGGGATCGACGGCGGCGCCATTCACCTGACCATCAACGACCGGCGCGGCATCGGCATCTCGTCGGACTTCGTGGGCAACCGCCTGCCGATCCAGGAAGCAGCGGGCGGCTACTATGCACGCCTGAGCGAACTGACCTGGGAACAGAATTTCGATGGCGGCCGCCTGAACCTGCGCGCGGGCTTCTTTGCGATGGGCAATGACCTCGGCGGCCTGTCGATCGGCTGCAACCTCGTCAACGCGGCATTCTGCGCGCACCCGCTGTCCGAAAGCGGCAGCACCGGCTGGTATAACTATCCCAACGCCCGCTGGGGGCTGGCGGTGCGCTACAAGCTGCGCCCCGACCTGATCGTGCGCACCGGCGTCTACCAGACCAACCCCGACCTCGGGCTGGAGAAGAACGCCTTCAAACCGTTCGCAGGCAAGACTACCGGTGTCGTCCTGCCGCTGGAACTGGAGTACGATCCCGGCGCCACGCCCGGTAGTCACGTGATGCCCGGCCACTACAAGGTGGGCTT
Source organism: Novosphingobium resinovorum (assembly GCF_001742225.1). NCBI lineage: Bacteria > Pseudomonadati > Pseudomonadota > Alphaproteobacteria > Sphingomonadales > Sphingomonadaceae > Novosphingobium > Novosphingobium resinovorum. The sequence goes on along the minus strand of NZ_CP017076.1, from coordinate 336,371 downwards.
CTACTACGACACCGCCAATGCCGACCGGCAGGGCACCCCGGGCCGCGTGACCGGTCGCTTCGGCGGCTATGTGCTGGGCGACCAGATGATCCTGCGCGACAAGGGCGGCAACGGCAAGCGCGGCCTCTCGATCTTCGGCCACTTCACCGCCAACCCGGAGCAGTCGGCGCAGATCACCCGCTGGTACGCGGCCGGTTTCCTCAAGCTGGGCACCTTCAAAGGCCGCGACGCCGACACCCTCGCGCTGGGCGTGATCCACGCGCAGGTCAACGAGCGCCTGCGCGCGCTTCACGCCGAATTCCTCGGCCTCGCGGACGGCTACACCGCCCTGCCCGAAGGCGAGACGGCGATCGAGATGAGCTACGGCCTGCAGTTGACGCCTTGGCTCAATATCCGTCCCGACGTGCAGTACATCGTCGATCCGGGCGCCTTCTCCTACCGAACCACGCACGATGCGCTGGCACTCGGCGTGCAGGTCAAGATGCAGATCTGATTGTTAAAAAGGGGCTGAGGGCATTGCGCCCCCGGCCCTCGAAAGGCCATAGGGCGCGCCATGCAGGATGACGGCTTCACCGAACGCAACCGGCGAGAGATCATCGCGATCGCCACAGCCCATTTCGCGGACAAGGGCTTCGCAGGCGCCCGCGTGGACGAGATCGCCGCCGCGACCGCCACGTCGAAGCGGATGATCTACTATCACTTCGGCAGCAAGGAAGCGCTCTATCGCGCGGTCCTCACTGAAGCCTATCGCGGCATACGCTCGGCCGAACTCGCCGCCGGGCTGGACGACATGCCCGCGATCGATGCCCTGGCGCGGCTGACGGAACTGACGTTCGACTACCACTACGAGCACCCGGAACTCGTGCGACTGGTGATGGACGAGAACATGCGACACGCCCCGCATGTCGGCGAAGTGGTCGAGACGTACAACGAAACGGTACTGCCCGGCACCCGCGCCCTTATCGAACGCGGCGTCGCCGAGGGCACGTTCCGCCCGGGGCTGGACCCGGTCGACCTGCATATGACGATCAGCGCGCTGTCGTTCTACTTCGTGTCCAACCGCTATACGTTTGCGACCATCTTCAAGGTCGATACCACCAGCCCGGCGGCTGCGGCGAAGCGTCGCGAGCAGGTGGTCGCCAACGTCATCGCCTACTGCCGGGCCAGCTAACGCCTGGCTCGCCGGAAGAACGGGCGGAAGACAAAGCCTCCGCCCGTCGATCAGACCGCGATCACGCGCTCGCCATCTGCCCGGCTTCCTCGAGCAGGGCAGCGACTTCCTCCGGGTCGCCGAGGACGACGCCGATGCGCTGGTGGAGGCCGGTCGGCTTGGCATCCATGATGCGCGCCTCGCCGTCGATGGCGGTGCCGCCGGCCTGCTCGATGAGGAAGCTCATCGGATTGGCTTCGTAAAGCAGGCGCAGGCGCGCCTTGCCGGGCTTGCGGTGGTCGGAAGGGTAGAGGAACACGCCGCCGCGCTTGAGAATGCGGTGGATGTCCGCCACCATCGAGCCCGTCCAGCGCATGTTGTACTCACCCGCCAGCGGGCCTTCCTCGCAGCCGACGCGGGCATCGACGTAGCGCCGGATGGCCGGTGACCACTGCGCGCGGCGGGCCATGTTGATGGCGACTTCCTTGTTGCCGGATGCGATCTTCAGCGGGCCGTCGGTCATGCGCCAGGCGCCCATTTCACGGTCCAGCGTGAATTCGTAGACGCCCGCCCCCAGCGTCAGCACCAACAGCGTCTGCGGGCCGTAGATCGCGTAGCCCGAGGCCACCTGCTCGCTGCCCGGCTGGAGGAAGTCCTCCTCCGTCACCTCGCGCCCGGCCGAATTCTCCGGCGCGCGCAGGACCGAGAAGATGGTGCCGACCGACAGATCGACATCGACGTTGCTCGACCCATCGATCGGATCGAACAGCAGCAGGTATTCGCCCTTGGGATAGCGGTTCGGGATGCGATGGATAGTCTCCATCTCCTCCGACGCCATGGCCGCAAGGTGGCCGCCCCATTCGTTCGCGTCGAGCAGTATCTCGTTGGCGATGACGTCGAGCTTCTTCTGCACTTCGCCCTGCACGTTCTCCGAGCCGAGCGTGCCCAGCACGTCGCCGAGCGCGCCCTTGGAGATCGCGAAAGTCACCGACTTGCAGGCCCGGGCGACCGTCTCGATGAGGAGGCGCAGTTCGGAAGGGCAGGCGCTGTCCTCGCGCCGCTGCTGTTCGATGAGGAAGCGGGTCAGTGTGATCGGTTGCATCTTGGCCTTTCGCATGGCGCTGCGCCGGGACGGCGTATCTGAAGGTGCATGAAGACCGGCAGGGATGCGCCGTCACGCCTCCCCCGTTTCTCCGCGACGCGGCGACCATGCGCGAAACTTGCGCAAAACGCTACTTCAACCGCACCGGGTCACGATCCGACGGAGGCAATTCGCCGCAGCGACAACGTTGTCCTGTCCGGTTTTCCGGTGTTCGCGGATGCGCAAAAGAAAAGCGCGGCGGATCACCGCCGCGCGAAGATGTCTTCATAGCAGGCCCGTTCCGGCGCGCCCCCGCGAATCGGAGCGCATCACCGGCCGGGCAACTTCGCTCAGCGGGCGCTGGCGAGTTGCACGCGCGAGGGGGTGGAAGCCGTTGCCATGCGCGCTTCGATGCGGGTGCGGATGTCCGCCTTCACCGCCGCGCGGCAGTCCTGCGCCTTGCGTTCGGCCATGAGGTGGACGCGGGCCATACCCTCGCCGCAGACCGAGCGGGCAGCCTGGTCCATGCGGATCGCAAGGCGCTGCTGGCCATCGGTTGTGGCAAGGTCGAGACCCTTGAGGTCAAGCATGACCTGATCGCGGGCAAAGGGGTTTTCGTCGGTCGCTGCCGAAGCCGAACCGGCAACGGTAAGGGCACAGGCGGCGAGCGCCATCAGGCCAATCTTCATCATCATCTCCTGCACACATGTCGAGGACCACTCTGACGGCGGCCGCATACGTCATAGCGCTCTGCAGGGGAACTGACAATCTACCGATATTGGCCGGATTCAGCGGCCGCGTACCACCAGTGCGAGTTCGGTGACGTGGCCGAGCAGACCGATAGGCAGGTCGGCCTGCTGGGTGCCGGGCGCGTCGGCATCGCTCACGCTGACGGCGATGGTCCGCGCGATAGGGGCGGACCAGACTCGCACCGTCTGCAAGGGCAGCACGACCTTCCACGCCTTGCCACCCTCGACAGTCACAGGACGGCCGTTGATGTGCACCGGGGAAGAAGGATCGGAGCGGTGGCCGGAAACTTGCAGGCAGCTACTTTCACCGCACGGCACCAGCTTCGTGGCCGGGCCGGAGGCTGCCATGGCGTTGGAGGTGCCGATCGTAAAAGACGCCGCTGCCACCATCATGATGGCCATGCGGCGACGGTTTTCTGCGGAGAACACCTCCCGCCGCATCACGAATGCCCCTTGGGACGCGATGCGGGAACGGAACCTACTGCCTGCGCGCGTGCCGCGATGCCGTCCCGCAGCAACCTGAGAACCGCCGCGCCCATACTGGAAGGGCGGATTTCCTTGGCTCGAAACTGGAACTTCGTGGCTTTACGCATGCTCGGCAGTCACCTTTTCCCCAGGGAAACAAAGGTGACGCGCCGCCGATCGTCACGGCAGACACAAATTTGCAATGAAGGGCATAGATTTCATCTATGCGCGAGGAATCGCCCGAATGCGGCGGAAAACCTCGTCGATGAACAGTTGCGTGGCGGTATCCCGCTCCGGCTCCGCGCGGGCGAGGAGGAAGATTTCGTACGACGGCTCGAAGTCCGCGTGCAGCAGAGGCCAGAGCAGCCCCCGCTCGATCTCCGCGCGCACCGCCGGGACAGGCAGGAAGCCGATGCCCACGCCGCAGACTATCAGCCGCCGCGCCTCGTTGATGTCCTGCGCAAGTCCCGTCACGCGCGCACCCAGCCCGTAGCGGCGGCGCAAGTGGGTGACGATCTCGATCTCGTCCTCGCCGCCGAGGACGAACGCCTCGTCCTTCAACTCGCGCGGCTGGCTGATGCGATAGCCGAACATCGGGTGGCTGCGACCGCAGTAAAGCTGCTGGCACTCAACGAACAGAGGCTCGTAGACCAGCCCGCCGCGCACGCTGTTGTCATAGCCGATGCCGACCTCCACCTCGCCGCGTTCCAGCGCATCGAGCACCTGCCGCCAGGAGGAGACGCGGATTTCGATGCGAATGCCGGGATGGCGGCGGTGGAAGCTGGCGATGGCCTCGTCGAACTCGGCCGAGACGATGGCCGAAACGATCTGGATGCGCACGATCCCCTCGACCCGGCGGATGGCCTGCGCGATCTGGTGCGGCACGAGGCGCGCGGATGCCAGCATGTCCTCGCACAGCGCCATCATCGCCTTGCCCGCCGCCGTCATCTCGACGCCGTTCGCCGAGCGGACCAGCAAGGTGGTGCCGACGTGGTCCTCGAGCCGCTTGAGCGCGGCCGATATGCTCGGCTGCTGCTTGTTGAGTTCCCTTGCCGCCGCGCCGATCCCCCCGGCGCGCACGATGTCGACGAATGTGCGCATGAGGTTCCAGTCCACCCGGCTGGCGAATTTACGGTCGGTCAGCGGGGTGTCGTCGCTCATGGCAACAGGGGTAGCCGGTCCGAAAGCCGGGTCATAGATGCAATTTATGAAGCGTCCCTGATTGGATGGCACCCAGACGGTACTTAACGGCACCTAAGGGCACTCTACGCCTGATCACTCTCAATTGTATTGCTGTCATCGACCCATCTTATGACCGTCCAACAGGCGAGGTCTGGAGATGGATTCCCGCCTTCGCGGAAATGACGGCGAGTGTTCAGATCAAGCAAGATCACGGGCTACCTGGCCCCCTTGCACTACTTCGCGCGCAGTACCGCGTTCGACCACCATGTCAGCGTGTGCTCGTCATGCGCGGAGGTCCAGACGCCCTTGGGGGTCCAGCGCAGCGCCCCGCTGCCCGCCGCCTTGCCCTTGCGCGCGGCGACCGTCATCGCCTTCGGGTCGATCACCGCGAAGACCTGGTCGTCGGTGGTCCGCAGCCAGACTTTGCCCGCGCCGGTATCGACGTCGCCCCACTTGAGGTTTTCGCCGACCTTGATGCGGCCTGCCAGCGCATTGGTCGCGGGGTCGATCCGTGCGAGGGTGCCGTCGCCCTGCTCCTGCACCCAGACACCGCCCTCGCCCGCGGCGAGGAAGCCCGGCTCCTTGCCGAGTGGGATCTTCGCGGTGACGGTGTTGGTGGCGGTGTCGATGCGCTGGAGGGACTGCTTCGCGGCGCTCACCGCCCATACCGCGCCGAAGCCGTAAGTCAGATACCACGTGCCCGGATCGACCGGGACCGAGGCGATCACCGCGTTGGTCGCCGGATCGATGCGGGCGACGAGGCCCCCACGGTCGTCGGCGCCGTTGTCGCTGGCCACCCAGACCGAGCCTTCGCCCGCGACCACGTTGAGTTCGCCGCTCGAGGCGATGCCGGTGGGGATGGTGGCGACGATCTTCGCGGTCTTCACGTCGATGCGCTTGACCGCCTTTTCCTCGCAATCGGCGACCCACAGCGAGCCAGCGGTGATCGCCATCGCGCCGCAGGGGTGCGCCATCGCGACTTCGGCGAGCTTGCCCCCCTTACCGCCAGCGCGGGACCACTGCTCGACGCGGCCCTTGTTGGTCGCCCAGACGGTCTTGCCGTCCACCGCGAGGAAATCCGCGAAGCCCGGGACCTGAATGACCTCGGGTTCTTTTGCGTGCGCAAAGGCGGGAAATGCCGCCGTGGCAGCCAGAAGCATCAGACCGAACTTGCGCATGGATTTTGCCCCTTTGGTTGCTTGGAGCCCTCTCCCCTTCAGGGGAGAGGGTTGGGAGAGGGGAATGCTCCCGCGCTGGCCCCTCTCAACTGCGGCTAGCGGGACAAGCCCGCAAGCCTTCGTATCTCTCCCCGCAAGCGGGGAGAGAGGCTTATACCTTGCTCGCGATGAAGGCGCGCCAACCACCCAGATGCGTGATGTCCTCCGCCCCGGTCAGCGCGCGCGGTTCGGAGACGAAGCCCTTGACCGTGGTGCCGTCCGCCAGCGTCACGTTGCCGATGGCGAGCGGCGCGGGCACGTCGACGGTGAAGCTGCCGAACTCGGCGACGCCCAGTTCATAGACCTCGACCTTGATCGCGGCGCCCGCTTCATCATGCACCAGCGCGGGCTTGGGCGGCACGCTGTCGGCGATGGCGTAGAGCTTGTAGCTGGGCGCGGTCTCGAAGGCGCCGACGAACTCGGCATCGCGGCTGGTCAGCTGCCAGTGCAGCGGCATGTCCTTCAGATGGGCGCCGACGACGGCGAGCTTCACGGTCTGCATCTTTCCCTCCAGATCGAGTGGCGGTGGCGCGGGCAAGTCCGCGACCGCAAGGTAGGCGTCGGCCGCGTCCAGCAGGGCGCGGTCGGTGTCGGCCGGGCCGATCAGGGTGATCCCAAATCCGGTGGCATTGGCGCGGATACCGGCGGGAACGGCCAGCGCGGCCATGTCCAGCAGGTTCACGAAATTGGTGTAGAGCCCCAGGTTGCTGTTGAGCGCGATGGGCGCGGCCAGCATCTCGGAGACACGGTAGGTGGTGCCGGTGGTGGGGAAGGCCATCATGTCGATGTCGGCCCACAGGAGGTCGGCGTGGCGCTTGAGGTCGGCCATGCGGTAGATGCCGTTGAACAGTTCGACCGCGCTCATCGCCTTGCCGGGCTCGACCACCGCACGCACGGTGGGATCGACCGCGAGCGGGTTGGCGGCGAGGATACCCTCCATCGCGGCGGTCCGCTCGGCCACCCAAGGGCCGCCGTAGAGCAGCTGTGCGGCTTCGAGCAGCGGGGCAAGGTCGATCTCGACGAGTTCGCCCAGCGTCGCCAGCCTGGCGAGCGCCTTGTCGTAGAGGTATTCGGACTCGCCGTCGCCGAAGAACACGCGCTGTTCGCGGCGCGGCACACCGATGCGCCTCACGGCGAGAGGCTGGTCCGCGAGCGGCTTGGAGTAGGGATCGGCCACATCGAAGGCGGCGACCACGCCGTCCACCAGCCGGGCATCGGCGGTGTCGTCGGTGAAGACGGTGATGCAGTCGATGGTGCGGCAGGCAGGGACGAGGCCGCGCGTGGACCAGCGGCCCTTGGTGGGCTTCATGCCGATCAGGTGGTTGAACGCGGCAGGCACGCGGCCCGATCCGGCGGTGTCGGTGCCGAGTGAGAAGGCCACCAGCCCCGCCGCCACCGCGACCGAGGAGCCGGAGCTGGACCCACCGCTGACGTAGTTCAGGTTCGAGGCATTGCGCGGTATCCCGTAAGGGCTGCGCGATCCGTTGAGGCCGGTGGCGAACTGGTCGAGGTTGGTCTTGCCCACGCAGACCGCGCCCGCCGCCAGCAGCCGCTCGATCACGCCGGCATCGTCCTCGGGCTCGTAAGCGAAGGCGGGACAGGCCGCCGTCGTCTCGAACCCGGCGACGTCGATATTGTCCTTTACCGCGAAGGGCACGCCTGCCAGCGGCAGGTCCTCGCCCGCCGCGATGCGCGCGTCCACCGCAGCGGCGGCGTCGAGCAGTTCGCTGCGGGTGGCGCGGCTGATCCAGATCTGCGGCTGGACGGCATTGTAGGCCTCGACGCGGGCGAAAGTGTCCTCGGCCACGGCGACGGCGGTGGTCTCACCGGCCCTGACGGCGGCGGCGATACGGGTGGCGCTCAAACGGGTCATGCATGTTTCCTCAGGGCGAGCATCGGGGCGCCGGGCTGCAGCGACTGGCCTTCGCGCATGTAGAGCGCCGAAACCGTGCCGCTGCCCGGGCTTTCCACCGCGCATTCCATCTTCATCGCTTCAAGGACCGCGATCTTGTCTCCCGCCGCGACGGTATCGCCCGGCTGCACCAGCAGGCGGGTGACGCTGCCGCCATAAGGCGCCTCGACCAAGTCGGAGCCCTCGGGCAGTTCGATCGCCTCCTCGGCGGGCAGGTCCGCATCGGCGAGATCGGCGGCGTGGTCGAATTCGCCGAGGCGCTCCCACTCGGCGCGTTCCTCGTCAAAGGCGGCCTTGCGGCGTTGTTCGAACTCGGTGATCCCGGCGGCGTTCTCGGCCAAGTAAGCGCGGTAGTCGGCGAGGCGGAATTCGCTCGGCTCGATCCTGAGCGCGCGGCGACCGGCGGGGAATTCGCGGCGCCAGTCGGCCAGTTCCTCCGCGCTGACGGGGTAGAAGCGGATCTGGTCGAAGAAGCGCAGCAGCCAGGGCTTGCCTTCGGTGAAGGCTTCGGTCTGGCGATAGGTGTTCCAGACCTGCACGGTGCGCCCGAACAGCTGATAGCCGCCCGGCCCCTCCATGCCGTAGATGCACATATAGGCGCCGCCGATGCCCACGACGTTGGGCGGCGTCCAGGTGCGCGCGGGGTTGTACTTGGTGGTGACGAGGCGATGGCGCGGGTCCACCGGCGTCGCGACCGGCGCGCCGAGATAGACGTCGCCCAGCCCCATGACGAGGTAGTTCGCCTCGAAGATCAGGTTCTCGACCGCGGCCTGATCGGGCAGGCCATTGATGCGGCGGATGAACTCGATATTGTCCGGGCACCACGGCGCATCATCGCGCACGGTGGCCATGTACTTCTCGATCGTCTCGACGATCGCCGGATCGCGCCAGCTGAGCGGCAGGTGGACCACGCGCGAGGGGATCGTGAAGTCCTCGAGGTCGCCAAGCCGCTCCTCGGCGGCGATCAGCATGGCGAGCGCCGCCTTCTGGTCCATCTCCGTGCCGTCGAAATGCAGCTGGAGCGAGCGGATGCCGGGCACGATGTCGATGATGCCGGGCGCGGCAAGGCGTTCCAGCTCGGTCATCAGCGCATGGACGCGGATGCGCAGCTCGATGTCGAGCACGATCGGGCCGTATTCGACGAGGATGTTGCGGTCGCCCTGCTGGCGGTAGACCGTGCGGGGACGGCCGGGGGCCCCAGAATTCTCGGCCGGAATTTCCGCGAGGATCGGTGTCAGCGTCTCCACGCCGCGCGCCGGGGTGGCTGCGGGCACCGCGCCGGTCGCCACGAAATTGCGCTGGGCGGCGTCGGCGGCTGCGGCGTCCTCGATGGTCACCGGGGCGAAGCGCAGCTTGTCGCCGGGAGCGAGCTGGCCGATCTTCCAGCGGTCCGCCGCGATCACCACGAAGGGGCACACGAACCCGCCGAGCGACGGCCCATCGAGGCCGAGGATGATCGGCATGTCGCCGGTGAAGTCCACCGCGCCGATGGCGTAGGGGTTGTCGTGGATGTTGGAGGGGTGCAGGCCCGCCTCGCCGCCGTCAGTGCGTGCCCAGCGCGGCTTGGGGCCGATCAGGCGCACGCCGGTGCGGTTGGAGTTGTAGTGGATCTTCCACTCGGCATTGATGACCATTTCCACGTCTTCGGGCGTGAAGAAGTCCGGCGCGCCGTGCGGGCCGTAGAGGACGCGCAGGGTCCATTCGTTGCCGATCGCGGGCAACGTGACGGCGGCCAAGGCCGCCTCGGTCGGGTCGGAGCCAAGGTGGATCGTGTCGCCCGCCAGCAGACGGCGCGCGGCGTGGCCGCCGAACTGGCCAAGCTCGAAAGTGGCGCGGCTGTCGAGGTAGGGCGCGATATCGAGCCCGCCAGCGAACAGGATGTAGCCCCGGAAGCCGCCGGAGGAGGAGCGGCCCATCGCGAGGGTCTGTCCGGCGGCGACGTCGATTGCGACGCCGCGCTCCACCGGCACGCCGTCGAGCGTCGCGCCGAAATCCGCGCCGGTCAGGCAGATGCGCGCGTCGGAGACGAAGGCCAGCGTCGGGCCGGTGACGGTGGCTTCGAGGCCGACCGTGCCCTCCGGATTGCCGAGCAGCCGGTTGCCGAGGCGGAACGACTGGTCGTCCATCGGTCCCGAAGGCGGCACGCCCACGGCCCACAAGTGCTGGCGGCCGGGCCAGTCCTGCACGGTCGTCGCGGTGCCGCCGCTGACGACGCGGAAGGCGCGCGGGGTGAACACCACGCCGTCGAGCACCTTGGTCGAGACTTCGCCGCTGGTGAAAGCCGGGGTGCGCACCACGTCGCGCAGCCAGCGCACGTTCGTCTCGATGCCGTCCACGCGGGTGGCGTCGATCGCGCGCCGGGCGGCTTCCACCGCTTCCTCGCGGGTGGGCGCGTGGACGATCAGCTTGGCCAGCATCGGGTCGTACCACGCGCTGACGGTGCTGCCCGCCGAGCACCACGTCTCGACGCGGATGTCCTCGGGGAATTCCAGCGCGGTCAGCGTGCCCGAAGTCGGGCGATAATCGAGCGAAGGGTCTTCGGCGTAGAGACGCATCTGCACCGAATGGCCCTTCATCGTCGGCGCGGGCGCATCGAGGAAGGCGAAATCGCCCGCCGCGCCGCGCACCATCCATTCGACGAGGTCGATGCCCATCACCATCTCGGTGACGCCGTGCTCCACCTGCAGGCGGGTGTTCATCTCGAGGAAAAAGAACTCGGCGCGGTCGGCGTCGTAGAGGAACTCCACGGTGCCTGCCGAGCGGTACTTGGCAGCCTCGCCCAGACGCACGGCGGCGGCGTAGAGCGCGGTGCGCACCGCATCCGGCAGCAAGGGCGCGGGCGCTTCCTCGACGACCTTCTGGTTGCGGCGCTGGAGCGAACAGTCGCGCTCGCCCAGAGCCATGACGCGGCCCTCGCCGTCGCCGAACAGCTGCACCTCGATGTGGCGCGCGCGGCCGATGTAGCGTTCGAGGAAGACCCCGGCATCGCCGAAGTTGCTCTGCCCCTGCCGCTTCACGGTGGCGAAACCGTCGCGCAGTTGCGCCTCGTCGGTGCAGACGCGCATGCCGATGCCGCCGCCGCCTGCGGTGGCCTTGAGCATGACCGGGTAGCCGATCGACGCGGCGGCGCTGACAGCCTCCTCCTCGTCGGTCAGCAGGTCGGTGCCCGGCGCCAGCGGCACCTCGTGCGCGGCCGCCAGCGCGCGGGCGCTGTGCTTGAGGCCGAAGGTACGGATGTTGTCGGTGGTCGGGCCGACGAAGACGATGCCCTCCGCCGCGCAGGCCTCGGCGAACTCGACGTTCTCGGCCAGGAAGCCGTAGCCGGGATGGATCGCCCCTGCCCCGGTCTCCTTCGCCGCGGCGATGATGGCGGGAATGTTGAGGTAGCTTTCCGAAGCCTTCGCCCCGCCGATGAACACGGCTTCGTCGGCTTCGGATACGTGGTTGGAGTTCTCGTCCGCCTCGGAATAGACCGCGACGGATTTCAGGCCCATCCTGCGCAGCGTGCGGATGATGCGGGTGGCGATCGCGCCCCGGTTCGCGATCAGGACGGTGTCGAAGCTCATGCGGTGACGATCATCCGGACTGGAGTGGGGTTGAAGCCGTTGCAGGGGTTGTTGACCTGCGGGCAGTTGGACACGACGACGATCACGTCCATCTCCGCCCGCAGGTCCACGGTCAGGCCCGGCGCGGATATTCCGTCGACGATGCCCAGCGACCCGTCGGGTTCGACAGGAACGTTCATGAAGAAGTTGATGTTGGAGACGATGTCCCGCTTGCCGCGCCCTTCGAGGAGGTTGGCCTCCAGGAAGTTCTCGACGCAGGCGTGTTCAGATTTTGTGTGATGACCGTAGCGCAAGGTATTGGATTCGCAAGAGCACGCGCCGCCGATGGTGTCGTGGTAGTCGACCGAGGTAGCGGCGATGGTCATCAGCGCATTGCCCTCGTTCGAAAGCAGCTTCGTGCCTTCGCGCAGGAACAGGTTGCCCTGCGCCGCGACGGTATCCTGCGCGGAGTAGCGCTCGGCATCGTCGGCGGCGGAATAGAGCAGGAAATCGACCGCCTGATTGCCTTCGAGGTCGACGATGCGCAGCGTCTGCCCGGCCTTGACGTGATGCAGCCAGGGCGCGCGGGCGGGGACGACGATGTCGTGGATGACGGTGCCGGTGAGGCCGGACATGTGAGGATCGGTGCTCATGATCGCGTGTCCCTTGTTCAGCGGCGGAAGTAGTCTTCGACGTTCTCGAAGGCGCGCAGGCCTTCGGGCGTCGCGGAGCGGACGGGGTCGTCCTCGCCCGTCACCGGACCGCGCCATGCCGAGGCGCGCAGCGGCGTCACGGTGTATTCGGGGCGCGGATCGAGGACGTGGGGGACGTTGGCGATCACCACGATCACGTCCATCTCGGCACGCAGGATCACGGAGCGGCCGGGCTCGAAGGGGCCGACCTCAGGCGTAATCGCGCCGTCCGCCTCGATCCGCGCGCCTTTGAACAGCGTCACGCAGGGATGGACATCACGGCGGCCGAGCCCATGCTTGGCGGCGCCGAGAAGGAAGCGGTCGCGGCCGCTCGGGAAGGCACCGGAGTTGCGGCCCTCGCCGTACTTGGCGAGGTTGATCGCGGGGTTGGAGGTGCCGCAGAAGGTATCGTGCGTGCCGGCGTCGTCAGCGACGATGCTCATCATCACGCGGCCCATGTCGGAGAGCAGCAGCCTGCCTTCGCCGAGATAGGCGTTCCACTGGACCTTCACCGTGTCCGCCACGTTGAGGCGCTCGGTTGGCATCTCGGCATTGAACAGCAGGATCGAGGCGCAGGCGTCGCCCTTTCCGTCGATCAGCCGCAACCGGGAGCCGCGCGTCAGGCGCCGCGTGGCGTAACCGCCCGCCGCGATCGTTTCCTCCCACACGAGGTCATTGGCGCCGACATCTGCAGGCAGGTCGTCGGCCACGGGAGGCAGCACCGGCATGCTCTCGACCACGGTGCCGCCCTGGGCACGCGCATGGTCTCGGGCTGCGAGCGGATCGGCCAATGTTTCGGTCATGAATGCGCTCCGATATTCTTGAAGTCGTCTCCGCTCTGGTCGTAGAGCGGCGGCAGGAGGGCGGTGGTGGTGACCAGCTCAAGCTGCTGCACCCCGCGCACCCGGCGGATGGCGTCGCACAGTTCCTTCAGCCGCACGGCCGGACCCTGCACGAGAAGAACTTCGAGGGACTGGTCGTCCTCCAGCACGACATGCTGCGAGGAGATCACTTCCTTCAGGTAACTGGCTTGCGTCTGGGAGAGCTGGTGCCGCACGCGGCCCCGCTCGCTGCGGTAGACGAGGGTGATGGTGCCCGCGAGCATCTCCTCGGGCCGCATCAGCGAACCGTGCTCGGCCAGAGCATGGCGGATCAGTTCGGCGATGAGCTGGGAGCGGGAAGGCAGGCCGCGTTCCGCCACCATCATGTCGAGCTGTCTGAAGAGGTCTGCCGGAAGGCTCATGCTGAGCCGAGCCAGGCTTGCGGAGTCTGTGCCCATGCCCATTCTCTTTTCAGGTATTACGATTTACGTCAATCGTAATATTTAAACTAATTGCATTCTTTCTTTTCCGTCATCCCCGCGAAGGCGGGGACCCATCTGATGACTGTGCAACAGGCACCTTCAGGAGATGGATTCCCGCCTTCGCGGGGATGACGGAAAAGGGGGTAGACGCGATCACCCGGCAGTCTCCTCTTCCGTCTCTTCCGCCCGCTCGCGCATGGGCAGGTCGTAGACGACCGTGGCTCCAAAGCGGTGCGGCGCGTGCGGATCGTGCCGGCGCTTGTCGAGCGCAAGGACGCGCGTGCCCAGCGAGAATGCCTCGCGAATGTCGTGCGTCACCATCACGATCGTCAGCGAATACTTGCGCCACAGATTGCGGATGAGCGCGTGCATGTCGGCACGAATACCGGGGTCGAGCGCGCCGAACGGCTCATCGAGCAACAGGATGCGCGGCCGCTTGACCAGCGCCTGCGCGATGGCAAGGCGCTGCTGCATGCCGCCCGACATCTGCGCGGGGTAGAGGTCGAGGCTATGGCCGAGGCCCACCGCCGTCAGCATCTCGGTCGCCTCTTCGACGGCGGCGCGGCGGGCGCTGCCGAACAGGCGGCCGAGCACCGGGGCCTTCTCGCATTCCAGCCCGAGGATCGTGTTGCGCAGCGCGGTCAGGTGCGGAAACACCGAATAGCGCTGGAACACGACGCCGCGATCCGGTCCGCATTCGGGTTTGAGCGGCGTGTCGTCGAGGGTTATGACGCCCCGGCTCGGCCCTTCCTGCCCCAGTATCAGGCGCAGGAAACTGCTCTTGCCCGCGCCGGATGGGCCGACGATCGAGACGAAGGCGCCTTGCTCGATGTCGAGGTTCAGCTTTTCGATGATGATCCGGTCGCCGTATTCGACCCAGACGTCGCGGAAGCTCAGGAGGGTGCTCAATGGCTTTCTCCATGTGCCCAGGGAAACAGCCGGTGGCTGAGGAAAGTCAGCGCCATGTCCATCGCGATGGCCAGCAGCGCGATCCACGCGACGTAAGGCAGGATCACGTCCATCGAGAGGTAGCGGCGCACAAGGAAGATGCGGTAGCCGAGCCCCACGTCGGACGCGATCGCCTCGGCCGAGATCAGGAACACCCAGGCCGGGCCGAGTGCGAGGCGGATGGCGTGAAGCAGGCGCGGCATGGCTTGCGGCAGGGCGACGCGGATCATCACCTGCCAACTGTTGGCGCCCAGCGTCAGCGCCTTGATCACCTGCTCCCGGGGAAGCGCGGAGACGTGGGCGGCGATGTCGCGGATCATGACCGGCGCGATGCCGATGACGATCAGCGCGACCTTGGAGGTTTCGCCGAGGCCCAGCGCGATGAACAGGATCGGCAGGAGCGCGATCGGCGGGATGACCGCGATGCCGGTGACCAGTGGGCCGAACGTCGCGCGCACCGGCGGCAAGACGCCGAGCGCAAGGCCCACCACCAGCGCCATCAGCGTCGAGATGCCAAGGCCGATGCCAAGGCGCTGCAGGCTCGCGAGGGTGTCCGCCCAGAACACCAGCTGGCCGGTGAGCTGGTCGGGCACGAAAAGCAGCGCCGACATGCTCTCGGCCATGGAGCCTGGCAGCGGCAGGATCTTGTCGGCCGGGTTCACCGCATGGCGGCTCGCGGCCATGACGATGTAGACCAGCAGGAGCAGCAGGATCGGAACCGCGCCGAGAAGCACCCGCCCCCCTCGCCCGACCTGACGATTCACCCAGCGCATTGTCGTGATCCCACCTGTGGAGTGTTGTTTTTATCCCGCCTCACCACCGCGACCCTCGCGCGGTAACGGACGGTTCTAGAGCTTGCCGTCGGCGGCCATCTTCATGAAGCTGTCGTCGAAACGCAGCGTCACGCGCTGCGCATCGCCCAGCGTCTTGCCGCCGGGGAAGGACATGCCCACCGCATCGGCCGAACTGGCGCCCTTGAACAGCCCCTTGGAGAAGCTGAAGTCCCGCACGCGGGTCATCGTGGTGACGAGCGCGGGCGCGTCGGTCGCGGCGACGGCAGCCTTGGCGTCGGAATAGAGGAAGGTCGTGCTGAGCTGGCTGTCGAACGCTTCCGGCGTGGCGCCCGCGAGCTTGGCCATCGCCGCGCGGGCGGCCTTGCCCTCGGCGTCCTGACGCGTCATCAGCGCGGTCGTCTCGTACCAGATGCCCGCCAGCGCCTTGCCGAGATTGGGGTTGGCTTTCAGCGTGGCGGTATCTACGCAGAGCAAGTCGAGGATTTCGCCCGGAATATCTGCCGAGCTGAACACCAGCTTCGCGCCCGGCTGCGCCTTCATCGCATTGAGTTGCGGGTTCCACGCCACCGCGACCTTGACGTCGGGGCTGGCGAAGGCGCCGACGATGTCGGCATCGCCGGTGTTGACCGTCTTCACGTCCCTGAGCTGCATGCCGACCGAGTTCAGCCCGCGCGCCAGCAGGTAGTGCGACACCGAAAGCTCGACGAGGTTGACCGACTGGCCCTTGATCGCCTTGAGGTCGCCGCCCTTCATCAGGATGCCGTCATTGCCGTTGGAATAGTCACCGACGATGATCGCGCTGGTGTCCTTGCCGCCTGCTGCCGGAATCGTCAGCGCATCCATGTTGGCGACGGTGACGCCGTCCAGCTTGCCCGCCGTGTACTGATTGACCGACTCGACGTAGTCGTTGACCTGGACGATGTTGATCTTGAGCCCGTACTTGTCGGCCCACTTCTTCACGATGCCGGCCTGCTGGGCATAGGGCCAGGGCATCCAGCCCGCGTAGATCGACCATCCGATGTTGAATTCGGTACGCTTGGGCGCTTCGCTCGGCGCCTGCGAGCAGGCGGCGGTGAGAAGTACTGCCGGCATCGCGGTGGCCATCAACGCGGCCTTGGCAATGCTGCGGATCGATACGATCATGACTCGGTCCCCTTTCGCAGTGCAACATTGCTGCGATTCGGATCGTTGTCCATCAAAAATTATTACGGTGCGCGATTTTTGTAATACTTGCTCGCACCATTGCCCTTGTGCATCATGCGCGAGTCTTCAGGCCGCCACTTCGTCCTTGGGCTCCTGCTTGCGCGGGGTTTCGGCAACCTTTGCGGCGACTTCGTCCTGCTCGTGAAGCGGCGGCAGGAGCGCGGTGGTGGTGACCAGCTGCAGCTGGTGAACGCCGCGAATGGCGCGCAGGGCGTCGCACAGTTCCTTCAGCCGCTCGGCCGGGCCCTGCACCAGCAGGACTTCCATCGACTGGTCGTCCTCGAGGAAGACGTGCTGCGAGGAGATCACTTCCTTCAGGTACTCCGCCTGGCTCTGCGCCAGCTGGTGGCGCACCCGCCCCTTGTCGCCCCGGTAGACCAGCGTGATCGTTCCCGCGAGCATCTCTTCCGGCCGGGTCAAAGCCTCATGCTCGGCAAGGGCGTGGCGGATCAGTTCGGCAATCAGCTGCGAGCGCGAGGGCAGCCCGCGCTCCTCCACCATGGCATCCAGCTGGCGGAACAGGTCTGCGGGAAGGCTCATGGAGAGCCGGGCAAGACTGGCGGGATCGGTGCTCAAGCGGCGCCCTTTCTGGAACAACAACAGCCCTCCCCTATACCAACCTTGCCGCCGATGACAGCAGCAGTTGGAGGCGCAGTCGGCTGTGGAGTGATACTCTCATCGCACAAAAATAATACCGTTGTCACGTTTCGTAATATCGATAAGCTGACCCGAGATCGAGCCGGTGTTCACCCGCTCGCAGCCAGTGTGGGGGCATTTCTTGGCACAGAGTCCTACCCGTAGCACGGGGTTTTCCGGCAGTTCGCAGGCCGCCACCGGGCGCGCCTATCCCAACGGCAACCCGGCGCTGGGGTACAATCCACCCGGCGTGCGTAATACCGACAGCGCCGTGCCGCTCCATCGCAGCAAGCCGGTCATGCACGACTATGCCTGCGATGGCCCCGCGGCGGGCAGCCTGTCGTTCCGCTGGACTTACGGCTCCAACGTCGCGGCGAAGAACCGCGACCCGCGCGTGCAGGTGGTGCAGTACAACGAAGATACCTTCGTGCTGCGCCAGAACGTGTGCGTCCACTGGGAGGCGCCGTTCACGTACCTGCTGTTCGGCAACAAGGGCGCGCTGCTGATCGACACCGGCGCCACCGCCAACGCCGGGCATTACCCCCTGCGTGAGACGGTGGATGCGATCATCGCGCGCTGGGCAAAGGCGCGCGGGCGCAGCAAGGTGCCGCTGACCGTCGCGCTCACCTCGGCCGAGGACATCGCGCAGAACCAGGGCCTCGTGCAGTTCGCCGACCGGCCGGACACCACGATCGTCCCCAAGCCGCTGGCGCTGATGCAGAAGACCTACGGCATCGCGAACTGGCCTTCGGGCACTGGCAGGATCGACCTCGGCGATCGCGTGATCACGGTCGTCCCGACCCCCGGCACGCACAAGGACGGGGTCAGCTTCTACGATCCCTACTGCGACCTGCTGTTCACCGGCGACCTGCTGTTCCCCGGCAAGATCAACATCGGCAACGACACCGATTTCGTCGCCTCGCTGGAAAGGCTCAAGGCTTTCGCCGCCGCCAATTCGGTGAAGTGGCTGCTGGGTGGACACATCGAGATGATGTTCGTGCCGGGCAAGTATTATGCCCGCTTCACCACCTATAAGCCTTACGAGCGGGTGCTGGAAATGACGCCCGACCTGATCGACGACGCGCTGCAGCACGCGCGCGAGATCAAGGGCAAGGACATGATGCTAATCCGCCCGGACTTCGCGCTGTTCAACGGCGTCAGTCCCGACCAGCGTACTTCGGTCTGGCCGGAAGGCGTGCCGAACATCAACCCGCCCCGCCCGTTCTGAGTTAAGGAAACCGCACCGTGGATCGCCGCTCTTTCCTGACCTACAACGCCGCCATCGCCGCCGTGCCGCTGACCGGTGCCGCGCTGACCGGGCTGTCCGACGCCGCCTCCGCCGCGACACGCCCGCCGCCGATCGACTTCAAGGCCAACCTGCCCGCGACCGGCACTTTCCCGGACAAGTGGATCTGCGGCTCGTCGTCCTGCATGGACAACACCGATCCGCCGGTGCAGGTCCACTGGTACAACCCGCACACCGCGATCCTGCGCCAGAACAAGGCCTATAGCTACGAGGCACCCTTCGCGCCGCTCTACTTCGGCAACGACCGGGTGCTGTTGCTCGACGAGGGCTTCGTGCAGTTGCGCAACGACTGGGACCTGCGCGGCGTCGTAGACCAGTGCATCGACGAGTGGTGCGCCCGCAACGGCCGCGATCCGGCCAGCCTCGAACTGCTGGTGGCGTTCAGCCATCTTCACGCCGACCACTACGCCGCGACCAACCAGTTCGCCGACCGCCCCAATACCCGCTACATGGGCCTCACGCACGAGGAGATGGTCGGCTTCTGGGGCATGACCAATTTCCCCGAGGAGCGCGTGACCCTCGACCTCGGCGGGCGCGAGATACTGATCTGGGGCTCGCCGGGGCACGTCGTTTCCGAGTTCGCGTACTACGACAGCTACACGCAGATCCTCTATACCGGCGACATGTTCTATCGCGGCCGCTGCTACATCAGCTTCTGGGAACCGTGGTACGACAGCATGAAGCGCCTGATCCAGTTCTGCGACACGCACCCCGTCACGCACGTCATGGGTTGCCACGTCGAGATCAGCAAGGACGGCGAGGACTACGCCTACGGCATGACGTACCAGCCCGACGAGGCCCCCGTGCAAATGACCGTGCAGCAACTGCGCGAGGCCTGGGCCTACGCGCAGAAGATCACCGAGCCCGGCATCTACTTCACCGGCACCGTCTTCCTGTGCAACCAGACGCGCGGGACGACTACCATCGACAAGAATCCCTACCGCTACTGACGGCGACCCGAATCGGCGGCGCGCCGGGTACGCGCCGCCGAGCGCATCTGCGGACGACAAGCGTGTTACGCAGATGCACAAAAACCACGCTACAGCGTGATTTTTCGCCTCACGTCGTCAAAACGCACGACCCTCAATTAATACGCTTGACGAGAAACGTAATATCCATAGCTTGTATCACATCGCCGGTCAGAGCGAAGAAACGGGGAGAGAGAATCTTGTAACAGCAGGCCGGTCCACCGGTCTGGATGGGGGGTTTCGATGGAACAACTGCCAGTCCGCAACACGGTTCTCTCGAACGATGCGGCTGCCTTCGCGCCTGATGCCACGGTGGCTGACGGGGGCGTGAAGCAGAAGATCTTCAACCTCGTGCCCCCGGCGTTTGTCGCCGTGATCGTCGCGTTCTGGGCCTTCGCGCCCAAGGCGCTGACCGACAACGGCTGGTCAATCATCGTCACCTCCGCACTGATCACCCTCGTCGTGCTGGGCCTCGAGTTCGTGCACGAGCGGCACGCCGGATGGCGCATGAACTGGCGCGAGTTCTTCACCGACCTGTTCTACGTCGTGCTGAGCGCCACCGTCATCTCCTGGACCGCGACCGCGCTGGCCGAGGAGCCGCTGCAGGCGGTCAAGACATCGCTCGGCATCACCACGCAGTGGGCGATGCACATGCCCTGGCTGCTGCAGGTGGCGCTGGTGGTCTTCATCATGGAGTTCGGCCAGTACTGGATGCATCGCCTGATGCACAATTCGACGCCGTTCTGGCTGACCCACGCGCCGCACCACCACATCACCCAGCTCAACGCCGCCAAAGGCGCGGTCGGCAATCCGATCGAGCTGTTCCTGATCAGCCTGAGCGTGCTGGCGCTGTTCGACCTCTCGCCGACCGCGCTGTTCTGCGGCTTCAACATCCTGAACGTGGTATCGACCTTCGCGCACGCCAACGTGCGCTCCGATCCGCCGCTGTTCTATTCCTTCTTCTTCACCACGATCCGGCATCACAGCCTGCATCACTCGACCGATTACGAGAGCACGCGCTGCAACTACGGCAATTCGCTGATCCTGCTCGATCGCATCTTCGGCACCTACAAGGAGGGTGAAGCCAGCGTCGTCGGGCAAGACGATCTCAGGCGCCTGTCCATCCGGGAGCAGTTCCTGTTCCCGTTCCAGCCCCTGATCGAACGGATCAGGGCAGGACGCGGCGAAACCGCACAGCCTGCCAACTGAAAACGGCCGACCGAGCCGCAGTAATAATTCAACGCATCACGGGAGCGAACACCTCGGCGGCATTCACGGCCGAGGGCAGTGCAAGCGCGTCGGCACGACATCCGCAAAGCGATGGCCGGCGTACGAATGAGGGTCCTCACATACACACCCACCGGGCGCGACCAAGGAGCGGGCCGGG